>JBMFHR010000092.1:0-1005 GCA_049976725.1 Conexivisphaera sp. | reverse complement strand
GAATATGTAGACGAGCGTCGCCCTTGGGATCAGGACGGCCGCCAGCGAGCCGGCTATCGCCAGACTCAGGGCCTGCCCTATGACCCTCACCGTGCTCAGCGTGGCGTTCGCCGTCCCGAGCCTCTCCCTGGGGGAGGAGCGCATTACGGCCGCGGTGTTGGGGGAGGAGAAGAGCCCCATGCCCACGCCCACTGCGAGGGCCCTCAGCATCACCTCCTGGGCGGTCGCGGTCGTCCCGAGCATCGCCATGGACGCGATGCCCGCGGCTATGAGTGCCATCCCGCCCGTGGCCAGCCCCCTCGATCCTATCCTGTCCGAGAGGCGGCCGCTCAGTGGGGCTAGCACGACCATTGAGAGGAAGATTGCCAGCAGAACCTCGGACGCGTAGGACGGAGGATAGCCGAGCACCCTCTGCATGTAGTAGGAGAGGAAGAAGGGGAGGAAGTAGAAGCCTGCGTAGTTCAGGAGCGCCGCCAGGTTCCCGGCTGTGAAGCCGGGGTCCGAGAAGAGCGAGATGTCCAGGAGTGCGTCCTGGCCGGAGCGGGCCTCGGCTAACAGGAAAGCCGCCAGGAGGATGGCGCCGGCCGCCAGCGCCGCGGTCGACGCAGGATCCCAGCCCACGAACGATCCCTCGGTCAAGCCCACCATGATCGAGAAGAGCCCCGGTATTGAGAGGGCCATGCCCCTGACGTCCATGCGCTTCGCGGGGCCGGGTAGGTCGTGTGGCTCGCGGAGCATGATCCAGGAGGCCAGGAGCCCGGCGGCCGCGGGCGGGAGGGTGACGAAGAAGACCCAGCGCCAGGAGGCGAGCCCCAGGAGCTCAGGGTAGCTCACTATCATTCCACCTATCAGGGGGCCAGCGATGGTCCCCACGTAGACGGCCATCGTGTAGTAGCCGAAGGCCCTCCCCCTCTCCCACGGCGGATACACCTCGGAGATCAGTGCTCCGGCGTTAGCCATTATCATGGCGCCGCCCACCCCCTGCAGCACCCTCCAGGCGTCGAG
>JBMFHR010000091.1:0-1142 GCA_049976725.1 Conexivisphaera sp. | reverse complement strand
CCCCCAGCGAGATCGCCCTGACGAGGGCCATCAGATAGTAGAGCGCCAGGGCGGAGGCGCCCGACACTGCGCCCACGAGGATCCCGAGCAGGAACCAGCGAGCGAAGCGCGTGCGCCACCAGCCGGCCCCCGGCAACCCGCCGGTGAGCCATGGCGCGTCGATAATAAGCTAATGGCCCCCGGGCCGACGGCCCGCCCAACACCTTTATCCCGGGAACGGAGGGCGCAGGCGTCTTACTCCTGCCGCCATCCGCATTCGATCCTACATCAGTCCGATTTCAACGCTCATGCTAGCGCCGGCGCTTTCGCGTGGTGCGGCACGCCGCACGATCGGTGCCCGGTTCCCCTTTATAGGAGAAAGCCCCCTCTCCCGGGACGTGCGGCTCCTGCTGGATCTGAGGGCCCGCGGCGACTTCGCGTACGATTCGCGCTACCATTCCAAGCTCCAGGGACTGATCTACAGGTTCCTCCTCGGATCCGGCTACGGGGAGCTCCACGACATGCGCGGCTATAAGTTCTTCACGTTCTCGAATCCCTTCCCGATACCGCGGGACCTAAGGGTGCCCAG
Organism: Conexivisphaera sp.; assembly: GCA_049976725.1. Taxonomy (GTDB): domain Archaea; phylum Thermoproteota; class Nitrososphaeria; order Conexivisphaerales; family Conexivisphaeraceae; genus Conexivisphaera. The sequence continues at coordinate 574 of JBMFHR010000091.1, read as the reverse complement.
CGGGCATCCCATGCACCTCATCGTGGCGAGCCCCAGCGAGGACATCATCAGGAGGATCTACGGGCTGCTGCTGGCCCACTACGTGGGGCACGAGGTGCACGTGGGCGAGATGTCGTTCGAGCTCACCGGCGTGAGGATGGTCCGCCCCCACGTTGGCTGGGGATCCGTCATCGTGACCTCGACGCCGGTCGTCGTCAGGATACCGGAGCCGGCATACGAGCGGTTCGAGGTGCCGCCCGAGGAGCGCAGGCCCGGCTTCATCTACTGGAGGCCGCGCGCCGGCATCAGGGCATTCCTGGGATCCGTGGAGCTCAACCTCCTGAGGAAGTTCCGCGAGTTCCACGGGTGGGCGCCGCGCGTGGATCCGGCCCTCGGGATATTCGAGATCGCTAAACTCGTGAGGGCGCCCATACCCGTGAGGATCCCCATGGAGGGCGGGGACGTGGTGGTTGTGGGGTCGACCTGGAGGTTCTACTTCACCTCCATGGATCCCGTGCGCAGGAGGCTGCTGGAGTTCGCGCTCGACGCGGGAATAGGCGAGAGGAACTCCATGGGCTTCGGCTTCCTGAACGTG
>JBMFHR010000090.1:0-1191 GCA_049976725.1 Conexivisphaera sp. | reverse complement strand
ATCCGCGAGGAAAGACATCCAGCCCTGAGGGACTCTGGGATTCTCCGTCCACATCTAGCCTAGGCGTAAATCCAGTTGCTCTATTCCTCGGCCAAGTCCTTGAAGGCTGACGCCTGCGCCAATCCCGAGATGAATTCTCCCGTACCGCTCTCCAGCGCATCCGCAGGTCTCCGTCATTTCCCTTCTCGGAACGGTTGTCTTCTCGGCGCATCATCTCCCAATCCTGTAAATCGAATGGCTCTACGCGCGCGTCGTGTACGATCCTCCCGGTCACCAGCACGGCGGATTACATCAGGAGCCGCGTCAGAGCTCGAACGATGCGCCAACTCCTCCAAGCGCGAAGGAGTCGCGCATGCGTTCCCAGAGGATGGCCTGGCCCACGATGCCCGTGCAGTGGGTCCCCACCACGAGCTCCGGCCTCCTACTTGCGATGTAATCGGCAGCTTCCCTCATCCTGTGCTCGTCGAGCCCCATGAAGTGCAAGCCCCCGATGATCGCGTGGATCCTATCGGTGCCCGTCAGCTGAAGTCCGTACTCGACGGTGTTCTCGGGTCCCGAGTGTCCGCAGCCGGTTATGACCACTAGGCCCTGGGGACCGTTCACGTAGAGTGCCATGTCGTCCGGGATAGCGTCCCCGACGCCCCCCGCGTGGCTCGGTCCCCACCTCCTCGGGATCTCCCCTGATACTAGGACATCCCCGGGGAGAGCATGAGGATCCTTTATCAGCGTCAGGTCAGCGTTCCTCCTCCTCAGGTCATCCTTGGTGAAGTTGACCCCGATCTCGAACTCGCCCCTCTCATCGACGACGGTCGCCCTAGCAAATAGATTCTCATGCGCTACAATCCTTATCGGCCTGGACCTGGTATCGAGGAATTTAATGACGCCGCCGGTGTGATCTGAGTGCCTGTGGCTCAGGACCAGGTAGTCGGGCTCATCCAAGCTGATGCCCAGTGCCCGCGCGTTGTTGATCAGTGCGTAACCGCTCAGTCCCGTATCGAAGAGAATTCTGGGTTCGTGGAGGTACGCCGAGAAGCCCCATTCGGCCAGCAACTTCCCACGCAGTGATACAGGTCTGGCGGCGTAATTGTCCACGAGCACAGTTATCCTCACGCAGGTTTCTCACGTCCAATATATAATTTAAGGATTTCGCTGGTGGTGGCTGTGGGACAGAATTCTAGTACGGGGCTAAGT
>JBMFHR010000089.1:0-1212 GCA_049976725.1 Conexivisphaera sp. | reverse complement strand
GGAACCAGCTCGAATGCGAGCGCGCCCCTCTTGGCGCCGGCGCCCAGAACCCTCCACGATGACGTCAGCGCTATTGCGCTGATAGCCAGCAGGCTCCCTCCGATGAACGCCGCACCCAGCAGGTACCGCGCCGCGTTGCCCAGGGGCCTCAACAGGTCCTGTATGCCGCTGGGCGAGGCGCCGCCGCCCGCGGCCCCATCCATGATTGCCACAGCCACTATGAGCTGGGACGCCAGTGCGCCGGCCAGGACCTCCAGCCGCAGCGCGCGGCTCTCGACGCGAAGCCGCCTGGCGCCCGAGTGGAACGCGATTGACCAAGGAGAGATGGTCGCTCCCACTAGCGCCGCCGTCATGTAGTAGAAGGATGCGTCAATGTGTGGTATCCTCATGTCGTCCATACATGTGGTCACCGGATGGGACATGAAGGCGGATGCCATTACGGCGCCAACCAGGAATATGCTCAGCGCCAGCAGCATGGCCCGGACCCGCCAGCTGCCTGACCTGTGCGCCATGGCGATGGTCGCCGGGAGTGCTATCAGGAAGTCGAGGATTGTCGGGAGCCCAAGGAACTGCAGAGCCAGCGCGATCCCCGAGTACTGCGCTATGTAGCCCACCACGTCGGACATGGCCATCAGTGAAATGTACGTGAGAGTGGTGGCGCTCCTCCTTCCGTAGAGCTTCCTGACCGCACCTCCTATTCCCATGCCCGACGCGGGACCGAGGGAGCCCGCCACCTCGTGCACGAAGAACAGAGGCGCTGTCAGCGCCAGCGCCAGCAGCGCCATCACGCAGCCATGAAGCGCCCCCGCCTGTAGCCCAGTTATGATAGATGCGGTATCCATCTCCGTGAGCAGCGCTATCCATGAAGGGCCGAAGGAGAGACGGGCGCCTCGGCCGACTTTCACACGTGGCGCCCAGCAGTAGTTCCTTAAATGATTTCAGGCCAGGTTTGCTGGACAGCGCCACCGACCTGATAATAGTGATCATAGTGGCGGTGGTGCTCTTCGCCGGCGCGAACAAGATACCCGAGATCTTTCACTCCTTCGGAAGGGCGGTGGGGGAGTACAAGAAGGGGAAGGTGGAGTCGGAGATGGAGCTAAGCAGGATGACCCAGACACAGACACAGACACAGTCCTCCTCGCCGACGGGATCAGCACAGACAGCTCCCTCGGGCTCCTCCGGGACCGACGAGAAGACCAGGCAGCTGGAGTC
>JBMFHR010000088.1:0-1414 GCA_049976725.1 Conexivisphaera sp. | reverse complement strand
AGTGCGGATAGTGCCTAATCGTATCATGACCCCAGCAGAGTTATAGTCCTTCGCCTCTGGCATCGGCACGAACAACATCATAGTCTCCCGTATAATGACAAAGGCGGGGCAGATCTGTGGAATTCACTCAAGCTGAGGCGGATAATAACCATGAGAACTAATGGTGTGGTTTACAGGTGACATGTACCGATACCGATAATCCCGGCAGTGTTGCCCATACTTATCGGAGCGCACCCCGTGGTTGCTCGGCGGAGGGGCCTTGCGACCCCGCACATCGGTGGGATAAAGTTCAGCATGGTTAAGGCCGATCACAAGAAAATGCTCAAGCGCGCTGCGGCAATAGTCATCATAGCTATCGCCGCAGGAATGATACTGGGTCCCTATTGGGCCACGCCCTTTGTGCCGGCGCTAAATGCGCAATGGGCATCTCAGCACTATCCAGATGACTTCGCGGCAACGCTTCTGCTGGAGCTGAACGCGACGTCGGGTACAGCCCAATACGCTAAACTGTCACCGCTGGGGCCCGTCAATCCATACTCCGATTCACAGGATCTAATAACTCATGTAAATACAAGTCAGGTATACGTTGTCGGGCCATATGATATGCTGATGAACGCCACGCATTCCTACAATTATCTCAGCGCTTACTTGGCCGAAAATTCCACTGTGAGGATGACTCAGCTGAACAGCGCTTACCGGTACTTCGAGGGCGGTGGCTCCATTCAAGCCGCCCTATACTCCGGAAATCCGTTAGAGGTCGTCGTAGCGCAACTCACCAGGATGGCACGCTCGGGCCTCTGTGACGGTGCATTGTACCTACAGACCTACGACCAAAGCAGCCTGGATCAGACCTATACTATAAGATTGCTCACGGACATGGGGCTCATCCATTCTGTGGAGGGCCTGCAATACGGATTAAACGAGGTGGATTTCGGCATGATAAAATTCAACGTCAAGTCATGGCAAATAGGTGCATACTGGCTTCTGCCCTACGATCCGCTGGAGGCATGGGGCGATTCAATCCCGTGGTGGCATTCTCTATACAACGAGATGATACTCACGGCAGTACTTAGACAGATAATAATTATATTAATTCCGTGGATACTGGGCCTGCGCGATCTACCGGATAAGCTGAGGCTGTACAAGCTGTTCTGGAATAGATGCACTATCCCTGAAATGCGTGAGGCTAGGAGGGAACCGCACCACAATGGCCACTAGCACCATGATCCTGTGGCATGCGGTATATTCGAGGCGCACATAGTCATCTCTCCATACTTCAATATATAGTATTTCTTTATTGTGGTCATATGTGGACTGTACCAAGACGGCGAAGGTGTAGAGGGTATCGGGATCGGGGGCTGGGACTGGGGGATCATGCGGTATTTGGCGCCCGCGCGACCGACCTCGCTGTCCT
>JBMFHR010000087.1:0-1529 GCA_049976725.1 Conexivisphaera sp. | reverse complement strand
TCTCCGTCATGGAGCTCGCGGGGCTGATCCTCGAGCTGACCGGCTCCAGGTCCGAGATAGTGCACCTGCCGCCCTTCCCGGACGACCCCAGGAGGAGGCGCCCCGACATCTCGCGCGCCAGGAGGGAGCTGGGGTGGGAGCCGAGGACCCCGCTGAGGGAGGGGCTCTCGAGGACCATCGAGTGGTTCAGGGCGGAGCTGGGGGCGAGGTGAGGCGCTTGGCCAGGCGGACGCCGAGGGTGGCGGTCTTCGGCCTGGGGTACGTGGGGCTCGTGATGGCCGCCGCCATGGCCTCCAGGGGGATCGAGGTCGTAGGCTACGACGTGGACGGCGCCAGGGTGGAGGCGCTCAGCTCGGGGAGGACCCCGATCTACGAGCCGGGGCTGGAGGAGCTCCTGGGGAGGGCCATGGATGGGGGGACGATATCGTTCACCGGCGACCCGGCGGAGGCGGTCCGCGGCTCGGGCTTCGTCTTCATATCGGTCGGGACCCCCTCGAGGGAGGACGGGTCCATGGACCCCAGGTACGTGGAGGCGGCGGCCCGCGACATAGGGAAGGCGATGCGCGCCGACCCGAGGTACCGGGTCGTGGTCGTGAAGAGCACGGTGATCCCCGGGACCACCATGGGGATCGTGAGATCCGCGCTGGAGCGGGAGTCCGGGATGGCGTGCTGCCGGGACTTCGGGCTCGCGATGAACCCGGAGTTCCTGAGGGAGGGGAAGGCCGTAGAGGACGCGCTCCGCCCCGACAGGGTGGTGATAGGGGAGGCCGACCGCGGGTCCGGGGACGCGCTGGAGGCGCTCTGGCGCTCGGCGGTCGAGAACGACCCGCCTGTGCTCAGGACCACCCCCGAGAACGCGGAGCTGATCAAGTACGCGAACAACTCGTTCCTCGCGATGAAGGTGTCCTTCGCGAACATGTTCGCCAGGCTGTGCATGAGGATCCCCGGCTGCGACGTCGACGTCGTGATGAGGGGGATAGGGATGGACAGGAGGATAGGGCCGGAGTTCCTCAACGCCGGGATGGCATGGGGAGGGAGCTGCTTCCCGAAGGACCTGAGGGCGATATCGAGGTTCGCGAGGGACAGGGGGGTCGGGCTCGACCTCGTGGAGGCCGCGCTCGGCATGAACTCGAGGGGCCCCCGGGAGGTGGCCGACATCCTGGAGGAGGAGCTCGGCGGGCTGAGGGGCAGGAGGATCTGCGTCCTCGGGGTCTCCTTCAAGCCCGACACCGACGACACGAGGGAGTCCCCGCCCCTCCGCCTGATAGGGGAGCTGAGGTCGAGGGGCGCAGATGTGAGGGCGTGCGACCCCGCGGCGAGGACTAACGAGGTCGATGTCCTCAGGGATCCGGGGGAGTGCCTGAGGGGGGCGGACGCGGCCGTGCTCGCCACCGAGTGGGCGCAGTTCCGCGGCCTGAGCGCGGACGACTTCCGCTCGGCCGGCGTGGGGCTGGTCGTGGACACCAGGAGGGTCTACGATCCCCTGGAGTTCCGCGCGAGGGGCGTGAGGTTGGTGCAACTCGGAAGGG
>JBMFHR010000086.1:0-1544 GCA_049976725.1 Conexivisphaera sp. | reverse complement strand
CACCGCGGGGGGACAGGGGGCTACCCGCGCTGCCGTCGATGGGAGATGCCCTTACCTGACCAATATCCTCATTACTGTGCCTATAAGTTTAAATATAGCTATACACATGTCATACAGGAGGTTCGGAGTATAAAATTGGCGTCGGAAGCGTTCCCGATCTGCGTTTCCCCTGACCACGTCATGGGCCTCCTCGGCTACCTCAGCGGGTTGGGGGGAGTCGCAGATGCCGATGCCGTCAACAGGGCGTCCGGCGCCGACCTCGACATACTGCCGCACGCGCTCAGGGCGGCGGAGATGCTCGGACTGGTGGAGGCCGACTCGGGCTACATAATGCTGACGAAACTCGGCAAGAGGCTGAGCAGCGAGAGCTCGTCGCACGCCCGGAGGGAGCTCGGCGAGGCTCTGTCCGGGCTGGAACCTTTCAGGGAGATCCTCCACCGCCTGAGGGAAAGGAGGGCCCTGAGCCGCGAGGAGCTGCTGGACATCCTGAGGAATTATCACTATTGGGAAAGCGAGGAGGACGCCGAGAGGGGCTTCCGCTGCTTCCTCTCATGGCTCCTCTACGCGCACCTGGCTGACTACGATCCCGAGAAGGAGCTCCTGAGGCTCCCTCGCGAGCGCAGGTCAAGGTGATCCATCGCTTACGGGTCTCCTCGAGATGACCCTGGTTCTGTCGCTGTAGCCCACGACCACGGCGTCGGCCATCCCCAGGAAGAATCCCGTCTCCACGACGCCCGCTATGGATCTCACCTTGGAGTCCAGCTCGCGAGGGGCCATCCCCGGAGGAACCTCGAGGTCCAGCAGGTATCCCCTGGTGTCTGATAGCAGCGGGCCGCGCTTACTGGGGCAGGAGCGCTCCGAGAAGCGCAGTCCCATTTCCTCCAGGCGGCCCTCGACAAGCCCTATCGCCTCCGGCAGCACCTCCACCGGGAGGGGCCCCCTCTCCCCCAGCCTGGATACCAGCTTGCTCTCATCCACCACGAAGATCCGGGTCCTCGAGTGATTGGCCAGTAGCTTCTCCGCGGTGAGCGCCCCTCCTCTCCCCTTTATCATGTCCAAGTTGGGATCGACCTCGTCCGCTCCATCGATGTAGACGTCTATCGACCTGACCGATGCCGGGTGCGTCACCCTGAAGCCCCTGCGCGCGAGGGCCTGCGCGGTCTCAACCGAGGTGGGCACGTAGAGCCTGTCGTCCGGTTCCATGATAGCCACCAGCTCCATAACTGTGGAGCCAGTGCCCATGCCGACGATCCTCGCGCCGCTGAGGAAGGGAAGGGCTCCCTCGGCCGCCCTCCTCTTTGGATTCTTCTCCACGCCGCACGTTGCTGGCTGCCGGGTTAAAACATGATCGCGCGCTCGGATTAGCCACGGCGCATCATCGGTCAGAAGACTGGCCGGCACTCCTCCTCACGGCGCGCGGTTCGGCTCAGGGGACCGCCCTGAGATAACGTTTGCTCTTGGGCCGTGGTCCCGGAGCCTGTCAAGACGCTGGGATAAGGGTCAAGGTGGGCGTCGGCGGCCCCCGCATCCCCCTGAGGGCCGGG
>JBMFHR010000085.1:0-1589 GCA_049976725.1 Conexivisphaera sp. | reverse complement strand
GCGTCGTCCCTCTTCGGGTAGTCCACCCTGTAGTGGCCGCCGCGGCTCTCCTTCCTAGCGAGCGCGCCGACGGCCACGACCTCCGCCAGCGTGACCATGTTTATGGTCTCGAGGGTCCTGAAGAGGTCCTCGTTGTAGTACTTGGCCCTGTCCGTCACCCTCAGGTTCTTGATGCGCTCCTTGAGCTCCTTGATCTGCTTCACCGCGGTTGACAGCCCCTGCTCGTCCCTGTAGACGTACACGTGCGCGTCCATTATCTTCCACAGGTCCTGCCTGACCGCGTACGGGCTCTCGGTGCCCTCGCCCAGCCTGCTGATCCTCGTCGCCTCCTCGTCCACGATCGACCGGGAGACGCTCGGCGGATCGTCCGCGGCCATCGCGTACTCGGCCGCCTGAGCCCCGGTGAGCATGCCGTAGACCGCGCACTCCATCGTGGCGTTCGCGCCCAGCCTGTTGGCGCCGTGTATGCTGACGCACGCCGCCTCGCCGGCCGCCCAGAGCCCCTTCACGCCGGGGACCCTGCCGTACTTGTCCACGTGTATGCCGCCGTGCGTGTAGTGGGCCGCCGGCCTCACCGGCAGGGGCTCGTCCCTCGGATCTATCCCGGCGAACTCCTTCCCGAGCTCTATCATCATGGGCAGCCTCTCGGTTATCCTCTCCCTGCCTATCGGGCTGAAGTCCAGCAGGACGTAGTCGAGGCCGTTCGGCCCCTTGAATCCCCTGCCCTCCATTATCTCGCGTATTATCGCCCTGGAGACGACGTCCCTCGAGGCGAGGTCCTTGAACTTGGGCGCGTAGCGCTCCATGAAGCGCTCCCCGAGCCTGTTCCTGAGGATCCCGCCCTCGCCCCTGACGCCCTCGGTCACGAGTATGCCCGTGGGCACGAGGCCAGTGGGGTGGAACTGTATGAACTCCAGGTCCTTCACGGGCAGCCCCGCCATGTACGCGGCCGCTATACCGTCGCCCGTCACCGTGAGGGAGTAGGTGGAGAAGCCGTAGAGCCTCCCCACACCGCCCGTTGCTATTATTCCGGCCTTGCCCAGGAACAGCTTGTGGTCCTGGGTCTTCATGTCTATCACGTAGAAGCCCTTGAACGTCCCGTCCTCTATTATCACCCTGGTCATGAAGTGCTCCTCGTAGAGGTCGACGTTCTCCCCGGCGTACCTGAGCAGGTTATCGTAGAGGGTCTGCACCTCGTAGAAGCCCGTCCTGTCCCGGGCGAACGTCGCCCTGGGGTACGAGTGGCCCCCGAATGGCCTCTGGGCGACCCTGCCGTCCTCCAGCCTGTTCCATGGCAGGCCCCACCTCTCGAGCATCATTATCTCGTAGGGGGCCAGCCTGACGAACATCTCGATGGCGTCCTGATCGCCGAGGAAGTCGCCGCCCTTCACGGTGTCGTAGGCGTGCAGGTCGAAGCTGTCGCCCTTCTCCGGGTACAGCACCGCCGCGGATCCTCCCTCCGCGGCCACGGAGTGCGACCTCATGACCTGGACCTTGGAGATGACCGCCAGCCTGAGCTTTCCCTTGCTGACCCTCGCAACCTCGAGGGCAGCGCGGAGCCCGGCTATCCCCGATCCGAGCACTATAAC
>JBMFHR010000084.1:0-1596 GCA_049976725.1 Conexivisphaera sp. | reverse complement strand
ATGAGAGGCGCGCGCACAGGCCGTTCTGCTACTTCCTGGAGAAGCTGCTGACCGGATACGCGTTGAACCTGATAAATTCCAGCGGGCACTTCGATCACGGTTCCCGCCCTCCTCAGTAATCGCAGTATTAGATGGCCTCGCGCGAGCGCGCGAAGGTATGCTCAGAGTGCTTCGAGAAGAACCTCGCGCTTCTCTGCGCGAGATTATGTGGAAGAGACAATATTTATATGGAATTGTAGAATTACGATCGTCTTGAGATCGGCATGAGTCAGGCGCATCCCGGGGAGCTCGTGTCGAGCGGCGCCAGGGCTCTTTTGTGGTCGATGCTGGTCGGCCTCATAGGCGGCGTCATAGCGCTCATGGCCGGCGCTGCGCTCGCGGTCGGAACTTACCTAAGTGCAGGTCTCGGATCATCCTACTTTGGGCAACAGCCGATCCCGCCCGACCTTCTATCTCACATCTATCCAGCGCTCGCTGCCATAGTAGGTATAAGCGCTGTGGTGGGCGTCGTCGTGCTGGTGCTTCAGTGGATCGGGTGGTCCAGGCTCAGGGACGCAGACCGCTTCCGGTACGGGATAGGCAGGACGGGGATCGTGCTGCTCACGATTGGGTTCGTGCTGCTCGTGGCCACCTACGCAGTGGCCCTTGTAACAATATTCCCATCGCTCATGCTCATGGAGTACATGGGCTCGGCCCCCACGTATCCGCCGTACTATGGCTCTGCGGGAATGCTGGCCGGCGCCCTGGCCGCCTCAGGCCTGATGCTGATCGGAGCACTCCTCGCTTTAGTGGGCCAGGTGATGATCTGGATCGGCCTCTGGAGGCTTGACGAGGACTACGGCTCAGGCCTCATCAGGGCATCGATAATAATCGAGCTGATAACGGTGGCAGTTGCCTTCGTTACCTTCGTCTCGGCGGACATCGCCTTCGCCGCCATCGCGCTGGACGTGGTCTCTTACATCCTGATGATAGTGGGGCTCCGCGCGGTCTCGATTAGGGCGCGTGCGTTCGCCGCGGCGCCCGCCGTGAGCCAGGCGTGACGTGCGAAGCCCCTTTCAGCTCCCAATTCCAAATAATTAACGTTATTTCGGCCGATGGCATTTACGGAAATGCTAGTTTCACAAACTCGAGGCTGGTATCCGCCTCCTCGGTATCACCGACCCGGGATTCGGGAGGGATACCTCCAGGTCGCGCGGGACGCGCCCGACGAGCACGGCCCCGGGCGCCCTCGGGACCGAGGGGAGGGGCCTCGCGGGGCCCCTCGCCGCCACTCTGCCCGCTGGGGATGAGGGATCCCCGAGGTCCCCGTAGGCTATGGCGCCCGAGGGGCAAGCGCGCGCGCATGGCGGCTGGCCCTCGAACCCGCACGCGGGCTCCCCCACCTGCGTGCAGACGTAGGGGATCCAGAAGGGCCTGCCCTCCTCCTCCGACTCGAGCCAGAGCACCCACGCCCTGGCCTCTCCCCCCGTCGCGGCCCTGCACGCGAGGACGCACGCGAGGCAGGCGAAGCACCTGTCCGCGTCGACGGCGAAGCCGGGCCTGCTCACGCCCTCCTCACCTCGCAGAGGAGCGCCTTGAAGGCGGGGTAACCCGATA
>JBMFHR010000083.1:0-1808 GCA_049976725.1 Conexivisphaera sp. | reverse complement strand
CTGACGTTCCTCATGAGCTCGTCGTCCAGGAATTTCCCCCTGGGCATCTCGCTCAGCTTCAGGATCTCCAGTACGCCGTCCAGCACCTCGGGGTCGCCGCGGACGCCCTCGTCGCAGACCCGCGCGAGCGCGCGATCCACCTCGATGTAGATCCTCCTGGTGCTCTCCAAGTACTCACGCGCCCTGCGCGTGCAGCCGTAGTGCGGTACGCAGACGATCCTCGGATCGAGCGACTCCAGTTTGGAGAGGGACTCCATGAACATATCCATGCGGAAGGGCGGAGGGGCGGTGGGCCACGCGATCCCGCCCTCCCCTATGAGGAGCATGCCCGCCGAGTCGCCGGGAAACAGGACGCGATCCTCGACCAAGTACCAGGCGGAACTGTGCGACGCGTGTCCCGGCGTGGCCACCAGCCTCGCGGTGGAATTTCCTATAGTCAGTTCATCGCCATCCTCCATCTGGATCAGCCTCCCAGGATCCACCGCCTCCATGCCTCCCCACAGATCCACGACCCCTCCCAGGACCTGCCGGGACGACTCCATGAGCCTCGAGGGATCCACGAGATGCCTGGCCCCCTTCGTGTAGATGGCGGCGCGCATCCCGGGCTCCGCGTCCAGGATTTTCCTGGTGCCTCCCGCGTGATCTAGGTGAACATGCGTTATGAGAACGTACTCCAGACGGGCGCCGCCCAGGCGCTCCTTGGCGCGTGACAGGTACTCCTTCGCCACGCTGGCGGAGCCTGCGTCGACCAGTGCGCCGGAGCCATGCGAGAGGATCAGGTAGCCGCTAAGCACGGGCGGAGTGCCCAGTATTCCAAGGTCCACTACCTCGGCCACATGGAATGTGGTGCACGGCTGAATTTAGCCATTTGGGTGCCCGACAATCTCGCGGATTGATGAACTGGATAATAGCGGAAACCGATTAGCCGATGCTCAGCGCGCTCCTGGATATAATCTTTAAATGGCATTATGCTGCCCTGTCCGTACAGCACGATATTATAGGGAAGTGCCCTATCGGGGTGTTCCACATTCAGCGTCACGATCCCTCCCCGGGCCCCGCAGCGAAGCGTGACCTGCACGTGTCCGGATCCCTGCAGCTTCCCAGCTAGGTCCGCGGACTCGAGCGCCGCAACGACGACCGGCAGGGATCTGTGCATCAGGGGTCCACCCACGCTGAAGTTCTCCCCCAGGATGGAAATTCCGCCCAGATCGGAGCACCCGGACGGCAGCACGATGTACACGTGATCCCCGTACACGTAAGCGCCGAACTCCAACACCTCGCCCGACGGGCTCGTCCAGTTCCCGGCCAGCGTGGGCGGCTGCGCATTCCCGCTCCAGGTGATCAGCTCGTCGGTTCCACCTCCGAATACCCCCGCATAGAGCCCGCGTCCATAGTTTTTCCTTCCCACCTCCAGCGTCTCGTTCCCCATGTGCACCTCTACGTGGTGATCGTGCACCTCCGCCACGAACACGTGCCTCAGGCTCCCCAGGAACAGCGTGTCGTTGAACTCGCCGGCGCCGATGGCCTCGACCTCGCCCCTCGGGACTGGCTCATAGTACACCGTGAGGTTCCCCGCCGGCTCCGAGGTGTAATTCCCCACGTCGTAGAGCACGGCCGCCGGGATGCGTTCCCCGCCCGGGATCGACGGGGCGAACACGACTAGATCCCCTCCTGCGCTCGACTCCACGTAGCTGTACAGACCGGTTCCGTTGACTATCCCGACCACCGTGGCAGTTCCGCTGGCGTTGTCCCACGCCGCCACGATGCGCGGCAGCTGCACGAGCTGGGGCTCCGGCCCCGCGCCCTCC
>JBMFHR010000082.1:0-1817 GCA_049976725.1 Conexivisphaera sp. | reverse complement strand
GTGCTCTACGTGACCGAGAGGGCAGTCCTCAGGCTCACCAATGACGGATTGACGCTGGAGGAGTATGCTCCCGGGGTGGACGTCGACAGGGAAGTGCTGGGCGCCATGGACTTCCGGCCATCGGTGAGCCCCAGTGCAGTCCCCATGGATCCCAGGTTATTCCGTGATGAGGTGATGGGACTCAGGGAGGATCTCGCGGGCAGTGGCCTCCTGGACTAGTTTGTCCGCTGCACCCGGCGTTCCGCCGGCCCGGATCCGTGCCCGAAAATCTACGTTTGCACAGTATCTCGAACTGAAAATGCACTTCCCGGGGCGTCAACTGGAAACTTCAATAGATAGCTCCGCATCAATGATCACGTGCCCGAGGACTTGTTCTGCAGGATCGCGCGGGGCGAGGAGCCGGCCCACTTCGTCCACGAGGACGAGGAGCTCATGGTGATAATGGACCGGTATCCGGTTTCCAGGGGGCAGGTGCTCGTCGTGCCCAGGGTCCACTTCAGGTTCTTCCACGAGATGCCGGACGAGCTCGTCGGGCACTTCTACTCCGTTGCGGCAGCTGCCGGGAGAGCGATAAACTCCGTCATGTCCCCCGACGCGGTGGTCATGCTGGCCAGAGGGCTCAGGATACCGCACTACCATCTGATGCTGATACCGGCGCACAGTGGCGACTTCGTCAGCTCGCTGTTCTCCTTGATGGACTCCGTCCAGGGATTTCCTGCTTCAGCTCGCTCGGAGATCGCCACAAGATACTCATCGCTCGGTCGTGCGCTCACGGTATTGGAGATCTCGGACGCCCAGCTGGAGGAGGACGCGCGGGCGCTCGGAGACGCACTGAGGGATGAGATCGCGCGGGCGCGGGACATCCGGAGTCGAACAGGCCCGGGCTCCTCGTTCGCCGCGGATGCACGATGGCCGTGCACCTCACAGGACGCGAATTACCAGCGCGTACACGACGTACAGAATGATGCCGGAGATCGCGATCGGCGAGAGCCTTCCGGAGCGCACCTGCCACAGCGTCGCCATCGACGCGAGCTCCGTCATGGCCACGCTCGCGATCGCCGCCGAGTTCAGCCTCCAGTCCGTGAGCACCATTCCGAGCGCCGGGTAGACCGTGGAGAACATCACCATCTCGCCCACCAGCGCGCCCAGCGCCAGCGTATCCCTTCCCCTGTACGCCCATATGAGCGACGCCGCCGTCTCGGGGAGCGCCGTGGCGAGGGGCACGAGGACTATCGAGAGCGAGAGGGCCGGAATCCCGAGCTCCGCTGACAATTCCGAGGCAGATCCCACCATCAGGTACGATCCGACGAGCAGCAGCGGCACGGATATCGCCAGCTGAAAGGCCACGCCGGCTTCCCCGAGCAATCTCTCCAGCGCCGTTGGGCCCTCGGCCTCCACGAGCGACCCCCCTTCCCTACCCCGATACATAGCGATCGCGTATACGGCGTATGCCAATATGAGCGCGGTCGCCACGGGGATCTTGGACTTCCTCAACACGGCCGGCAGGAGGACCAGTGGATAAAGGGCCGCGAACGTCACGTAGGGCAATGCGAGCTCCCTATCCACCTCCATCCGGGGACGCCTGCGGCCCAGCATCGACCCGAGCACGGCGCTCAGCATCAGCGCAGGCACGGCGAGAGTCGATATCGTGAACGGCTCCCCCAACACCGTGCCCGTCCCTATCTCCATGCCGCCCCTCCCCCGTACATGAGCACAGATACCAGGAGCACGATGAGCTCCGGCGCTGACGTGAACAGGGGGGAGAACACGGATCCCAGGAAGGATGACCCCAGCTCAGCCCTCTCCCCGAACCTCTC
>JBMFHR010000081.1:0-1964 GCA_049976725.1 Conexivisphaera sp. | reverse complement strand
CGCGCTCATGAGGAACCCCGGGCTCCTCGGGGAGCTGATGCGCGCTCGAGGGCACCGATATTTATATGGATGGTTCAACCATCCATTGATGTGAAGATAGCCAGCCTTTCGCCCACGGCGTCCGACATACTGAAGCACGTGGGCGCGCTCGACGAGCTCGTCGGGGTCTCGTCCTACTGCCTCCCCTTCCTCCCCTCGAGGAAGCGCGTCATCGGTTCCTACACAACCGTGAGCCTCAAGGCCCTCCGGGAGGTCGCGCCCGACGTGGTCTTCCTGGAGGGCGTCGTCCAGGATCGCCTCAGGGACATCGTGGAGGGCGCTGGCTTCAGGACGGTGCTGCTCCCGTTCCCAAGGAGCTTCGGCGTGATACTCGACGACGTGATCACCGTGGGGACGCTCGCCGGCCGCTACCTTGAGGCCAGGGAGCTCTCGTCCCGGCTGAGGGACGAGCTGAGGGAGGCGGGCGATCCATCGCCTCCCAGCAGGCCCAGGATCTACGTGGAGTTCTGGCTAGGGAGGGGCGAGGAAGACAGGGTGGTCCCGGGCGCGCTGACCTACGTCGACGAGATGATCTACGCGGCCGGTGGGATCAACGCGCTCTCGGGCGCGAACTGGGGCTTCGCGCCGGTGGATCCCGGGGCGGTGAGGAAACTGGATCCGGACGCAGTGATCTTCCACCTGGATCCCTGGCTCAGGATGGATCCGGGGGTGATCGAGGGGAGGGGGTGGGGTGACCTGCGCGCGGTCAGGGACGGCCGGATCTATGTGGTATGGGAGTCCGACAGCGTCAATCTGGCGCATCACGGGCCATCCACCCTTATACCCTCCATCTCGTGGCTCGCCTCCGTGGTGAGGTCGGCGCGGCATTAGCTTACTTAATGCTGCAGGAAGGTATCGGAAATCGAGATAGACTCATCGTGAAAAATGACAAAAGGAATATTAACAGCATGCCCCGAGCTATCCCGACCATGATAGAGGTCGGATCACCCGCACCCCAGTTCACGGCCAACGCCTTCTTCCCGAAGGAGAACGCGATAAGGAAGCTATCCCTCTCGGAACTGAGGGGAAAGTGGGTCATCATGACCTTCCACCCGGGCGACTTCACGTTCGTCTGTGCGACGGACCTGGAGGCATTCCAGAGGTACTACGACAAGTTCAGGGCTGCCAACGCCGAGGTCCTGGCGATCAGCACCGACAGCGTCTACTCGCACAAGGTCTGGTGGGAGACGAGTCCCAGGGTGAGCAAGGTGAGCTACCCGCTCGTCGAGGACATAAACAAGAGCATCTCATCGGCATACGGGTTCCTAAACTCGCAGACCGGCATGACCAGGCGCGGCACGGTCATCGTGGATCCGGACGGCGTGGTGCAGTACATATCGGTGTTCAACGACCGGCTGGGGAAGGACGTGGGCCACATATACAACGCGTTCGAGGGCCTCCGCTACATATACAGCCACCCCGGCTCGCCGCAGGAGTTCGAGATAATCCCTGCCGAGTGGAAGGTCGGGCAGCCCACCCTGGTAATAAAGGTGCCCAACGACATAGGGAAGCTGTAGGGGCGGCCTGATCCCGGGCCTGGGTTCTGGAAAATTTTTTATACACGTAATCTTTTAGTTACGCGATGGACATGCATGGAGGACCCGGAAGTTCTCGCGAGGATGCTGGACGCCCTCGGACACCCGCTGCGGCTCAGGATGGTCGCGCTACTGAGGAAGGAGGGGGAGATGCACATGGCCATGATAGCCTCGAAGCTCGGCGTGAGCAGGGCACTGGCGAAGGTCCACCTGAGGAAGCTGGAGCTCGCGGGGCTCGTGAGGAGCAGGGTGGTCCTCGTGCCGGGACAGGCGAAGGCACTGAGGATCTACGGGCTGGTGGACTTCAGGCTGGAGCTGGACCCGGACACGCTGGCGGAGGCGCTCGGGTATGAGCGAGGGGAACGGCGAGAAGCGGACCGCCCGCGCGCG
>JBMFHR010000080.1:0-2072 GCA_049976725.1 Conexivisphaera sp. | reverse complement strand
CCGTGATCCTGGCCACCTACCTCCCGTTCTACAGGATCCACGAGGTCGATGAGTACTTCCTCAAGTCCGCCAAGAACGCCGACGCGGACGAGCTGATGGTGTTCGTCGACAACGTCTTCCACCCGGCGCAGCGCGCGATCCTGGAGCGCGAGCTCCACGTCCCGTTCTCGGTGGGCAACTGGGGGTCGAGGGGAGCGACGTGGTTCGCCATGCTCAGGGAGCTGGGGGGCAGGGGGAAGGAGGTCGTCCTCGTGGACAGCGACAACGTGTTGGACCTCGGCTTCCGGAGGATAGCGGATCGCCTCGAGGGCGACGTCTACGGCATCATCGACTGGGAGGAGTGGAACAGGGGGGCGAGGCACTTCATGCGCAGGAGCAGGAAGGTAGATGAGCTGGACTCGGAGGGAGGGAAGCTGCCGGTGTTCCTCTACCGCGTGTACGATAGATCGTCGGCGGGCCTACTCAGGGGAGGCGCGATCTTCTTCTTCGGCCCCAAGCAGGCCGTGGGGATCAGGAGGTTCCCCGACGAGGCGCTGGTCTCCGGGATGGAGCGCGCGTTCCTCAGCGTTGATCACGATCTGAGGAGGTTCATAAGCGACGAGACCGTGCTGGGGGTGCTCATGCACCTCATGGGGATCCACGAGGTGCCGTGGACCGTCGCCAGCCATCACTACCACCATGATCCACGCCCGGCTACGCGTTCAAGCCGTTCGTGGCGCTGGCGCACGCGCAGTTCGCGAGCGCGCTCTACCGCGAGTTCCGCCTCCCGGAGTTCAGGCGCTACTGGCTCAAGTACAGGCTATCATACATCAAGAATGCGCTCGGGACGTTCGCGTAGGCGCCCGGACCGAGGTTTCCTCGATCACGTCGAGGAGGGAGCGCTCGAAGCGCTCGAGTGATATCTCGCCGGCCCTCCTGAGGGAAGCGGACGAGAAATCCGCCCACGCCCTCCCGTCGGAGACCAGCCTCCCTATTGCATCTATCGCCTCCTCGGGCGTCGCGTACCCCATGCCGCTCCTCCCCTCCTCGGCGAGGTCCGTCCAGGCGCCGCCGGATCTGTGGACTACCGCCGGCAACCCCCTCGCCATCGCCTCCGCCACCGCTATGCCCCAGTGCTCGTTGACAGTCGCGTGCAGGAATACCTTCGAGCGATCAATTGCGCCGTCTATGAGATCCCTCGGGGCGTTGGGCACGAGCCTCACATCCGCGGATCCGGAGGTCGCCTCCTCCGCGTCCCTGGCGCCGACCGCGACGGACAGGCCGGCCCTCCTGGCCACAGTGGCCACGCGATCCATGTAGGCCCTCTGCGTCCCCGTGACTGCGCCGCCGAATATCACGAGCTTGGCTCCCATTTCCCTCAATCTCCTTCCCAGTTCCCCGACCACCCAGTCGTACCGCTTCTCCTCGCTGAACCTCCCGAGCATGACGACGACATTGCGCCTGGCGTCGAAGGGCGGCGGGGCACCTGGAATGGAGGCGGAGGGCGGTAGCGGCGGGTTGAGCACGATGGGCTCCTCGCCGTAGACGTGCCTGATGACGTCCGCAGTCCACCTGGAGTTCGTCAGCACCGAGCGCGCGGACTCGAAGGGGTTGGAGCGCATGTACCTCTTGGTGAGGTTCATGTAGGCCCTCCAGTACAGGTTCATGGGGAACCTGCCGTACCTGGACGCAATGTACGGATCGTCCGAGTAGTGGAACCCGAGGTCCCGGAGGCGTGCATCCATTGAGGCCTCGAGGGGGAAGTGTATGTACTCTATGACGTCGAGGCCCGGGAACTCCTCCAGGAGGGGCCTGTACGTGGGCTCGTCGGTGAACAGGAGTTCGGCGCCCGTCTCCCGGATCGCCCTCTTGGCGGGGACCCACGCGTAGGCCCTGCTGATGAGGCCGAAGGCCCTGGGGCCCACGCCCATCGTGTAGGTCCTCATTCCAGAGATGTCTATGCCGAACCAGCGGACGTACTGGCTCGGATCGAATCTGAAGACGCCGCTGAGCGCGACGTCGACGCCAGTTGACCTCAGCGCGTCCGCCGCGGCCGCGCAGACCAGCTGTCCCCCGCCGGGCGACCCCCAGTA
>JBMFHR010000079.1:0-2088 GCA_049976725.1 Conexivisphaera sp. | reverse complement strand
GGCGAGCGCGCCCGTCCTCCCGTGGAAGTCAAGCATCGGCCTCAGGTCCGCGCGCTGCGAGCAGGGGTCTGGGGAGGGCGGCGGAGGGAACACGCCCCCGTGGAGGGGTCCGGCGGGATCTGGCTGGTAGCCTCGCCCGGCGGGGGACGATTGCGCGTGGGCGTGCGGCCCGAAGTCGACGGAGCCCAGCCTACCTGATCCGGGTGCCCGGCGGCACCTCCTCCTTAACCGTCAGCCAGACGGGCCTCCCGTTCAGGTCGGCGGCCAGCAGCATGCCATCAGACTCCACGCCCGCTATCATCTTGGGCTGCAGGTTGGCGACCATGACCATCAACTTGCCCTTAAGCTCCTCGGGGGAGTAATATTCGGCACCCCCCGCCACGATGGTTCTGCGCTCGTCCCCTAGGTCCACGGTCAGCTTCACCAGCTTGCTCCTGCCCTCTATGCGCTCGGCATCTAGGACCCTACACACGCGCAGGTCTAGCCTGGCGAACTCCTCGTAGCTGACGCGCCCGCTCATGCGTTGCGTTTCCGCCGGCGCTCCCTCCTTATAAATATGGAGCTACCGGAGAAGATTGTCCTCCTCCCGCTAATTCCCCATCGCCTCCGCCACCTGAGACAGCGGCGATCCGCCACGCTGGCCTCGATCACGGATCACTGGCGATCTTCGCGGGGGTGGGTCGCCGTCGAGGCCAGGCCGCTGCCTCCCACCCACGGGTGAGACGCCCGAACCCAGCGCGGCACTTCCATGGCCCGGGTGGCCATGTGCGGCGAGATCCCCTGGCTGAAATAAGATGCGTCATTGATACGGACGATTAGTGGCGGATCTCGACGTTTAGTTTCGTCACCGAAGGATTGTTGATATGCGGTCCATGGCCTCCTTGAGATTCTCCATGCTGTTCGCGTAGGAAATCCTCACGTTCCTCGAGAAGCCGCCGAACGGCTTGCCGTCGGTCATGCTGACGCCCACGTCCAGGGCCCTCTCGACGAACGCTGTCGAGTCGGGGGCCGAGTCAGGGAGCTTTGGGAACACGTAGAACGCGCCCTGCGGCGGCTCCAGCACGAACCCCATGGACCTAAGCCTTGACACCACGAAGTCCCTGCGGCGCTTGAACTCGTCGATCATGGGCTTGGCCAGCCTGTCGGCATCGGGGAGGAGCTCGGCCGCCGCCTTCTGAGCGAAGGCGGGAGCACACGTGGCCGAGTGCTGCTGGAGCTTGGTTGCTGCATCTATTATGGCCTTGGGCCCCGCCAGGTAGCCGAGCCTCCATCCAGTCATGGCGAACGTCTTGCTGAAGCCGTTGACTATCACCACGTGGTCCTCGCCGCCGGGCAGGCTGGCGGGGCTCACGTGCGTGCCCTCGTAGATTATCTTCTCGTATATCTCATCTGATATTATGATAAGTTTCCTCCTGACTGCCAGCTCGACGAGCCCCTCGAGGCTGTCCCTGGAGAACACCGCGCCCGATGGGTTGTTGGGAGTGTTTATCACCACCGCCTTCGTCCGGTCGCTGATCAGCCTCTCAATGGCCTCCAGGTTCAGCCCATAGCCCTCGGAGGGCGGCGCTTCCTTGACGACGCCGCCGGCCACCGTCGCCATCTCCCAGTAGCTGGGCCAGGCAGGTGTGGCCAGTACGACCTCGTCCAGCTCGTCGAGTAGAGCCATGAAGAGGTAGAAGAGGGCCTGCTTAGCGCCCGGCGTCACCAGCACCTGGTCGGGAGTCACCTCGACGCCGTTGTCCCTCCTCAGCTTGTCGACTATCGCGCTCCTGAGCTCCGGCAGCCCCTTGCTCGGCGTGTAGTGCGTGTAGCCGTTGAGCATCGCCCTGTAGGCGGCGTCCACGACCTCCCTGGGGGTGGGGAAGTCGGGCTCCCCTACGTCCAGTGAGATCACCTTAACGCCGCGGGCCTCCAGCGCCTTCGCCCGCTCCATCATCTTGAGCGTGGCGGACTCCTTGAGCCTGGTGATCCTGCTCGAGAGCAAGACGCCGCGGCTCCGCGGGACGCATAAATAAAGTGCGCGCCGGCTCAGGGGGCTCCGTCGACTTCGGGCCGCACGCCCACGCGCAATCGTCCCCCGCCGGGCGA
>JBMFHR010000078.1:0-2154 GCA_049976725.1 Conexivisphaera sp. | reverse complement strand
TCCAGCAGCTCCCCATATCCTATGAGTCCCGCTATCGCGTGCCTGAACTCCGCGTCCTCCTCTATCGCCTTGAGGAACCTGAGCTTCTCCTCCTTGGTGAGGGGCACACGGCGAATTTCGATTGGCTCTGATATAAGCGTTCGCGCTGCGCAGTGGCCGGCTCGGAGGCGCAGGGGGCGCATCGTTGGCTTGCTGGCAACTCGCTCACGCAGCCCAGAGGATCGCTCCGACGGGATTAACCACCTTCACTCATCGTTGACCTCCTGCCGAGCACTCTCATCAGCACCTGCGGCTCCGGAGCGCACTCCCCGAGAGGAGACAGCGTCTATCCCCAGGGGCTCGTCCAGCAGTAGGACATCAGCAGCTCCCTGGCCCTGGACTTGGCTCCAACACGGATATCCCGTAGAGGATGTCGTAGAATGTCAGGTTATCAGCCCGGAGAGCCTGTAGTAGAGCAGGCGATCGCTCACCGTAATGGGCCCGATCCTCCCCAAGACCTCGGCGGCGCGCGGCGTCACGTCCATCCCGTCCACGTAGGCCTCCCCGGAGGTGGGGAGCACGAGCTTGGACAGTATCCTGAGGAGCGCCGTCTTCCCGGCGCCGTTCGGTCCGACGAGCGCGCTATCAGCCTCACCGCGCGATGAGGTCAGCCTCCCTCGGCGCCTCCACGGTCCAGCAGCGTCCCCTGGAGACCTTCGTCAGCACTTCGTCTCTATCGGATCGATCACCCTTTCCTCGCTGCGCCCAGCGGGCACGGGCTGCGGGCATCTGCGCCTTTATTTAGGCGGATCCGGGGAACGTGATATATCGGTCGCGCCCGCAAAGGGGGGCGTTGGGCGTGAAGGAGATCGGGAGGACCGGCATGAGGGTGCCCCCGATCGGCATAGGCACGTGGAGGATAGGCGGCGGCTCATCGCCGGACTACGGGCGCGATCGCGAGATGGCGGAGCTGATAGCTGCGGGTATCCGCATGGGCATGAGGCTGATAGACACGGCCGAGTTCTACGGGGGCGGGCACACGGAGGAGATAGTGGGGAGGGCTCTGGGGATCGTCGGTAGGGAGAACGCGTTCGTGGTCAGCAAGGTGTGGTACACCCACCTGGACCGCGAGTCGCTCAGGAGGTCCGCGGAGGCCAGCCTCAGGAGGCTCGGGACGGACCATTTCGACCTCTACCTTGTCCACTGGCCCAATCCCGGCGTGCCGCTCTGCGAGACCATGAGAGCGATGGAGGACCTGGTGCGCGAGGGGAGGGCCCTCTCGATAGGCGTCAGCAACTTCGATCGCGCCCTCCTGGAGGAGGCCAGGGCCTGCCTGTCCCGCGCGGACGTGGCCGCCGACGAAGTGAAGTACAACGTCTACGAGAGGGATGCCGAGCGCGAGCTGCTCCCCTACTGCGAGAGGGAGGGCATCACGCTCATAGCTTACACGCCACTCGCCAAGGGCAGGGTCTCCCGCGACCCACTCCTTGTGGAGATAGGGTCGAAGTACGGGAGGACTGCGGCGCAGGTCGCGCTGAACTGGCTGATACTTCACGGGCCCGTGGTCGCGATACCGAAGGCCTCCGTCCTCGAGCACATGAGGGAGAACGCAGGCGGCATGGGCTGGAGTCTGTCACGGGAGGACTTCGAGCTGATATCGAGGTCCGCGGGCCGCCGACGTTGGGCTGAGATCCCTAGTCAACTTTGTCAACGCTGGGAGACCTGTAGGCGGTTCAGCAGGCGGCCCCGCGGGGGATCGTGGGGCTGGAGCGCGACCACTACTCGAGGGACGACGTCGAGTGTGCCAGGAGGAGGGGACTGGAGGGCGCCCCCGCGTGGATGGTCTGCAGGAGGATCCCCTGACGGTCCGCGAGGACGAGCCCCTCGAGTCTGCGATCAGGAGGATGAAGGAGGCCAGGGCGAGCTGCATGCCGGTCGTCGACCAGCGCGGCAGGCTCGTGGACCTGCTGGTCAGGAGGGCCGAGCGCGTCGCCCGGGCCCCGGTCCTCACCGCCGTGGCGCGGGCCGCTCACCCTCGGGCTTACCCAGCGTGAGCCCTAATCGTAATTCTAGTACAAAGGCATGATCATTGGGAACAGTGAGAGTAACCCGGGAGGCCTCTGACGTTCCTCATGAGCTCGTCGTCCAGGAATTTCCCCCTGGGCATCTCGCTCA
>JBMFHR010000077.1:0-2220 GCA_049976725.1 Conexivisphaera sp. | reverse complement strand
CAGACGGTGGAGGTGAGGCCCGCGACCTCGAGCGAGGTCCAGGAGTACACCGCGCAGGCGTCCGCGACCACCGCGCTGCCCTCCGAGGAGAATATTCAACCGGACTATAGTCCGGCGTGAGGTGAGCCATGATGAGCGCGGTCGTTCCCACCTCCAACCCGATGCAGGCCTTCGGCAACACCTCGCCGTGCAGTAGGTGGGGCATGGCGATCAAGGTGGACCAGTGCTTGGGTTGCATGGCGTGCACCGCGGCGTGCGCCTTCGAGAACGAGACCCCGTTCTGGGAGGAGCTCTGGAGAACTCACGTGGAGGACCTGGAGCTCGGGACTTACCCGAACTCCCAGAGGGTATTCGTGCCCAGGCTGTGCATGCAGTGCGATAACCCACCATGCTACGTGGTATGCCCCACCGGTGCAACCCAGATAGTCGACGGCGGGATAGTCGTGGTCGATGAGTACAAGTGCATAGGGTGCCAGTACTGCGTCGAGGCGTGCCCCTTCGGCGCCCGCTACATGTACACATACGAGGACGTCCAGAAGGCGAAGGAGGTCTACGGCGAGAACACCATCCACGTGGTTCCTCACGTGGACAAGTGCACGTACTGCTATGGGACGGCGCCCGACGATACGCACACGCCGGCCTGCGCCAGGACGTGCGTGGGAGGCGCCAGGGTGTTCGGGTGCCTCGACGATCCCAATTCCGAGGTATCCATATTGTTCAACACTGGTCAGGCGGTTGAGATAAACCCGGAGCTCGGTTTGGGCGAGAAGACTCGTTACGTCTTCAATCGCGCCCTGGGCAGGGCTGTTTCCCAAGCGGGAGGTGGTAGCTCATGAGCGGTCCTGGGGTCAGGCTGGGTGCACGCGGCAAGTCCGTCGCCGCGGCGGCGCTATCTGTCATCGTGATACTCCTATCCCTGGGGCTGGCCTTCTACGGCTTCAACCTGGAGCAGGTAGAGGGGCAGGTCTTCCTCGTGCCGTGGGGCCTTGACGTCGTCGGCTACACGTTCTTCGCGCTGACATCCACGGGATCGTCCATAGTCAACAGCATATACACGATATTCGGCTACAAGGGCCCGAACGGCGAGTACGAGAGGATGATAAAGTATGGCGTGTGGTTCTCACTCGCCACGATATTCCCAGCGTGGCTGCTCGTCCTGCTGAGCCTTGCCAAGCCGTTCGACTTCACATACATACTCATGTTCTTCAGGCCCTCCTCCAGGATAGCCTGGATGGCCCTCCTGTACACGATCTTCGCGCTGGTTCTGTTAATAGAGCTGCTCTACATGATAAGGGCCGACGCGAGCGAGCGCCTCAAGAAGGCGAAGTCGGTGGAGCTCGCCATCGCTATAGTCGTGCTCAGCGCGACGGTCGCGGTCCACACCAACCTCGGGGAGGTCTTCGGGTCGCTGGTGGCCGTGCCCGGTTGGTACGGCCCCTGGCTGGCCCTGTACTTCATACTCAGCGCCATAATGCTCGGCGCGGCCGGCCAGTCCATTTTCGTGCTCGCCTCGATGTCCCACGACTCCGGCCTGAAGTCCTTCATGGCTAGGTATTACAACGCGATATACATGGTCATGATACCGACCTATATACTGGACTTGACCTGGATAATAATCGCCGGATGGTACAACAAGGCTACCGTCTGGCCGATCTACCAGGACCTGCTCTTCGGCGCCGACGCGGCCACCTTCTGGATACTGGAGTTCCTGGTTGGGCTCATAATACCGCTGGCGCTCGCGATAGCCGGGTATCGCACCAGGCGTGTCTCCCTAGGCGTCGTTGCCGCCGCGTTGATGCTGATAGGGGGGTTCGCGTCGAAGTACTCATTGATAATACTGCCGCAGGAGTATCGTCCATATCAGTTCCTCACGCTGCAACTGGCCAACGTGACCTACAGCCCGCCGTACGGCCTCGTGTTGATGTTCGTGGGCGCAGTCCTGCTGTGGCCAGCGGTCTACGCGCTCGGAACTATCATATTGCCGTTGGAGGAGGGCAGGAGGCCTAGGCACATCTGGTTCTTCAAGTGACGGGCCCCATCACCACTAACATTACGGATAATTTTCTTCAATATTTCATGTTAATTATAATTTCTGGGAAATAACCTAATCGGTGCCAGGGGCAATCCTTATCTACGCGGCCATTCGCTCGAGATCCGGAGGTGATGCGCGCGTTTGATAGGCAGCGCCACCGACATAATCATCATAATAATAGTGGCGGT
>JBMFHR010000076.1:0-2291 GCA_049976725.1 Conexivisphaera sp. | reverse complement strand
ATCGCGCGAATCTTCCCCTGAACGTAGAGCTCCTCCATCGCCCTCATAGTCTCCCTCAGCGGTATCTGCTCCCAGGGATCCGGCCAGTGTATCTGGTATAGGTCTATGTATTTCACTCCCAGCCTCCTCATGCTGGCCTCCGCCGCCCTGAGCAGCTCGTCGTGCCGCAGGTGCGCGCCGTGGACCTTCGTCGCCACCACGAAGTTCTCCCTGCCCACCTCCGCGAGGGCGCGCCCCACTACCTCCTCCGAGTGTCCATCCCCGTAGACCTCGGCGGTGTCCAGGAGGTTCAGCCCCAGCTCATGTGCCCTCCTTATCGCGTCCACGATGGACCGGTCGTCCACGTCATCACCCCACTGCCTCCCGCCCGCCTGCCAGGTTCCCAGCCCTATCCTGGAGACCCTTATGCCGCTCCTCCCGAGCTCGATCGACTCCGTTACCATGCGGGATGGCGCGCGCACCCGCGTTTAACCTTGACTTGATCTCCGCGCATGCGAATGCGCGGCTCTCAGGCTCGCGCATGCCTCTGCCCTCGGATCGCTATGCTCGAGCTAGAAAGTGCTAAATAATTGGTGCGTGAATGGGACCCGATGTCCAGGACGTCTCCAAAGGGCTGGACGCGCCTTGGGTACAGGGTCCCCGCGATAGTCCTCCTCGCGATCGCTGCAGCCTCCTACGGATTCCTGGTGGCCAATCACGTGTATGTGGCCAGTGCCCAGACGGGAGCCGGCTACGTGAAGTACACGCTCTTCCTGTCCAACGGCACGCTGAAGGCCGGCAACGTGGTCGTCACGGGAAATGCTCTGCCAATGTGCGTGACCTACGACCCGCAGAACGGCTACATATACGTGGCGGACGAGCTTTTCAACTCCGTCTCCGTGATAAATGGCGCCACGAATAGGATCGCAGCCACCGTGCAGGTGGGATCAAAGCCGGTGGGACTTGCATATGATTCGCAGAACGGCTACATATACGTGACAAATTCGGGCTCCGACTCCGTCTCAGTGATAGACAACGACACCGTCGTGGCAACCATACCAGTGGGAGCGACTCCACAGGGGATCGCGTACGACCCGCAGAACGGCTACATATACGTGGCAAATTCGGGCTCCGACTCAATCTCCGTGATAAATGGCGCCAATGGCACGGTCATATCCACAATACCCCTGGAAACATGGCCCTACGGAGTGTTGTACGACCCGCAGAACGGCTACATATACGTCACGAGGCCCGGCTCGAGCCAGGTCTCGGTCATAGACGGGGCCAGCAACAGGGTGATAGTCACGCTCTCGGTGAAATCGGAGCCGATGGGAATGGCGTACGACCCGCAGAACGGCTACATATACGTGGCAAATTCGGGCTCCGACTCCGTCTCGGTGATAAGCGCGACCAACCGGATCGTCGCAACGATACCGGTGGGGAAGGAACCCGTGGGAGCGGTCTACGACCCGCAGAACGGCTACATATACGTGACCGACTGGGCCTCCTACAGCGTCTCCGTTATAGATGGCGCGAACGACACCGTAGTGGCAACCATACCCGTGGGATACGCCCCGGAATGCGGGGCATACGACCCGCAGAACGGCTACATATACGTGACCAACAAGGTCTCCAGCACCGTGAGCATAATATCGACCACCGCTTCTCCCGCCATCTACGCGGTGACGTTCGTGGAATCGGGCCTCCCATCCGGCACTCAATGGTCGATGACGCTGAACGGCACAGTCGAGTCGTCGAGGTCGAACATCATCACGTTCATCGAGCCGAGCGGCCTCTACTATTACTCGGTGGGCAGCGTCCCGGGATATTCGCCTGCTCCCTCACTTGGTTCGGCGAGGGTCAGCGGACAGAACATCAGCATCGCCATATCGTTCACAGCCCTCACGCCATCCCAGGGCCGGCCCACCGGAGTACCCTACGCCGAGCTCTACGGCGCAGTGGGAATTATTGTCGTAGTGGCGGTCGTCGTTTTAGCCCTCCTGACCCTGAGGAGGCACTAGACGCATCCCGGGGCTCCATACCCAATCCCCCTCCCCATCCACATCGCCGTCCTTTACCTCCGGACCTCGACTTCCGCGGCCCTGATCCCGTCCTCTATGACGTCCAGCGCCTCGTCGGCCAGCTCCTCAGCGATCACGAGCGGAGGGGCATCCTGAGCGTGCTCACGCTCGCGGTTATCAGGAGCACCCCGTGCTTCCGCGAGTAATCGACCACCCTCCTGGCGGCCTCCGGGCTCGGCTCCTTCGAGGACTTGTCCCTCACGAGCTCGACCCCTATCATTAGCCCCTTCC
>JBMFHR010000075.1:0-2323 GCA_049976725.1 Conexivisphaera sp. | reverse complement strand
GATCTCATGAGGTACATAATATGGCGTGAGGGGTGCGCCCATCCCTTCCGCATAAGTAGATCACTCGTCCTAGCGAACTGGAGGGCGCTGGACACCCTGGGGAAGATCATGGTGTCGTTCGGCGTCGATGGGTTCGAGGCCGGGTTCGCCGTGCCCGAGATAGAGGAGATCAGGACCAGGATGAGGGAGGGACGCGAGCCATGCGTCAGGATGAACGAGGAGAGGAAGTGCCTCCAGTACGTGTGCAGCGAGCCCGTGACCATACCGCGCGAGTACTCGGAGATACTGGATCACGTCCTGGAGGAGACGAGGGGCATGGACGACGTCTCGCTCAACAGGCTGGTGATCCGCGATCCCAGGTACAGGGAACTGCTCACGAGTGGGGGATTCAGGTGAGGGCAGCGATAGGCGTGACGGGCGGCAAGGGCGGCACTGGCAAGAGCATGGTCGCCGTGAACGTGGCCACCCTCATCTCCCGCGAGTCCGACCTAGTGCTGGCGGACCTCGACGCGGAGGGCGCGAACGACCACATACTCCTAGGGGCATCCCTTGAGAACGAGGAACCCGTCAAGATAATGCTCCCCTTCATCAGGTACAAGGACTGCATAAAGTGCAGCGCCTGCGCCAACGTGTGTGATACCGGCGCCATAATGATGACCAGGGAGAAGCTCCCCATGATCCTCCCCCGCCTCTGCAACGGGTGCAGGAGCTGTCTCTTCGTCTGTCCGACGAACGCTATACTCGAGGGCCAGAGGATAGTCGGATACACCTACCAGACCAGGGTGCCCGCGCGGGGCGGCGGAAGCGGGAGCGAGGGTGGGAGTGAGGATGAGGGTGGCTTCACCCTCGTCACCGGGGTCCTCAGGGAGGGCGAGGAGCACACTCCCCCCGTGGTCATAGCGGCCAAGCGCCGCGCGACGAAACTCGCCAAGGACCTCCTCATGGTCGACACCGGCGCGGGAACGGCGAACCATGTCGCGATAGCGCTCAGCGGATCGAGGCTCGCCATGGCGGTGACCGAGCCGACCCCGCTGGGACTCCACGACCTGGAGCTCATCCTCCGCGTCCTGGAGGAGCTGGGCGTCGAGGCGTGGGTCATAGTGAACAGATGGGGGATAGGATCCTCCGACGCGATAGCCGGCAGGATAGATGAGGTCGCGAGTAGCCATCGCGCGACCGTCAAGGCCAGGATACCGTACTCGAGGGACGTCGTTGACGCATATGTGAAGGGGGTGCCGATCGTGAGCGCGATGCCGGATCACGAGGTGACGAGGATCTTCAGCTCGCTCGTCCGCGAGCTGCTCGAGGTGATCCGAGGGAGACCGGGGGCGATGTGACTTGGTGTTCGAGATAGCGGTGGCGAGCGGGAAGGGCGGAGTGGGGAAGAGCACCCTGTCATCCACGATAGCCCTGCACCTGAAGGAGAAGGGATACGACGTCATCGCGATAGACGCGGACGCCGACGCCCCCAACCTCCACCTGATACTGGAGATCGAGTCGTGGGAGAAGACCGAGCCCTACGCCGACGCGTGGATAGCCGAGATAGACTACGCGAAGTGCACAAACTGCGGCAGGTGCCTCGACGAGTGCCCCTTCGGCGCCGTGGGCATCGTGGACGGGAAGTTCGTCATAAACCAGGTAGTGTGTGAGGGATGCCTCACCTGCACCCTCGTGTGCCAGGACAGGGCCATAAAGAGGAGGAAGGTGGAGAGGGGCACGATCAGGCTCGCCAGGACGGCGTACGGCTTCCCGCTCTGGACATCCGAGCTCATGCCCGGCAGGCCGAACACGGGTAAGCTCGTGACGGAGGTGAAGAACCGCGCGAGGGAGATGGCGAGGGATGGTACGATCTCGGTCGTCGACTCGGCTGCCGGCATAGGCTGCCAGGTAGTGTCCTCACTGGCGGGCGCGAACGTGGCAGTGCTGGTCGCGGAGCCCACGGCGACGAGCCTGAGCGACCTCAAGAGGGTCCACACGGTGGCCAAGCAGATGCTCCTCCCGTCGGCGCTCGTCATAAACAAGTGCGACGTGAACCCGGGGTTCGTGGAGGAGGTGCTCAGGTACGCGAGGGATGAGAACATCGACGTCCTGGGCATGATACCATACGACGACCACGTGCCGAGGGCGATGGCCGAGATGAAGCCGCTCGTGAGGCTCTACCCGGACGCGCCCGCATCAAGGGCACTCCTCGAGGTCGCGGGGAAGGTGGAGGAAATCGTGAGGAATTGGAGGGAATGGTCGATCAGACACAGGCCCAGTAGGCCCGCCAGCTACATGCCGATAGTGATCAGGCCCCCTCAGATGTAGCGGGTGAGGGCGAATG
>JBMFHR010000074.1:0-2325 GCA_049976725.1 Conexivisphaera sp. | reverse complement strand
GAGGACGTGGCCGTGCAGGTCCTGCTCCCGATGGTGGACCCGAGGGCGATGAGCCCGAAGGCCGCGAGGCTCGTGAACGACGAGCTGAGGGCGGAGGCTGCTCCCCACGGCGAGAGGTTCGTGAGGTTCGCGGTCCTCCCCTACGGGGATCCATCGGCGGCCCTGGGGGAGCTCGACAGGGCCTACCGCGACCTGGGCGTCGGCGGCGTCCTGCTCTGGTCCGACATGGCCGGGATGTCCCCTGGATCCGATGCGCTCGACGCCATCTACGGGAGGCTCGAGGACTATGGCATCCCCGCGTTCGTCCACCCGTCACTCCCCGCCGACCCCAGGCTCTCCTCGCACTACATGGGAGTGGTGGCGGGCGCGATAGGCGAGGACTTCGTGGCCGTCGCGTCCGTGATCCTCGGGGGCGTCCTGGACCGCTTTCCCCGCCTCCGGCTCATATTCCCCCACGGCGGGGGGGCCGCGCCGGTGCAGGTGGGCAGGATCAGGAGGGCGGCGGAGGTGAGGTCGGACTGCGCCCTCCGCAGGGATCCACTGGACTACATGAGGTCGATGTACTTCGACAGCGCCGTCTACAGCCCCGAGGCCCTCAGGTTCTTGGTGCAGGTCGTCGGGATCGACAGGGTGCTGCTGGGGACCGACTACCCGGCTGACATCATGGAGTGGAGGGGGATGGGCGGGCGCGTGGAGGAGGCGCTGGGACGCGCGGGGCTGGAGGCGATCGGCAGGAGGAACCCATCGAGGGCCCTGGGACTCACCCTTTCTTAAACAATTTAGCTTAAATTAAGAGTTTATTAAGCGGATTAATTGAAGGCCCGCCATGGGATCGAGCGCTTCCACATCCCCTGCGCCGACCGGCCGCGCGGCGGCGCCGTCCCTCGTCGTCCTCCTCGTGGGCCTCGGCACCTTCCTGGACGGATACGACCTGCTCAACATAAGCGTCGCGCTCCCCCTCCTCTCCAAGTTCATGCACCTGTCCCCGGCGCTCTCCGGCCTCCTGGGCACGGCCACTTACCTCGGGGGGATAGCTGGAGGGCTGGCGTTCGGCCTGCTGAGCGACCTGAGGGGGAGGAGGAACGCGCTTCTGGCGGACCTTGCCTTCTTCCTGATCGCGTCCCTCCTCTCCGCGTTCGTCGAGTCCCCGCTCCAGCTCCTGGTCCTCAGGGTGCTCATAGGCTTCGGGATAGGCGCCGACATAGCGTCCGGGCCCGCGCTGCTCTCGGAGGTCTCCCCGTCCTCGTCGAGGGGCCTCCTGTTGGGGCTCTCCCTGGTAATGATGCCGCTGGGAGGGCTCGCGAGCGCGGCGCTCGCCTACGGCATGTGGGCCTCGGGCGTAGCCCCCGCCATCCTCTGGAGGATCCTCCTGGGGGCGGGGGCTGTGCCCGCCGCGGCCGTGATAATACTGAGGAGCCGCCTGCCCGAGTCCCCCATGTGGATCGAGAGGGGGGCGCGGGGTAGGAGGACCAGGACCTACGGGGACCTGGCGAGGAGGTACCGGAGGATGCTGGCATATGCGTCGGTGGCGTGGGTGGGGGCCGGCACCACCTCGATATTCACGATATTCACGCCCATGGTCGTGTCCTCGATCGGGGGCGGCTACCAGACAATGCTCCGCGTCGTCCTGGTCCTCTGGACCCTGGCGACGCTGGGAGGGCTGGCCGGCGCGCTCCTGATGGACAGGGTGGGCAGGAGGCCGCTGCTGGCCGCGGCGCTCGCGGCCCTGGGCGCATCCTTCTGGGCCGTCGCCGCGGGTTATCGCACTCCGGCGCTCGAGGCGGCGCTCGCAGCCGGAATGTTCGCCACATTCCTCTCAGTCAGCGGGGCCTACACCGTGCAGACGGAGGTCTTCCCGGTCGAGGTGAAATCGCTCGCGGACGGGGTGGCGTTCTCGCTCAACAGGATCGCAAACTTCGCGTTCGGCGCCGTGGCGCCAACGTTCCTCATGGCGGGCCTCATGCCCCAGTACCTGACGTGGGTGGGGGCATTCGCCCTGGCCTCTGGGGTGGCGGCGGCAGCGCTGGGCGTGGAGAGCTCGAGGAGGGAGCTCGAGTGAATCCATAAATCAATGCGCCTCCAAGAGGGGAGGCATGCCCCGTCAGCTGTTCCTGGGGAACGGAGCGATCGCGGCGCTCTACGATGGCTCGTTCAGCTTGACCGACCTCTACTATCCGCTGCTGGACCAGCACCACAACCACTCCGTGGGAGGCAGGTTCCGCGTCGGCATCTGGCACGACGGAAAGTTCGCGTGGCTGGAGGACGTGGAGCACAGGGTGTTCCAGGAGGGGATGCGCGCCGGGGTCGAGGGCTCGTTCGACGGGC
>JBMFHR010000073.1:0-2352 GCA_049976725.1 Conexivisphaera sp. | reverse complement strand
TGGTCTCCTCCGGGAGGACGGTGATAGTGGTCACCCATGACATTGACTTCATATGGCCGCTGGATCCCAGGACCATAGTGATGCGCTCCGGGAGGATCCTGGCCGACACGAGGCTCTCGAGGGCGCTCTCCGACGGGATGCTCATGGAGTCGGCGCATCTGGTGCAGCCGTGGCTGCCCCACGATATCGGAGGAGAGTGCCCAGCGCGTCGACGGTCCGGTGGGATAGCGGCATGGATGCCGTAAAATTATTAGCAATAGCACATAATTAGGAACTTAGGATAACCTAATTTACTAGTGGAGCTCGACGGCCACCGTGCAACCACTGAGGTACGCACTAGTGGGAGCGCCGGACGTGGGGAAGTCGACCATCTTCTATCGCCTGGTCGGCAGGCGCGTCAAGATCGCCAACTACCCCGGCAAAACTCTCGGGAAGGAGATGGGCTCGTTCGTGGAGGATGGAACGGTAGTTGAGATATTCGACCTCCCCGGCATATTCAACGCGGAGAATCCGAGGGATGAAGACGAACGGCTGGCGCTCTCCGACGCGCTGAACGGGAACTACGACGGCCTCGTCGTGGTCGCCGCGCCGCACGTGATCAGCGAATCCATCGCGCTCCTGAGGCTCGTGGCCAGGGCTAGGAGGACGATATTCGTGATCAACATGGTGGACCTGGCGCGCCCCACGCTGGATGAGGAAGCAATGTCCTCCAAGCTGGGGGTCCCGGTGGTCTACGTCTCGGCCGCTAAGGGCACCGGCATCCATCGGTTGAGGACTATGCTGGCGAAGGGCGCAGGCGCGACGGCGACGGTGCCGGACGTGGACATCGAATTTGAAGGGGGACTATGGCGGGCGAAGCTGTTCAGCAGGCCCGCCGTGGCCGTGCCGACCCTCCTGGGCATACTACTTCTGACCCTGATGGCGCTGCTCTTCCTGGTGGACGGGACCACGCCCTTCGGCGACAGTCCGGTGGCGCTTCTGCCGGCTATGGAGCCCCTGCTGGACAAAGTAGGTGAGCTGCTCGTCGTGCCCGGGAACGCCCTCCTCACGCTCCTCCTAAGGGACGGCATCTGGTCCGGGGTCTCCACCGTCCTCACGTTCATACCATATGTGGCGGCCGTCGCCTTTTTCATGGCGCTCTACGAGCAGACGGGCCTGATAGGAGCCCTCGCCTCGGGAGTCGAGAGGCTGACCTCCAGGCTGGGACTCTCCCCCCGCAGCATGCTGATGGCGTTCATGGGCGCGTCCTGCAACGTCCCCGCCATCAGCGCGGCCAAGGTGCTGTGGGGCAGGAGATCCAGGGCTCTGACGGCGCTCATGATACCTTACATGCCGTGCGCGCCGAGGATGGCGCTCTTCATAATAATAGCTGCGGCCGTCCTGCCGTCCTACCTGGTCCCGCTGGCCGTCCTCCTTCCCTATGCCGCCACGGTTGTCGCCGCACTCCTGGCGGCCGCCATCTACCGCGCCGCCGTGGGCCGCCCACAGGCTGTGGAGAGGCTTCCGCCCACGCCAGTGATGATGCCGAACTGGCGCATAGTTGGCCTGATGACGTGGGACTACACGAGGGATTTCCTTTACAAATTATCCTTGTTAATACTCGGCGTGACAGTATTCCTCTGGCTCCCATCGGTCTTTGGCCCCGGCGGAATTACGCTGGACGTGGAGAACTCGTGGCTCGCGATCGCCGGGAGGGCGCTGGAGCCCGTGTTCGCCCCAATAGGCCTCCCCTGGCAGATATCCGTAGCGCTCATGGGTGGGTGGATCTTCAAGGAGGTGGTGATAGGAATCTTGGCAGCGTTCGGGGGATTGAAGTTGCTCGGATCGCTGAGCGTAGCCTCCGCCCTGGCGCTGATGGTCTTCTTGGCGTTCTACTCGTCCTGCATAGCCACCTTGGCTGCGCTGGTCAGGGTGGTGGGATTGCGTCTGACGCTATTCAGCGTCGCAATGCAGTTGACGCTGGCGTTCGTCTTCTCATATGCGACCTACTGGTTAGCGTCCATGTTCTTAATTATTCTATAATATCGAGCGAAATTCGTAGATAGAATTAGAACCAATAGCTCACTTTACTACGAGGACGGAGCATTTGGCCTCCGTAAGTATTCCCGTGGAAACGCTGCCCAGTAAGATCCTCTTCAGCCTGGAGAGACCTCTGCTTCCCGTGACTATCAGGTCGGCATCCATCTCCTGGGCAAGCTCCACGATTGATTCCACTGGATCCCCCACGAGCACGGATCCATCCGCGTCGGCGCCCTTCGATCTCGCGAACTCGACGGCCTCGTGCACCTCGCGCTCCGCCTTGCTCCTCAACTCATCGATGATCTGCCCCTCCAGTTCGAGCCCCATCAGAGA
>JBMFHR010000072.1:0-2430 GCA_049976725.1 Conexivisphaera sp. | reverse complement strand
GGAGCTTCGCCCATCGGTTCCCGCGACAGTTGCCGGCTTCAGCCTCTCCGTGGCCCTGGCGCTGGAGGCCAAGGGATTCGGGGCGCTGGGAGCGATCGGCGGCGGGGGCGAGGCCCTGGTGAACGCGCTGTCCAACCTGGAGCTGCTCCCGCTGGCCCTCTACTACGTGGTCATGCGCCTGGGGAACTACCTGGTCTACGCTTCCTCCATAGCGGTCATCGTTGCCGGCCTCATCCTGATGTCCGAGGGGATGGCCGCGGGGAGCCGGTGAGGATCGGGGATCCGGCGCTGGGTGCTTCGGCCTTGATCCAGGAGCGGCCTGATCGCCAGATCCCACGGGGTCACTATTGTGCCGCCGTCCTCGGAGATCAGCACGTGGTCGCTGGTCATCAGGAGGGCTTCCAGCGCCTCATGGGCGTCGGCTCCCGCCCGCAGCACGCCCGGCCTCTCGAGCATGTAAGCGTGGAGCGAGACGGGGTCGGAGAGGGCCCCGCGCGGATCGTCCCTGAGCTTCACTAGGAACCCGCCGTCCATCAAGCCCCTCAACAGGCTGCGGTCGGAGACCGTTAGGCCGGTGCCCGAGAGGACGAGCCTCCTCAGTCCCATCCCCACCATGGTCTCCAGGATCCCGCGCAGCGGGGTCTCCGGGTCCACCCCCACCGCGGCGGATCCGCGCGGCTCCACCCCCTTCAGCGCGCCCCTGGAGTGAAGGAACCTCGCTATGTCCAGCGTCGTGAGGAGCCCGGCCACGCGGTCTCCCTCCATCACGAGCGCGTTGTAGCGGCCCGCCGACCTCATCCTGTCAACCACGTCCATGAGGCGATCGGAGGGGAGCGCGTACACGGGCATCCTTGCGGAGTCCGCGGCCCTGGCCGTGTAGAGCGTCCGCCAGGGATCGTCGCTGCCCAGAATGGCCGAGAGCACGTTGTACCCATCGACGATAACCGGGGGGCGATGCCGGACGACCACTAGCGATTCCCTGGCCACAGCCAGCGCGACGGCCGCCTCTATGAGCACGGCGTCGGGGGCCAGCGCGAGCGGCGCGTTCGGGGATCCGGAAACGACCTCCGCGATGCTGGCGTCGACGCGCACGCGATTCTGAGGGCACCGTAGTTAATAAAATTAGCATTGCGCGGTTAAGGTTTATCTGCACCCGGATCGCCGGTCATCCATGCCGGACTTCGTACTGAGGTGCACGGGGTGCGGCGCGGAGTACCCTCCCGAGTACCCGTGGCCTGTCTGCGAGAGGTGCGGCGCGCTCCTGGAAGTGGAGTACGACTACGCCACCGTCAGGCTGCCGCCCGATTTCAAGCGCAGGCCGGTGAAGCAGTGGAAGTACGCGCCGCTCTTCCCCGTGTCCCGGAGGCCAGTGACTGCGGGCGAGGGCGGGACCCGGCTGAGGATGGTCTCCAGCCACCCTGACATATACCTGAAAATAGAGATAGACAACCCGACGAAGTCGTTCAAGGACCGTGGGTCCAGCGTGGAGGTGACGAGGGCGCTGGAACTCGGCTTCGACAGGTTGGCGGTCGCGTCTACGGGCAACATGGCCCTCTCGCTCGCGGCCTACTCCGAGATAGCCGGAATGGAGGCCGTGACGTTCGTCGGGCACGGCGCTAACCAGAACAAGATAGACATGATCCGCAACAAGGGCGGGAAGGTCGTGCTGGTGGACGGCGACTTCAACGATGCCGTGAGGGAAGCCGAGAGGTACGCCATGGGCAGCGGGACGTTCCTGGCCGGGGACTACCTGTACAGGAAGGAGGGACAGAAGGGCGTCTTCCTGGAACTCATCGACCAGCTCGGGTTCAATCCGCCCGATTACATCTTCGTGCCGGTGGGCAACGGCACCCTGATCTCGGCGGCGCACAAGGCGCTCCTGGAGATGAGGGCCCTGGGCCTCCTGGAGGAGCTTCCCAGGCTGGTCGGCGTGCAGGCCGAGGGGGCGGCCCCGCTCGCCGAGTACCTGAGGACCGGCGAGCTCAGGAAGGCTGAGGTGAGGACGGCGGCCGACGCGATAGCAGTGGGCTACCCCATGTACGCGAGGCAGGCCACGAAGGCGATCGAGGATACCGGTGGGAGCATCGTGCTCGTGAGCGATGCCGAGATGGAGGCGGCCGCGGGCGAGATCTTCCGCCGCGCCGGCGTGTGCGCGGAGCTCGCCGGCGCGGCCGCGTACGCCGCGGTCCTCAAGCACGGACTGGGGAAGGATGAGTCGGCAGTAGCGATAGTGTCGGGCGGCAACATATGAGCGACGGAGGCGAAGTAAGGTAACGTTATTATCCATTCGAGGGCCGGGGCGGCGCAGTGCGCCGCCCGCTCGCGATCCTCGTCCTCATGAGGGTCGTCAGGAGCGTGGCGGCCGGCATAATCTACATAGTGTACCCCTACATAGCCATAAAGGAGCTCGGTCTGCCGCTGGGCGAGCTC
>JBMFHR010000071.1:0-2457 GCA_049976725.1 Conexivisphaera sp. | reverse complement strand
GGCTGGCCGGGCTCGTCCGCTCCGCGGGCCGCGCCCTCGCCGTCACCGCGTGAGCCCTCAGCGGGAGAGGTAGGTCTTTATCGCCAGCCTAACGTCGGAGGACTTCACGGTCTTCCTGCCAGCGTGCGTCGCGAACTCGACAGCCCTCTTGGCTATGTCGAGCCCTATCTCCTCGAGCGCTCCCCGGAAGTCCTCTATCGCGTCCTCCCCGACGCGCTCGGCCCCCGCCTTCTTGAATATGCGGTAAACGGCGGCGGCCCCGAAGTCAGGTTCCGACATACTGTCACCCTGTTTGAGCCGGAACGGGCCAATATAAAGCTCTTTTGATCAGAACTCCGAATTTTCGCGCGAGGAGCCGCCGAGCTCCCGTTGCAGCGATGGTCCGACCCGCGGGCGGCTCAGGAAGGTTTTTAATGACCGCGCCCGACCGGGCACCAATGGCCAGGCTGAGGAAGATAGCGGAGGAGATGCTCAGGCGCTACCCCGACAGGTTCACCGCGGACTTCGAGCACAACAAGCGGGTCCTGGAGGAGGTGGCGGACATAGAGTCCAAGTACCTGAGGAACGCGCTGGCCGGCTACATAACCAGGTACATGTCGAGGGCCGCGGGCGGCGGCGAGGAGCCGGAGGCTGCGGCCGCTTGAGCCGCGCTCGATCGGTCGAGCTGAGCGGGCTGGGAATACGCCTGGGATTCGTCCCCCTCGGGGACCTCAGGCAGCACGAGGAGGTCCTGGACGAGGGTGTCCGCTCCCTGGCGGGGCGCATGGCGTCGGACGGGGTCCAGCTGGATCCGATCGTGGTCGACTCCTCGACGCTCACGGTGCTGGACGGCGCCCACAGGGTCGCCGCCCTCGGACGCCTGGGGGCGCGCTGGGCGGCCGCCGCCCTCGTCGAGTACCGGGATCCCGGCATACGCGTCGGCCGCTGGCTCAGGTCCCTGGATCCCCGGGACGCCGTCCGGGGGGTGGTCGGGATGGACGGCGTGGGGAGCGCGCGGGAGGCGATGTCGCTCGTCGACTCATCCGGGCCGCGCGCCGCGGTCCTGATGCCCACGCCTCCCTCTTACGTCAGTCCCCCGCTCCCGGGATGCCTCGAGGCCCACAGGCTCGCCAGGCGTGTCTGGGGCCCGTCGGCCGCCGCGCAGCTCGTGCCGGACCAAGGGGTAGACGCAGCGCTGTCGTCCGGCCGCGCCGTCGTCTACCCCACGGCCCCCTCCAAGGCAGATGTCCTGCGCGCCGCCTCGTCGGGCGAGCTCTTCCCCCCAAAGAGCACCAGGCACATCCTGCGCGCCAGGCCCCTGGGGCTCGACGCCCCGCTGGGGCTCCTCTCGTCCGACGAGCCGGCGCTCGAATTCTTGGAGGCCGCCGCCTCCCGCGCCAGGCTGCTCCCCCCCGGATCCGAGTTCAGGGGGAGTGTCCGCGAGGAGGCGGTCGTGGCGCTCGGTGATGGCCGATGCCCACCGTGGCCTTCGCGCGCGCCGCGCGCTGCGGCTCGATCCCCGATGGATGGCCGGCAGGCTGCGTCGTCCAGGTCCTGCCGTGCCGCCTGGTGCCGGGCACCTGGTTTGCCCTGCTGGCCGCGGCCCAGGCCGGCGAGTCCAGGTCCAGGGGGATCTGCGTCGCCAGGAGCGCGGAGGTCGACCTGCTGCTGAGGCTCCTGCGCACCGACAGGATCGAGGGGGCGCTCGCGAGGGCGCGCTCCGCGCCGCGCGGTGAGTGCTGCATCGTGGCCGGCTACGGGAGCCCCGAGTGCGCCAAGCTGGCGGAGTCCCTCCCGGAGCCCGGGGCTGCCGAGTGGTCGGCCGACGATCCCGTGGCCTCCGTCGAGGAGTCAGCCCTGGTCGGGGCCCGTCCATCTCCTTGCGAGCGCGTTCTCGATGCCCAGGACGTCCAGCACCCTTCCGACGACCGAGTCGACAAGGTCCCCGATGGTCCTCGGCCTCCCGTAGAAGCCCGGGGAGGCCGGCATGACCACGGCCCCCGCCGACGAGGCCCTGAGCATGTTCTCTATGTGCACCGTGCTCAGCGGCGTCTCCCTGACCAGGAGCACGAGCCTCCTCCTCTCCTTCAGGTGGACCATGGCCGCCCTCACAAGGAGGTTGTCCTCTATACCGTGCGCGACCGCCGCCAGGGTCCTCATGCTGCACGGCGCTATCACCATGCCCCTCGTGGGGAAGCTCCCGCTGGAGAGCGGGGCGTCCAGCTGGTCCTCCCCGTACAGGCGCGCGCCGGCGAGGGCCTCCTCGAGCGGCCCATCCAGCTCGTACCTTGCGGTCAGCCTCGCGGCGTCGCTCACCACGGCGTGGACCTCGTGCCCAGAGTCCAGGAGGGCCCGGACGAGCCTCACGCCGTAGATCACGCCGCTCGCGCCGCTCAGCCCGACCACGTACCTATCCACGCGGCGCTTACGCCCCGGGATCTAAAAAGGTTTCAATCCCTACATTAGTCCGGTTTCAAC
>JBMFHR010000070.1:0-2475 GCA_049976725.1 Conexivisphaera sp. | reverse complement strand
GAACTCCGCGCTGAAGTTCCCGTACGTGTACTGTGATCCGGCCATCAGCATGAGCGTGGCCTCCCCGTTCCCAGGGCTCCATCCCATGGACTCGAGCATCGTGCACGCGTCGGAGAAGCTGACCCTCGTCGAGGTGGTCATCACCACGATCGTGTGCGGGTTCGGGCGGAGGACTTCGTTGGAGCTCGACACGAGGTACCAGACCTCGTAGGGGCCGGAGTCCACCTGCACGCCGAACGCGACGTCGGGGTTCGCGCCGCTCGCGTTGCTCAGCGCCCCCCTGGGCGAGAGTATCGTGAGCCCGTACACCAGGGCGTAGCCGCGCAGGGCGGTGAGGTTGATCGGCTGCGTGAGCTGCGCCGCCGCCCACCCGGGCCTGTCCTTGAGGGCGGAGAGCGCCACGCCGCCGGGGACGGGGGTCATCGACGCCGCGCCGCCGGCCGTGTTGGGCGAGAAGGTCCAGCCCGGGATGACGCCGGGGTAGGTCTCCAGGAGCCCGGGGTTGGCGATCGCCGAGGGAGCAAGGGAGGGGAGGGCGCCCGACCTGTGGAATGCCTGCCAGCCCCCGTAGTAGGCCTCCAGGAGGAATGGGGCGCCGGATGGGAGCGCGTACCCCGGCGCCAGCGGCTCTATCGTGTACTCGGTCCACCCGATGCCGGAGGTGCGGTTCACCTCGCCCCACAGGAGCCCGTTCACGGACGCCATGGTCCCCTGCGGGAAGATCCTGAACTGGAGGTCCGCCGGGGGGGAGCCGGAGACGTTGACGTCCATCGAAGTTATGTAGCCAGGGAGGGCCATCGGGTTCCCCGGGTCCCCGACGCCCGAGATGGAGAAGGGCGCGGAGGGCGCGGACGCGTGGAAGGCGGGCGCGGACGCCAGGGGCATCACGATCAGGGCCGCGAGCACGATCGCCTCGGCCCGGCTGATCCGAGCGCGGCGGATCCCGCGCACCCCTCCCGCGGGCCCGCGCGCCGCGCCCAGCGCGTCCGGGATCACCATGAGCGCCATCGCGGGCCAGTAGATAGCGTAGTTGAACAGGAACCTGTAGTTGAAGAAGAATATGATGATGGGGAAGGCGACGAACGACTCCCTGTACCTGGGGTACTCCGCCATGTACAGCGCGAGGAGGAGGAGGGCCGCCGCGACCTCCATGGCCGTGAAGTAGGGGCGGGGCAGCGCGTAGTACCCCAGGAAGGAGACCATGCCGGGCCCCTGGCCTATGCCCACGAGCTGATCGACCTCCGGCGCCAGGATGGCTGAGAGCCAGGCGCGCGGATCCATCGCGATGAAGGGCGCGTTGGGGACTGTGAACGCGGCGGCCGCCATCGCGAGGTACTCGACCGCCCCCCTGGTCCCCTCCTCCCTGTACTGGCGGTAGAGGAGGTAGGGCGCGATCACCGCGGGTATCTGCTTCGCCGCGAGCGATATCCCGTATAGGGCCGCCGATGCCCTGGGGTGCCTCCGCAGGAGCGCGAGCGATATCCCGAGGGGCAGGGCCCATAGGATATCGGGGACGGACCCCACGGGGTAGTAGATGACGTTCGCGTCCACCAGGAGGATCAGGAGGGGTATCAGCGCGAGTGATCCGTAGCCCCTGTACCTCAGGTAGATCGCCGCCATGAGCGCGACAGTCGCCGCCACGAGGATGACGCGCCCCTGCAGGCCGAGCGCGGCCGCCGGCACCAGGTAGAGGAAGGAGAGCGCCGGGTAGGAGAGCCACGTCACGTGGCCGCCGGTGGAGAGCGGCGTCCAGTAGTAGGCGGAGAGGCCGTAGTGGGATAGGGCGCCGGAGGTGGCGCCCTGCAGGTACGGGTTGATCCCGTGCAGGAGGGCCAGCGCGGCGTAGGAGGTTATCGCCATCTCGTCGGTCGCCACAGCGGGTATCGTGGACGCCAGGACCGCGGAGAAGGCGGCGACCGATGCTATGAGGAGCACCGGGTAAGCGGAGAGCGCGCGGCCCCAGCGGCGGATGGCGAGCCCCGCGATCCCGAGCGCGGAGAGCGCGGAGAAAGGGATGAGCGCCGGGGATCCTATGGACGCCGAGAACATCGCGAACGCCGCCGACACCGCGGAGAACCCCACGAGCCCGGCGACCTCGGCCGCGCCCGCGTCCTCCAGCACCGGGCGGCCGGAGGCGCCGTTGATGATGAGGAGCGCGGAGAGGGCGAAGCCGAAGGACTCGATGAGCACGTAGCCGGGCTGGGACCACCCCTGGATGACCGTCAGCGCCGTCGATGCCGCGAGGACGAGCGCCCCGAGGGCCAGGCCGGCGCGGCCGCGGAACGCGGCGACCGCGGCCGCGTGGTCCGAGGAGAGCGCCCTGATCAGGAGGGCCGCGCCCGCCAGGGTGAAGGCCCACTGCACGATCATGTACCCCTCGTTCAGGTAGCCCCCGAGGACCCAGAGGTAGTACCCGGCCGCCATCAGCGCCGTCGCGGCCCCCACGGCGCCGAGCCTCTCCAGGAGCTCCGCGAC
>JBMFHR010000069.1:0-2500 GCA_049976725.1 Conexivisphaera sp. | reverse complement strand
GAACGTGACGGTCGAGTGGAACCCATGATCTCCATCGAGATACCGACGCTGGGGGAGGGAACTCTCGGCGCGGTGCTGGAATCCGTGAGGAGGCAGACGCTGCAGGACTACGAGGTGCTCGTGCTGGACGGGAGCCCGGATCACTCGGCATCGGACGTGGCGCGCGCATACGGTGCGAGGGTAATCAGGATGAGGTGCAACCTCCTGAGGGCCAGGTACGAGTTGCACAGAGCGGCGAGGGGGGAGGCGGCGCTGTTGCTGGACGCGACCAGGATCCTCAGGAGGGACGCGCTGGAGGTCCTCGGCGGGGCCGGGGGCGAGATGGTGGTCGCGGCGGAGAGGGAGGCGAGGACCGGCGTCCTCTCGGGCGCCATAGACCTCGACAGGAGGCTGGCGGTGGAGGCGGCGGTGGAGGCTGACGTGGGATATCTGGACGCATACGTGCTGCCACGCTACTTCTCCTCCCCGCTGCTCTCCCGCGCCATGGAGTCCCTGAGGGTCGGGCTGGGCGCGGACTTCGACGCGGTGATCGGCGAGGACCACAGGATGATATTCCTCGAGGCGCTGAGGATCTCCGGCTGGAGGCCGGGGTCGGTGAGGATCGTGACGGAGCCGCTCATCCTGCACGTGGGCAACGGCAGTATCAGGGGGATCCTGGGGAAGAGCTTCAGGTACGGCTCGACCGCGGTCGTGGCCGCCAGGCATCGCCCGGAGGTCCTGAGGAGGCGCGCCCGGAGGTCCTCCGGGTTGAGGGCGAGGGAGGTCGCGGCGCTTTACATGCTGTACGCGATCCAGTACATCGGGTACTCGGCGGGCTACGCCGTGGGCACGCTCAGGGAGTGGAGCAGGCGCGGGGGTGGTGGGGGATCCGCCTGAGGCCGGCCGTGGCGCTCTTGGCCGCCGCGTACGCAACCTACACGGCGGTGTGGTCGTACATATCGCTCCTCAGGCTCTTCTCGCTCAACGCGTTCGTCCTGGACCTGGGCGTGAACATGCAGTTCGCGTGGGACGCGGTCCTGCGCGCGACCCCGGGCTCAGTGCTCAGGGACCTGGCGCTCAAGGGCATAGTGTACGCGGTGGCGCCAGTGTTCCTCACCGGGAGCTACCCCGCGGTGCTGATCTTCCAGTCGGCGTTCATAGGGCTGGGGGCCCTGCCCCTCTTCGGGATAGCGAGGCACTACCTGAGGGACGACGCGCCGTCGCTCCTCGTGGCGGCATCTTACCTGATCTACTTCCCGCTCGCGGGGGTAAACTGGTTCGACGCCCACTACCAGGCGCTCTTCCCCACGCTCTTCCTGCTGGGGTACTACTTCTACCTCAGGGGAAGGAGGATCCCGGCATTCGCGTCGATGGCGCTCTCGGGGCTCACGCACTACCCGTACACGGTCTTCCCGCTCATGTTCTCGATGATGCTCCTCCTCGGGAGGAACCGGAGGAGGGACGCGCCCCTCGCGGTGCCGCTCCTAGCGTTCACGATCGCGATATTCGCGCTGAACGTGGCGCTGAGCGGGGTGTGGGGCGCGAGCCTGGGGACGATCGGGGGGGCGTCCGGGCAGCCCGCGGCGCTCGCCCAGCAGGACGCGCTCACGCTGCTGCTCATCCTGCTCCCGCTCCTCATGCTGCCGCTGCTGAGCAGGTGGGCGATCTTCCTGCTGCCCTACGTGGCGCTCATGCTGGCCTCCGACTACCCGTTCTACAGGTCCCCCCTCCTTTTCATGTACCAGTACCCGGCGCTGTTCGTTGCGTTCCTCTTCCTGGGGGCCATAGAGGGGATTGCCCTCCTGGGGAGGGGGAGGAGGCGCAGGATACTCATCATATCGGCGCTCCTCCTCGCCTCGGTGGCGTCGTTCGCCGCGGCCTACGAGCCCTACGGGCCGCTGAACGGCGCGTCGTCCGTCAACTACTCGATCCTGGGGTACAACCTGAGCGACATTGTGCACGTGGACTGGGCCAGGTACGATGGCCTCGTGGGCGCCCTCTCGCTCCTCCCGAGGAACTCGACGGCGACCGTTCTAGTCCAGAACAACATGCCGGAGATATTCCCGCTCCGCGGCCCGCTCGAGGTCTACGATTCTTCCTTCACGCCGGCGGGCGCCGTGAAT
Organism: Conexivisphaera sp.; assembly: GCA_049976725.1. GTDB lineage: Archaea > Thermoproteota > Nitrososphaeria > Conexivisphaerales > Conexivisphaeraceae > Conexivisphaera. The sequence continues at coordinate 398 of JBMFHR010000069.1, read as the reverse complement.
TCCTCCTCCATAGACTTCGTCGTCGCGGACCCCTTCAGCTTCACGTTCCACCAGGGGCTGGGGCCGGGCGCCAGCATGGAGGATTTCCTCGAGGAGCTGTGGCACACGGGGGATTACGGGATAGCGGCGGAGGCCTCGGGGATACTGATGATCGAGAGGAACTACACGGGGCCCGTCGAGTACTACGTCCCGCTCTCCATGAGCTTCAGCGGGGGGGAGCTGGCCGTCGGGGACGCGAACCGCTCGGGGAACTACATAGTCGCCGCGGACGTGGGGGGCGGGGCCAAGCTCTGGTACGGGCCCTGGACGAGCGTCGTGCCGGGCGCGTACAACGCCACGTTCTGGCTGAGGGCGGAGAACTCCTCGCCCTCGAGCGAGCTGATCCTCCAGGTGACGAC
>JBMFHR010000068.1:0-2544 GCA_049976725.1 Conexivisphaera sp. | reverse complement strand
GCCCTCTCCTCAGCCGCCTCCACGTGGTTCCAGCTCCCCGTCTACCTGCGCGTGCTCTCGGTCGCGTGGGCGTCCCTCTGGCTCGCCGCGGGAGTCATGATCTTCGGCCCTGTGACCGACAGGATAGGCAGGAGGTCCACGTTCTTCATCTCGATGACGATCTTCGTCGCCGCGGGCGTCCTCCTGATGATCTCATGGAACTACGCATCCGCGCTCATGGCGATAGGGCTTCTGACGTTCGCCGGGGGAGCCGAGCAGAACGTGATAATGACCGCGATGCACGAGTACTATCCCAGGAGGTACAGGAGCCGCGCGTACATGGTGACGCTGGACACGATAGAGCTGGGGTCCATCGCCTCCGGGATCGTCGGGTTCTACAGCTTCTCCCAGTCCCCTGCATTCAGCAGGGAGGTCGCGGGGATCATCGTGCTGGCCGTCATGGCGCTCCTCGTCCTCATCAGGCTCAGCGTGCCCGAGTCGGTCAGGTGGCTCGAGGCCAGGGGGAGGTGGATCGCCGCCGAGTCCGTCGCGGAGAGGTTCTACAGGGTCGGCGCGGCCGGGACTGACGGGGCGGTGCCCGCCCGCGGCGTCCGCGGTCCCTCCAGGGGGTCCCTCGCCTTCAGGTTCCTCGTGTCCCTCGTGCTGGCGGGCGCTAACACCGTGACCTACGGGCTCGTGACGTACACGCTCGGACCGATCTTCTACCCGCACCTCGTGCCCTGGATACTTGTCGTGGGTTCCTCTGCCGCCTTCGCCGGGGGGACTCATCGGGCTGGGCGCCGACAGGTGGAGCAGGAGGAGGCTGATAGTCTACTCGTACGCGCTCTCGCTCGCCAGCTTCCTCCTCCTGTACGCGCTTGAGCCCATCTGGGTCAGGAGTCCCCCAGTGTTCTGGGCCCTCCTGATCCTCGCGGAGGTCTGGCCCCAGCTCGCCTGGGAGAGCGCGGACGCGCTGAAGTCCGAGGTCTGGCCGACGTGGCGCAGGGGCACGCTCGTGGGGCTCAACAGGGGCGCGGTGTTCCTGCTGTCCATACCCTTCCTCTACCTGGGATCCATGCTGGACCTCCAGCAGTACATGCTGCTGAACGTGCTCTGGTGGGTCGCGGGGCTCGCGGCAGCCGTCGCCTGGTACAGGTGGGGCGTCGAGTCCGGGATGTCCGTCAGCGTCGGGGTCCCGTCCGGCGAGCTCGTCCAGGCCCCCGCTCCCGTCCCCGCGCGAGCCCGAGCTCCTCCGCTATCCTCCTGAGGGTCCACTCCGGCCTGGGGCCCAGGACGTGGAGGTCCGGCACCACCCCGTGGCGCTCCGCCACCTCCCTCAGGCGCCGGGCGCACTCCTCGGGGGTTCCGACGGCTGCAATGCCGCGCACCAGGTCCTCCGGGAGCGCGTCGCGCAGCTCCCTCCCTTCTCCCCGCAATCCGACCTCGGACGCGAACCCCGGCGCGATGCGCGCGAACGAAGCGATGAAGCGCCTGGCCTCCTCGAGAGCCGCCTCCGGGTCGGGGTCCGCGGAAGTCGCAACGAGGGCGTGCACCTCCGGGGCGCGGGCCCCCGCCCCCCTCCTCACGGCGCGGACCGACTCCTCGATGCGGCGGTCGTCCAGGAGGAAGTTCAGGATGACGCCGTCCGCGATCCCGCCGGCCAGCTCCAGCATCCTCGTGCCCGTGGCCGCGACGTATATCTTCACGTCCAGCTGTCCCTCCGGGGTCGGCGCGATCCTCGCGCGCTCCACCCTCACGTGTTCCCCCGAGAACGTGACCTCCTCGCCTGACAGGAGCCTCCTGAGGACCGTCACGTACTCCTCCATGGCCCTCAGGGGCCTCTCCCTGCGCACCCCAACCCTCTCGAGCGCCTCCTCACCGCTGGCTATCCCCAGCGCTATCCTGTGGGGCGCCAGCCCGTGCAGGGTCCTGGCGGCCGCTGCCACCGTCCCGATGTTCCTCGTCCACACATTTATCGCGCCGCTCCCCAGGCCTATCCTGCGCGTGCGCACAGCTGATGCGGCGACCATGGCCAGCGAGTCCCTCACGAGCACGTGCTCCCCGAACCACGCGCGCCCGTACCCGAGGGACTCGGCCAGACCGACGAGCTCTATCGTGGACGAGGGCTCCCTCTCCTCCCCCAGGAGTATCCCCGGCTCCACGTGTGGACTGCGACCGCCCGGGATATAAGGGGTGTCGAGGACCCCGGTCGCGTGCGTCGATTTTTATCATCGCGCGAAGTCCTGCAATAATTCACATCAGATGGGGGACTCCGGGAAAGCTCGCGCATGGTCGATGGGACGGTGATGATCCAGCAGTCCTTCGCGATCACTAGATAATATTCCCCAGATTGTCCGGCAATTATCGTGAAATAAACCATCGATCAAGTAACATAAATTTTATTAAGAACTCCCGTAGAATGTTGCACGATGTCGTCATCATCAACCTCCAGCACTGCAGGTGAGAACATATCCAGGCATCATCTAAATTCCATTGTTAAACTGGTGATCTACATAGTAGCTTACGTGGTCGTGGCGGCGCTGGTCCAGTACCTCGTGGCCTCCG
>JBMFHR010000067.1:0-2567 GCA_049976725.1 Conexivisphaera sp. | reverse complement strand
GCTCCGGCTCCACGTCCCTGAGCCATGACAGTTCCCTGAACTTGCTGTGCGTGTACACGGGTGACCTCGATCCGGTTATGAGCACGAGCGGGTACCTGGCCGCCAGGTCCGGCCTGCTCATCGGGGACTCCTCCGGCTCCCTGTAGGTGGGCAGGGGGTCGAACCCGTGCCTCTCCAGGATCGTGGACCAGACCTCCACCTTCCCGGTGGGCGTGGGGAACCCGGGCCTCCCGTCCCTCCTGAGCAATCCCCTCTCGTACTTCCTGAACTCCTCAGGGCCCGTGGGCACGAGCCTCCCATCCGGCACCGGCACGTCCTCGTACCCGATGCCCGCCGCCCTCCTCAGGATCCAGTCCATCGCCGCCCTCGTGTCCCCGTTCCAGAACTGGTCGCCGAGGCCCAGCCTGACCGCTATCTGGAAGGCTATCCACCAGTCCGACCTCGCCTCCCCCCTCGGCTCGAGGACGCGCTGCCTCCTGTACACCTTCCACCCGCCCTGTGCGGGGAACACGGCGAAGGGCTCCTCCCTCTCGTACATGGTGGCCGCGGGGAGCACCACGTCCACGTGGTCGTGGGTCCAGGGCCTGTAGAAGTAGTCCACGGCGGCGGAGAACTCCAGGGCGTCCAGCGCCTCCTGGTACTCCCTGTACTGGGGCCACATGGTCGCGTTGGCGCCGAAGAGGAGCGCCGCCCTTATCCTGCCCTCCCTGACGTATTCGGGGAGGAAGTTCACCTGTATCTGCTCCGGGACAAGCTCGGCCCAGACCGGAACGTACCTCAGGTCAGCGCGCCTGTCCCTCAGCTCCACCTTCCTCTGCGAGAGCGCGAAGTCCAGGTCCCTGAAGTCGTCCGGCGAGCGGAGCGGATAGTCCGTCATCGAGAGGTACGGCACGAGCGGGCGGGTCGGTATCACTATCCCTCCGGGCACGTCCACGTTGCCCAGGATCGCCATGATCGTCAGGATGGCGCGCACGTTCTGCACTCCGTTCGTCGTGTGCGTGAGCGTCGAGTAACCCAGGAATATGGTCCCGGGCCTGCTCTCCCAGAGGAGCTCCGCAGCCCTCTCCACGTCACCCGCAGGAACCCACGTTATCCTCTCCACCTCCTCCGGGGTGAACCTGGAGGCGTACTCGCGCAGCGCTTCGAATCCGTGGACCCACCTCTCCACGAACTCGCGGTCGTAGCGCCCGCCCGAGATCAGCGCGTTGATGATCCCCAGGGCCAGGGCCCCGTCCGTCCCCGGCCTGGGCCTGAGGTGGAGGTCAGCGAGCCTCTCCGCGGTGGGGGTCCTCCTGGGATCCACGACCAGGAACCTGACGCCCCTGTCCTTCGCGGCCACCAGCCTGCGCAGGTTGTGGGTGTTCGTCCACGCGGCGTTCATGGCCCATATGATCACGCTGCGCGTCATATCCGAGGGCGGGGTCCCCCAGGCCCTCACGCCGAATAGCAGCTGCGAGGCGAGGGATGCCGCCCTGGAGCAGGCGGAGCTCTCGGTGCCGAAGTTCGGCGAGCCGAAGGCCGAGGCGAGCCTGGAGACGGCGAGCCTGGGCTCCTTCGGATCGCCGACGTAGAACAGGACGGACTCGGGCCCGTACTTATCGGCGACCTCCCTCAGCCTCCTCGCTATCAGGTCAAGCACCTCGTCCCAGGACGCGCGCCTCCACACGGGCTCGGAGCCCTTGGGGGTTGTCCTGATCATGGGGTGCAGCAGCCTGTCCGGGTGGTACTCCTCCTGGATCGTGGCGTAGGCCTTCGCGCAGGGGGGACCATTCGGGAAGTCCTCCCAGGGCTCCAGGCCCACGACGCGGCCGCCGGAGATCCTCGCCCTCACGCCGCAGAAGGGTATCTGGTTGCACGCGTCGCAGAACGTGTAGGCTAGCGATTCGCTGGCCCTCTGGTCCACGTAGGATATGCTCGCGCAGTTTCGTTAAAGCGTTGCGCGCCTCGCCGTGAGCCATCCGTGGATCATGCCAAATTCCACTATTAGATCGCGCTCCGGAGGGTCGAGCGTGGACTTCGAGCCATCGCGCGAGGAGGAGCTCTTCGCGAAGGACCTGAGGGGGTTCCTCGCAAGGTCCCTCCGCCCCAGGGTCAGGGAGGTGGAGGGACGCCATGAGCCACATAGTGGGGGCCGAGGGCGCCCCGAACGCGATGAGGCTCACGACATCCAGGCGCCTGCTGGGCTAGAGCTCCACCTCCACGCCGGCCCCCTCGGCGCCCCTAGGGACCCCCGGCTTCTCCACCCTCACGCGGACGGACGTCACGCCGTCGAGCCCCGAGAGCGCGAGGGCCACCTCGCGGGCGAACGACTCGACCAGCCTGAACTCGCGGGATCCGGCCACGCCCCGTACCACGTCCCTCACCTTCCTGTAGTCCACGGTCAGCCTCAGGTCGTCCGCCTCGGCCGCCGCCTCCACGTCGACCTCCAGCTCCACGTCGACCCTCAGGGGCCTGGGCGTAACCCTCTCCTCGCCAGAGACCCCGATCCTACACTCGACGGCCAGTCCCCTCACGAAGATCCTGGAACGCACGCCCCCCAGTGGCGATCGACCGATAAATGCAATTAG
>JBMFHR010000066.1:0-2603 GCA_049976725.1 Conexivisphaera sp. | reverse complement strand
CAGCGACTACAACAGCCTCAGCAGCTCGCTGAGCTCCGTGAGCAGCTCGCTGGGCTCGATGGGCTCGACGCTCAGCTCCATCAGCTCGCAGGTGGGCACCATCGGGAGCTCGCTCAGCTCCATGAGCTCCACCCTGAGCACGGTGCAGGCCGAGGCCGCGCAGATATCGAGCATAAACTCGCTGGTGCTCGCGACGATCGTCATAGCGATAATAATCCTGGTCCTCGAGATAGTCGTCCTGGTCAGGCGCCGGTAGGAAGATAGTTCCAATAATTTATTTATTTTAATTCTTATTCTTCAGTCCATTTAGCCTAATTCACGCCATCTCGGTGCCACCGAGCGCACGGCCGCGCCCGCGCTGCGTCCCGCTTTGACGCGCGGACTTGTGCCTCAGGTCGCGCGAATTAGACCTCAAACGATTTCGGTGCGCCGTGGGGCCGGTATCCCAGGCCATGAAGGGTCTGTGGACGTTGGCGGGATTCTGGTTCCTGGGGTTCGTGGTGGGGCTCGTGGGCGACCTGCTGCTGGTGAAGGCGGGCATAATATACGCCCTCTGGGCCGCGCTCGTCGCGTTCCTGGGCAACTCGCTGCTGGTTCAGGGATTGCTCATAGGGATAGCGACCGGCTTCATCAGCATGATATCGGTCCTCGCCTGGGCCTACATGTCTAGGGAGAGCTGACCGCTCCTCCCCGCCTCCACCCCGCCGATCATCCCTCCCATCTTTTCCCGCATAGCTCCCCGTCCTGGATGGCATGCCAATTTGCCCCCCTTTCAGCACCGCGCCCCGAGCACGGCCCCCGCGATCCTCACCGCTATGTAGCCCGCGCCCAGCGCGGCGGCCATCGGCACCCCGTACGAGGCCTCCACCACGGCGCCCGTCCCGCGGTACCTCGCTGCGGCCGCCAGGGCCTCCTCCGGCGGCGCGCCCGAGAGGTCCTCCAGCACCTCCCCTCCCGCGCCCACTATCCTCCTGGGCAGCCACCTGCGGTCCCTCAGGACCTCCTCGACCCCCATAACGGCGGCGCGCCTGAGTCCGGCCTCCGCCGCCCAAATCGCCAGGACGGCGCCCAGCGCGGCGGCCATCTCGGGTATGGGCGAGAGGCGGCACCCGCTCGCCCCGATGAGCGCCATCGCCGGGACGTCCCCGGACGCGGCCATCCCCAGCCTCCAGGACGCGAGGCCCAGCGCGGCCATGGCGCCCAGCCTCACCAGCAGCGGGACCAGGATCCCGGGCGGCCCCAGTGCGCCCATGACCGCGGCGCCCGCGGCGGCGGGTATCCAAGTCAGGTCGTCCACCTCCCTGCTCCTCAGATCCTGGTAGGCCGCCGCCGCGTAGCTGGCCGCGACGAGCGCCTCGCCCAACGCGACCCAGAGGCCGGGCGTCATCCTCAGAGCGACCTGGCCATGACGAACGCGTCCTCCCCGTCCCTGTAGTACCCCGGTATTCTCCTCACCACCCTGAACCCGAGTCCCCTGTACAGCGATATGGCCGGCTCGTTCCCAACCCTGACCTCCAGGTAGACCTCGGAGCAGCCCCTGGACCTGAGGGCCTTCATCCCCTCCACCATCAGAGCCCTCCCGAGCCCCCTCCTCCTGTGCCCCTCGTCCACCGCTATCGAGATCACGTGCCCCTTCTTCACGAGGGGGGCCCTCCCGGCCAGCGGGAACCCGACCTCGACGCGGCACATTATGTAGCCGACGAGCCTCCCCCCCTCCTCCTGCGCCACGAGGAAGGAATCGGGGTTCGACTCCAGGACCTCCTCGAAGAAGTCCTCCGAGTAGTTCTCCGGCAGGTTCTCCCTGTTCAGCCTCATAACCTCGGGGAGGTCCTCGCGCGCGGCCCTCCTTATGACGTACCCCTCGGGCGCGGCCACCTCTGCGTCCATTCCGGGGGAGTGGGCCTCCGGGCGAATAAATCGTTTCCCCGGGGCCATCCCTTTCGTGCAGAACGGTTATAAGGGCTCCCGCCCGCCTTGCCAACGTGGCGAGGGGATCGCGATGGTCGACTCCGTGACCCTCAGGGTGATGGAGGCCTACACGAGGGACGTGGGCAGGGGCGTGGCCCGCGTTGACTACGAGGTCATGGACATGCTCGGCGCCTCGACCGGCGACGTGCTGGAGATCAAGGGGAGGAAGAGGACGGTCGCGAAGTGCCTTCCCCTCTACCCCTCGGACGAGGGGAGGGGCTTCATCAGGATAGACGGCCTGATAAGGAACAACGCGGGCGTCGCGATAGGCGACACGGTGGCCGTAAGGAAGGCCAAGGCGGTCCCCGCCGAGAGGGTGACGCTGGCGCCCCTCGAGAACGTGCCGCCGATAGACGAGCGCTACGTGGCCGACGCGCTCGAGGGGATACCCGTGGTCAAGGGGGACAGCGTCATGGTCCCGTACTTCGGCGGCAGGCTCACGTTCCAGGTGGCGGCGGTCCAGCCCCAGGCGGACGCTGTGATAATAACCCAGAGGACCGCGATAACCATCTCCGAGAGGGCGGCCGAGCTCAAGGGCATAAAGCGCGTGACCTACGAGGACATCGGGGGGCTCAAGGAGGAGATACAGAAGATCAGGGAGATGGTGGAGCTCCCGCTGCGCCACCCGGAGCTCT
>JBMFHR010000065.1:0-2617 GCA_049976725.1 Conexivisphaera sp. | reverse complement strand
ACATGAACTTCGTGTAGTTGAACTCTCCATGTCCGGCGGTGTATATTATCACCTGCGGTTTCTCGGCGAGCAGTGCCTCGGGGTTCACTGGCTCCCAGCCGCTGATATTGGAGAACACGTTCGATCCTCCCGCCACCGTGATCATCTGGTCCTCCCAGGTGCCGTTCCCGGCCACCCATATGGGCGATGGCCAGACTATGAGCGCCGTGGGAACTGGGCTGAGCCCGACGACCCTGCTCTCGGCGAACCTCAGCTCCGTCGTCACGTTCTCCGCCAACAACTGCGCGGTCGCCTCGTGCCCCGTGAGCTTCCCGACGGTGTAGATGCTCTGGACGACGTCCTCGATCGTGTTGTCGGGCAGCAGGACGACCGGTATCCCGTATGCGGCGAACTGCTGCTTGAGCGCGTAGTTGCTGGGCACGCTGGAGACGCCGAAGACTATGTCGGGCCTCGCGGACAGTATGACCTCCGGATCGGGGTACCAGCCGCTCCCTATGTCCTTGATCGTCCCGTTCGACTCGAGCGCCTGGAGGTAGGGAGGCCAGTTCGAGTACTTGTCTACCCCCACGACCTGGGGACCGGCCCCCACCGCGAAGAGCAACGCAGTATCGCTGGGCATGAGCGACACGATCCTGGTGGGCATCGAGTAGACCACTATCTGCTGGCCCGTCGCGTCCACCGCGACCGCCGGGAAATTGAGCGACGCCTCGATTGACTGCTGCTGGGAGTAGAGCGAGCTCAGGGCCGATGCCTGAGCCGACAGCGTCCTGTTGAGGGACTGCAGGGAGGACTCCAGCGATGATATCCGTGAGGAGTACAGGGACACCTGGTAGCCCACGTACACGGACGATGCCACGACCGCTATCACCGCGATCACAGCCAGCACAACAATCGCGGATGCCGCTTTTCTTCTCATGGTGGATGGACTATCCATCCATATCGTATAAATAGCTTTCCCCCCGGGATCCACGCGTGGACTGCGACGGCCTGGGGGACGAATTGGCCTCATCTGTCGCCTCAATCATGCGCGGGTGCGACTGCGTGCTGTTCTCCGGTGGAATAGACACGACGTTCGTGGCCTCCGCGGCCGCGGAGGCCGGCATGAGGCCCAGGCTGATCACGGTCGAGCTGCCCGGCGGCGCGGACGCGCCCTTCGCGAGCGCCGCCGCCTCGAGGCTCGGCCTCGAACTCCTGAGGGCCCCCACAGACAGCTTGCGGGTGCGCCGTTGCGTGCAGAGGGCAATATCGGTCACCATGTCGATAGACCCGATAGAGGTGGCCGCCGACGTCGCGGCGTGCCTAGGGCTCGAGGCCGCACGCGAGGCGGGGTGCGGCTGCGCCGCCACCGGGGATGGAGGGGACGAGCTCTTCCTGGGGTACCCGTTCCTGCTGGACTATGACGAGCGCGGGGTCGACGCTTGGTACTCCAGGGTGCTGACTGGTGCCAGGTTCGCATCCCGGGACCTGGGCTACCTCATAGGGATAGGCGTCGAGCTCCCGCTCTACACGGATCACGCGAGGAAGGTGGCGCTGGAGGCCCCGCTCGGCTGTAAGGTGGGGTTGATCGCCGGGCGGAAGTACGGCAAGCTCCTGATGAGGAGGCGCCTCGAGAGGCTAGGGCTCGGGGACGTCGCATGGAGGGACAAGGTGCCGGTGACCGAGGGATCGGGCGCGGCCAGTCTGATCGCCGAATGGTCCTCCGGCGTGAGCGTGCGCGAGGCTCTGGAGCTCTCGAGGAGGGCCGGCGTGAGGTTCCCATCCAGGGCGCATGCCCACCTGTACTTGGAGATGGAGGACCTGGGGCTCGAGAGGCCGGGCACGTGCTCGGATCCCAGCAGGAGGTGCCCCACCTGTGGCTCGTGCATGGAGAGGGGATTCTGCAGGTTCTGTGGGACCTACGTGGGCGGTGGTGGCACGGTCAGCCACTACTCGGACGACCTTTGGAAGGAGCTCGGCGGGCCCTCCTGAGCACCACTGCGTAGTGGAAGGGTCCCGGCTCGAAGCGGTCCACGACCTCGAAGCCGATGCGGCGAGCGATCTCCTCCAGCTCCTCCGGGCTTATCCTGATGCTGTTGGGAGGGCCCGGGGGAGAAGGGACGTCCGGGCGGAACTCCACCACGAGCAGGCGGCCGCCGGGCCTCAGTGCCCTCCTAGCGTTCTCCAGGACACGTTCGCGCGAGGGTTCCCGGAACCCGTGGAGGACGTTCGCGAGCAGCGCGAAATCGAACTCGCCGTCGAACCCGATGTCGCCCGATATGTCGCCGACTTCGGCCGTCACGTTCCTGAGGCCGAGCCTCGCCGCTTCCTCGGCCAACGACCTGACGGCGTCCTCCGAGATGTCTATCGCGTGGACCCTCGCCGCCACGGAGGCCGCCGGGAGGGAGAACCTGCCCTCGCCGGATCCCAGGTCGAGCATTGACGCGCCCTCGCTCAGCCCGGCCCTCCTCAGCAGAGGCAGCGGATCCAGTACGGATCCCCAGCGGCCTCCTGCGCGGCCGTGCCAGCGCGCGTGCATGGAATATAGGTTAAAAATTTACCCTCATTAAGATTGCTCCGGATGCGATTGCCCGGGGTATGAGCGACGGCTCCGTCAACTCAAGCCCAATGGATGGATCCA
>JBMFHR010000064.1:0-2642 GCA_049976725.1 Conexivisphaera sp. | reverse complement strand
GCGCGACTTGGTCGAGATGGCGCGCAGGGGCAACCTGACGCTCGTCTACTCCGCGAGGGACAGGGAGCACAACAGCGCCGTCGCTCTCCGGATGTTCGTCGAGGAGGCGCTCCGCGGCCGCCGAGGGCCCGGTTCACCATCGTTCCGCAGGGTTCCTTATCTCTCCCCACCTCCCATGGTCGGCCGTGAACAGGTCGGTCGGGCTCGCCGCGCTGGTCCTGATCCTCGCGCTGGCCTCCGCGGCCGCCCTCGCCGAGTCCCAGGGTAACTCGCTGGGCTACCTCATAAACTCCTCCAGCGTGGGCCTCTCGTACGAGCTTCGGCTGGCGCCCCCCGGCGCCCACGCGCAGCTCGAGGAGGCCGCGTCATACTTGGAGGAGGCGAGCTCCCTGTACCAGCGCGGCAACTACTCGGGCGCCCTGCTGTACTTCGAGGCCGCCATGGGCGCCAGCGGCGGCGCGCTGGCCTCTGGCGGTAGCCCCTCGCCCATCGCGCCCGGGCTGAACGCGTCCAGGGAGATCGCCCTCCGCTACGCGCAGAAGCTCGAGCTGGAGGCCAGCTCCATAACCAACGCCTCCCTCAGGGAGCAGGTGCTGGAGGAGATCTCCGAGGCCATCTCTCTCCTGAGGACGCAGGGCAACGCGTCGCAGGTGGCCGCGGGCCTGGCCGAGGCCCACCGGCTGCTGGGCGAGGCGGACTCCGCCCTGAGCTCGTCCGCCAAGTACCAGCTGGCGTCGGCGTTCGCCGCCCGGGGCAACGGGACGGGACAGGCTCCGGCGTACCGTTACGTGCGGGCCGCGATCGCGCGGGCGATTGGCTCCCAGGGTACGCCGCAGATCTTCCACGAGCTGGACGACCTGTCGCGCGGCTACCTGCCCGACGGGACCATCGGGACCTACGGCGGATCCGTCGTGGTCGAGATTTGGTGGCCCCTGCCCGCCATGCGGATAGGGAACTGCACGTTCGAGGTCACCGGACTCATAGTGCCCGAGGGCGGAAGAATCCCCCTGGTCGCGCTCTCCGGGACCGTGTCGGACTGGGACAACGGGACGGGCGGCTCGACGGTCGTCGGCGTGCTGAACTCCAGCTGCGCGGGCGCCTACGCGTACGTGGCATCGAACGCGGGGAGGAACTTGGTCGTCTACGACTCGCAGGGGATCCGCGTGACACTCTACGACGTCGGCGCCTACGCGTCGGAGCCGGCGGGGAACATCACGGTCTACTACTCGCCCGGCGCCGGGGGCGCCGGGCTAGGCCCGAGCGCGTTCCTGGGCGGCCTGAGGCACCTCCTGGTGGCGGGATACCGCGGGGAGAGGCTCGAGATATCGCAGGCCAACGCGACGCTCTCGGTGAGCTCGAGCGACCACCGCGTGATAGTCAGGATCGGGGAGGAGGGCGGATCGGAGACCGACGTCCTGGGCCTAGGGCGGAACGCGACGCTGTCCGGCAACTGGACCGGCGCCTCCGGGGGCGGCCTGACGTTCGGCGTCTACGCGCACGGGAAGGACGCCTACCTGGTGCTGCCCTCGGAGTGCTCCGACATAGGCGGGGCCTCCCTCCTCGGGGAGAACTTCAGCGCGGGGGGACCCCTGAGGGCGAGATCCCTCAGCGTAGTCGTGATCAAGCTCGGCTCCAGCGACCTTGCGGCGAAGCTCAGCGGCGCCAGCTCCGTCCAGGTGGAGCTCTATTGCGGCAGCTCAAGCGAGCTCCTGACGCTGGACGTGGTGAACTCCAGCCCCCCGATTCCATACAACGTAGTCCTGTACAGGCAGGGCAGCATAATGCCGTACGGCGACCCGACCGACGTTAAATAGCACGCCCGACATTTCCGCGGCGTGGCCGAGGTCATTGACCTGGGGATCTGGGGGGCCTGCCTGTGATCAGTGGGTACCTGATCCTGAGCGGCGGCTCGGCGCGCCTGTGGACGCGGGCTCCGCCAGCGTCGCCTCCTAATACCTGAGGCGCGCCTGGGAGCGCCTGAGGGAGCACGGGGGAGCCAGCCTGGAATACGTCCTGATAACGCATGTGCACCTGGACCATGCGGGCGGCGCGCATGCCCGGCTCCTCGTCCAGCATCCTGCGCGCCGCCGTCTACTCAAGGGGGCCAAGTACCTCGTGGATCCATCCAGGATCGTCTCACTCGAGGACGGCGGGGAGCTGCGCCTTGGCGGCGCGACGCTTCGGCTCGTGGTGACCCCTGGCCACGCGTCGCACAGCTCCGCATGGTACCTTGTCGGGAACCGCGTGCTCTTCTCCGGAGACTCGGCCGGTATGCTCGTCGTCGGAGAGGGCTGGTTCGTGCGGCCGACGGCCCCTCCGCCCTTCCGCGTGGATATGTTCCTGGACTCGCTGTCCAAGCCGGAGTCTCTCGATCCCCTAATGGTCTGCATGCCCCACTACGGGTGCACGCGCAGGGCCAGGAGATACCTGAGGAGGCGCGTGGATCCGGCCCCCCGGGGGTCGAGGTCCTCGGAATCCTCGGCAAATCCTCCATGCCGAGGGATGAGGCTCTCTACGGCTAGCTGATGAGGAACATTAGGGAGTTGCTCGGCTACTCACACCGCTCGGGCTCCCCCGGCGCGGGACAGCTCACGCGGTGACGGCGAGGGCGCGGCCCGCGGAGCGGACGAGCCCGGCCAGCC
>JBMFHR010000063.1:0-2655 GCA_049976725.1 Conexivisphaera sp. | reverse complement strand
ACGCACTCGACCTCCTCCACGTCCCACTCCCCGCCCATGACCTCCGAGAGGAATCCCGCGAGGGCCCCGCGGAACCAGTGCGAGGTCCTCAGGCGGCCTCCCCTCTCCGCGGCGTACCCGGAGAGCAGGTCGCACTCGAAGAGGTCGCGGGCCTCGAACCTGTACCTGCCCTCGCCCTCCAGAACCGCCACGGACGTCGCGAGCCCGTGCGACTTCATCACCTCCAGGTTTATCGCCAGCGCCTCGCGCGCGTCGCGGGCGCGCCCCGCGAGGTACCTGCCCCACTCCCTGCCGCTCACGAACCCGGCGTGGTAGAGGAACGCGGCCCCGGCGTCCTCCCCCATGAGCTCCCTCATCCCCCTGAGGAATCCCAGGACCGTGTTCCTGGAGAATATGACTGACCTGTGGCCGCCCGACTCCAGCACGTGCCCGCCGATCGAGACGAACCCCTCGATCCCGCTGTCGATGACCTCCACCTCCACGCCCTTCAGCGGCGTCCCGCGCAGGAGCTCCAGCCCGACCTCGCGGCCGACCTCCGTGAGGTCCAGTATCGCGAGCGCCTCGAACCCCTCCGGGCACGCGTTCAGCATGGATCCCTGGACCCCCACGCCGCCCCTCATGAGGTGGTCCCACAGCGCCCCGACCTTGGCAGCGGAATCCGCCCTCACGCTCACCCCGACCAGGGTCCTCCCCGGGGCGAGCCTGAAGGTCGACATCCTGAACGCGGGGCCGCTGCTCCCCTCGCCCGGCGCCATGCCGGGGCCGCGCGAGTTAATAGATTAATTTAAGGTTACCGGGAATCCGGCCGCCCCTCCGGGGATGGCCCACGCTTAAATAGGATCCCGCCCTCGAGGGAGTTCCATGGGTGACTCCAGGATACCCGGCTTCCACAAGCTCAGCCGCGAGCAGAGGATAGGCGTCGTGGCGGGCTTCTCGGGCCTCAGCGACGACGAGGTCCGGCTGCTCGCGACAGGCTCGGGCCTCACGCCGGAGGCGGCAGACCTGATGTCGGAGAACGTGGTGGGGCTCCTCCAGCTGCCGCTCGGGATCGCCACGAACTTCCTGATCAACGGCAGGGACTACCTGATACCCATGGCGATAGAGGAGCCATCCGTGATCGCCGCCGCCAGCAACGCGGCCAGGATAGCCAGGGTCAGGGGCGGCTTCAGGGCCTCCGCGGACAGGTCAATAATGGCGGGCCAGATACAGCTGGTCGGGGTCCCCGACCCCCACGCGGCGCTGCAGCGCGTCCTCGAGGCCCGCGAGGAGCTGCTCAGGGCGGCCAACGAGACGAACCCGACGCTGCTAAGGGTGGGAGGGGGCGCCCTCGACGTCTCGGGCCGCGTCCTGGACACTGAGCGCGGCAGGATGCTGATCGTGGAGCTGCACGTGGACGTGAGGGACGCGATGGGCGCGAACACGGTCAACACGATGGTCGAGGAGATAGCCCCGCTCGTCGAGGACCTCGCGGGCGGCAGGGTGAGGCTCAGGATCCTCTCCAACCTGGCCACCCGCCGCATGGCGAGGGCCTGGGCCGTGTTCGACGCCGAGGCCACCGGGGGCCCCGACGTCGTGGAGGGCATACTCGACGCCTACGCGTTCGCGAACGCCGATCCCTACCGCTGCGCGACGCACAACAAGGGGGTGATGAACGGGGTCGTCGCGGTCGCCCTGGCCACGGGCAACGACACGAGGGCCCTGGAGGCCGCGGCCCACACCTACGCGTCGCTCGGCGGCAGGTGCAGGTCCCTCACCAGGTGGGAGAGGAACTCCACGGGCGACCTGGTGGGCAGCATCGAGATGCCGATGGCCGTGGGGACCATAGGGGGCGCTACCTCCTCGCACCCCGTAGCGAGGCTGGCCCTGAAGATCCTCGGCGTCAGGACCGCGCAGGAGCTGGCGTCCGTCATGGCGGCGGTCGCGCTGGCCCAGAACTTCGCGGCGCTGCGCGCGCTGGTCAAGGAGGGCATACAGAGGGGCCACATGAGGCTCCACGCCAGGAACCTCGCCGTGATGGCGGGCGCTACGCCGGACATACTGGACGAGGTGGTCAGGCGCCTGTCGGAGCTCAAGCGCATAACGTACGACGACGCGGTCCGCGTGGTCAACGAGGTGAGGTCGTCCAAGTCAGGCGCGCCATGAGCGCGGGCGCGACGGGCCGAGCCGTAGTGATGCTCGGTGAATGTCTCCCGGTCGTTGGGCGGGGCTCGCCCGGGGGCGTGCAAATCTTAAAATGAAGGATCCTCGGGTAAGTTGACGCGCGGCGGTCGTCTAGTCTGGACTAGGACACCAGCCTGCCACGCTGGGGATCGCGGGTTCGAATCCCGCCCGCCGCATTCTCCCTCCAGCGCCTGCAGAGCAACGTGGTTGACCCGCGCTACGATAACAAGTGAGGATCGTCGGCGGGCGCGTGCTGCTGGAAAGGTTCTGAAGACGCTCCCGGATCACACCCATGGGTTACTGGGCAGCGGTGAGGATTTAGGGAGCACGGTTAACGTCGAGTATTCGATGAACTTAGCGCTAAAGCACGTTGTAGGCCGGGATGCTGGGCTCGAACTCTCCTTGCGCGATGCTCAGGATGCGAATAGACCGCATGGTCAGCCACGCTGCTCCTATTCACGAGATGCCCGGAGAGCATGGAGCCGGGAGATCCTA
>JBMFHR010000062.1:0-2961 GCA_049976725.1 Conexivisphaera sp. | reverse complement strand
GGCTCCGGAGTCCTCCAGGTGGACTCAGCCATGAGGGGCCAGTTCGGCAGGATCAGGTCCTTCTATTCATCGGTCGGCCTCAGGCCAAATGCGGTCGCAGTGACCCACTCGCATATGGACCACGTAGGGGAGCTGGCGTCCGTCGTCAAAGCCTACGGGTCAAAGGCGTACGCACATCCCGAGGAGATCCCAGTGATCGAGGGCAGGAGGCCCGCCTACACCCGCTCTGCGTTGGTCAGGATCCTCGGGTCTATAGTGAGGCCGAGGCCTGTGGCCGGCGTCCTGGATATCCACTCGCTCGCTCTGCCGGGCATTGGGGTCCTGGAGACCCCGGGGCACACGCCCGGGAGCGTGACGCTCGTGTACGAGAGGGGAGGCGAGAGGTATCTCTTCGTGGGGGATGCCGCATTCGAGCGCGGTGGGAGGCTGGAGGTGAACTCCAGATACTCACTGGACGTCGAGATGGCTGCGAGGTCCTTGGAGGTCATAAGGTCCATGTCCCCGGCGCTCGTGCTCCCGGGACACGGCCGCCCCGTCAGGATCTAGGGCACCCAATCAGTACTGGGAGAGCGTGCCGTCCCTCCTTGCACGATCGAATGCGACCCTGTACGACAGGAGCCCCAGGGGCACGGTGACCGCGGCGAACGCCGCGAGGATCCCGATCACGGGGAGCAGCTGGGCGATTCCCTCGCCGTACAGGAGCGCGCCCCTCAGCCCCTGCAGGGCCCAGGTGAGCGGTATCGTGTAGCTGACGTACCTCAGGTACCAGGGAAGCGCGGCTATTGGGAACACGACGTTGCCCATCAGGACCGTGAATGTCGAGAAGAAGAACGAGATAGGGTTCCCCTGCTTAGTCACCATTACGACCGCGCCGGACATCGCCGCGATTCCGAACGTGGAGAGCATGAGGAGCGCAGCTATAACCGAGGCCGCTATGATCCCGGAGGGAAGGAACCGGACGCCGAGCGCGACGCCCACGGCCAGTATGATGGCGGCGTTCACACTGTTCAAGGCGAATCCCCAGATGGATGAATATGTCAGAAATCCCAAGACCCCCGATGGGGAGAGCACGTAGTACTCGAGGGTGCCGTAGAGCTGCTCGTTCCTGAGCCTCTGGCTGACGGTCGCTATGGTGGAGGAGACGTAGCCCTGGAAGGCCAGTCCCACGACGAAGAACGACGTGTAGTTACCGGTGCCCAGCTTGGACACGAGCTCGTTCCCCAGGGCGGTGCCGGTGAAGTAATAGGTGAAGACCGGGAGGATCCAGCTCAGCATGGTCAGCACAGCCTGGGTCCTGTAGCTGGCCCAGACCCTGAAGCCCCTCAGGTAGAGGTATGCGTAGAGCTTAGACAGGACCCCCACGGACGTGCGCACCTCCTCTCCTGAACTGATACGGCCTGACGTCAGATCCTCCCTCGCCGGCGAGGAGCACGTACGCGTCCTCGAGCGCGGGCTCAACCTCCCTGACCTCGATGGCGCCCCCGGGCACGACGTCGGCGGGAGCCCTCAGGAGAACCGTCTCCCCGTCGTCGCGCACAACGAACTTGGAGAGCTCGGGGGTCACATCCTCCCGTCTCAGCACCGCCTCCACGACCCTCCCGGCCATCGATATTATCTCGCTGGGGCTTCCGCGCGCGATCACCTGCCCGGCCCTCATAACGTATATGGAGTCCGAGAGCTCCTCCACCTCCTTCATCAGGTGACTGGTCAGCACGACGGTCCTGCCGTCGGAGAGGGACCTCACTAGGGCACGGACTCTCCTGGAGGAGACGGCGTCTATCCCTAGGGTCGGCTCGTCGAGCAATATGATGTCCGGGTCGTGTATGAGGGCCCTCGCTATCGCGAGCCTCCTGGTCATCCCAGTGCTGTAGTGCATCGTCGGCTCATCGCTCCACTTCCCCAGGCCGACGACGTCCAGCAGCTCCCTGGCCCTGGACCTCGCCTCGGAGACGGACATCCCGTAGAGGATCCCGTAGAACGTCAGGTTCTCCAGGCCCGAGAGCCTGTAGTAGAGCAGGCGATCGCTGACGGTGACGAGCCCTATCCTCCTCCTCACCTCGGCAGCGCGCGAGACGACGTCCATGTCGTCCACGTAGGCCTCCCCGGAGGTGGGGAGTATGAGGGTCGACAGTATCCTGAGGAGCGTGGTCTTGCCGGCGCCGTTCGGCCCAACCAGCGCAGTCACGGATCCCCTCCGGGCCATGAAGTCCACTCCCCTGAGCGCCTCGACCGTCCAGCGCCTGCCCGTGAAGACCTTCCTCAGCGTCCTCGTCTCTATCGTCTCAGTCCCCTCCTGCCAGGGTCCTAAGGACCGCGGAGGCCGCCAGCACTTCCTCCCGGGAGATGCCAGAGAGCCTTGCGGACAGCGCGGACAGCGCGTACGCCCTCGCGGACGAGAGCGCCCCCCTCCCGGCATCCGTGAGCCTCAGCAGTAGGCGCCTCCTGTCGCGTGGGTCCTCCTCCACCTTCAGGAGGCCGTGGGAGGCCATGGACTCCACGAGCCTGCTCGCCGACGGAGGAGTTACGCCCAGGTGGGATGCAAGCTCGGAGAGGGACGAGCTGTCCCTTGTGTGGAGGAATGAAAGCACCCGGAACTGGGGGACGGTGACGCCGGATCCCTCCCTCATCCACGCCCTGAGCCTCCTAGAGGCCATTAGGAGCGCATCCATCAGCGATGCGACCGGATCGTCCGCCGCGGCATTATTATTAGACATACTAACAATTAGCAGACGCAACATATATTTAAGGTGAGCGCGGATTCGAGAGGCTCGATCGATCACTGTGGCCCCGCTGGAGGCTTAGCTCCACGCTCAGGTGAACGGCTGTCCGCGCTTCCGCTATTGCGTGGCAAGCTCGCCTCATGGCTCCAGGAAGTCCTCGAGCGCGGGCCTCAGCTCCACGCCGAGCTCCTGGGCGAGCGCGCCGGCGCCCCTGTCCAGGTATCCTCCTATTATCAGGAGC
>JBMFHR010000061.1:0-3051 GCA_049976725.1 Conexivisphaera sp. | reverse complement strand
TGCCGCTGGGCGAGCTCACGTCGGGCCCGCGGCCCGTGGGGCGCAGGGTCTACCGCAACACATTGGAGCTCTTAGTCAACGACTGGCCGACGCCCCTCGTCAGGCTGAACGCCTGCTCGAGCGCCGACCGCGAAGTTTGGGCCAAGCTCGAGTGGTACAATCCGTTCAGCCTCAGCGTCAAGGACAGGGTGGCGTGGGCCATGATGGTCGACGCGGCGGAGCGCGGGTGCCTGGGTGACCGCGTCTACGAGGCGACGTCGACGAACACGGGGCTAGCGCTCGCTGCCCTCTCCAACGTGATGGGCAGCTCCTGCAGGATATACCTGCCTAGCAGCGCCACTGAGGGTGTTGATCCGTACTTCGATGTGATGGGCGCGGCGCTGGTGCGTGGATCGGAGCACCTGACCGTGCAGATGCTCGGAAAGGTGCTGGCGGACGCCGCCAGGGACGGTGCCACCGTGCTGAACCAGTTCGAGAACGACGCGAACTTCAAGGTGCACCTGAAGCACACGGCGCGCGAGCTGAGGGAGCAGCTGGAGGCAGCCGGCAGGAGGCCGGACTACGTGGTAGGGGCGCTAGGTACCTCCGGGCACATGAGCGCGATATCGTTCCACTTCAAGGCCGCACTGGGCGACGCGGTCAGGACGATCGGCGTGCAGCCCGCCCCTGGGTCGACGATCCCGGGGATGAGGAGGATTGAGACCGGCATGAAGTGGCTGCGCCTGGCCAGGCTGGACCACATCGTGGACGTGACGCCCGAGGAGGCCGTTGAGGGCGTGAAGGGCGTCGCGAGGTCCGATGGCATCCTCGTGGGGCCCAGCTCCGGGGCGGTGATCGCCGCGGTGCGCAAGCTGGACCTCAGGGGCACGGTGGCGGTGGTCATGCCAGACAGCGGATTGAAGTACAGGGATTTCCTCAGGTCCATGATCGCCCGCTCGGGGGCGCGCTCAACGTTGGCCGCGGGGCTCCAATTATAAGGGGGCGCGTCCACCGCAACTCGTGAACGAGGTCCGCAGGCTTTCCACCGGCGTCCAGGGACTGGACGCCATTCTTGCGGGCGGCGTCCCGGAGGGCTTCATGGTGGCGCTCGTGGGGATGCCGGGCACGGGGAAGACCGTTGCCTGCCTGCACTTCATCTGGGCCGGGCTGAGGGCAGGCGAGTCGGCCATCTACGTGACCACTGAGGAGAGCAGGGAGAGCGTGGTCAGGCAGGCATCACAGTTCGGCATGGACTTCAGAGCGGCGGCCGAGTCGGGCAGGCTGATAATAATAGACGCCCTGATGAGGAAGGATGACGAGTGGTCGCTCCCGGAGGTGACGACCGAGGAAATGATGAACAAGGTCATAGCGGCCAAGAGAGCGCTGGGGAGGGAGGCCCACCGCTTGGTCATAGATTCCATGAGCGCGTTCTGGCTGAGCGCGCCAGTCAAGGCGAGGGAGGACAGCTACACAGTGAAGCGCGTGCTGAGCAAGTGGGGCCTCACCATATACGCGACCAGCCAGTACGCCATAACGACCGGCAGCGCCTTCGGCTGGGGCGTCGAGCACGTGGCGGACGGGATACTGCACTTCCGCCGCACGATAGCTGGGGGAGTCCTCAGGAGGTACCTCATAGTTGAGAAGATGCGCCAGACGCCGCACGACCTGAGGGCCTGGGAGATAGAGATAAGGGACGGCTCGGGGCTCGCGCTCACGAGGCCGCTAGCCAGGAGGGCGGAGGATGACGCCCTCCCGGACGGGGTCGTCAGAAGGATACAGAGGCACGAGGGGGACGCCCCCGATTGAGGCCAAGCGCACGCCACTGTGCGAGGCGTTGGGCGATGTCCCGCTGACCGTCCTCCGCGCGACGATTGCGACCCGGCGAGTTCGTGGACATGGCCAGGAACGCCGACATAACACTCTTCATATGAGGTGAGCGCGATGTCCGCTGGAAAGGAGAACGTCAAGATGATAGGTGCACGGGGCAGCTTCTGCCCCGGCCCCTCATGGAGCTGATTCGGAACATCAAGCAGGGCAAAGTGGGCGACTCGTTCGAGGTTCTCTCGACCGACGCGGGAAGCCAGCGCGATATACCGCTCTGGGTGCAGAAGGCGGGCCACGAGCTGCTGGGGATAGAGAAGGAGGGCGACGTCGTCAGGATCAGGGTCAGGAAAACCAAGTAGCCCTCCTTCAATTCTCAGGCACGCGCTTGGGAATAGTTATCTGTTGCCGGCGCTGGGCCGCGAAGGCGACGCGGGAGCACGCGTTCACTTTTTATAGCCGGTTCCCGGCGATCCCATGATATGCAGATATCAGAGGTCGACGTGGGGAATCTCATACTCCGCGCTGGCTCCAAGTACCTAGAGGGGCTGACCACCGTTGATGTTGCGGTCGTGGGGGCCGGCCCCTCGGGATTGGTGGCATCGCGCTACATGGCGAGGGCCGGTCTGAGAGTCTTGGTGGTCGAGAGGAGGTTCTCGCCCGGAGGCGGCATCGGGTCAGGCGGGAACATGTTCCCGACGGTCGTCGTGCAGGAGGAGGCGCTGCCAATCCTGAGGGAGTTCGGCGTGAGTACCAGGGAGTCGAGTGGGCCTCTCTACGCGGTCGACGCCGCCGAGCTGCTGATAAAACTGTCGTACGGCGCGCTGGACGCGGGGGTCAGGATCCTCCTGGGCGCCAACGTGGACGACGTGATAGTCAGGGGTGATCCTCCGAGGGTTTCCGGCATACTGTGGACCTGGACTCCCATACAGGTCTCCGGGATGCATGTGGACCCCCTCTACATCGAATCCAGGGCGGTGCTCGACGCTACGGGTCACGATGCCGAGGTCGTCTCGATAGCGTCCAGGAAGAACCCCGGGCTGGGGATAAGGGTGCAGGGCGAGTCATCGTGCTGGGCCGACGAGGCCGAGAGGCTCGTCGTGGAGCGCACCGGAAGAGTGGCTCCCGGACTCTACGTCACCGGCATGGCTGTCGGCGCGGTGCACGGCCTGCCCAGGATGGGCCCCATATTCGGAGGTATGTTGCTGTCGGGCAAGCGGGCTGCCGAGATCATAGCGAGAGATCTGGGGG
>JBMFHR010000060.1:0-3354 GCA_049976725.1 Conexivisphaera sp. | reverse complement strand
TCCTTCTGACCAGCATCGCGGTCACCTTTATAAGGCACGGTGAGCCAGCCGGCACGTGGTTTCCGCGGCCGACCTGAACAGGGCGAGGCAGTCGCTCGTGGAGGAGCTGCAGGCCATCATGTGGTACGAGCAGAGGATACAGGAGGCCGAGGACCCCGACCTGAAGTGGGTGCTTGCGCACAACAGGGACGACGAGAAGGAGCACGCGTCGCTGCTGTTGGAGTGGATCAGGAGGCACGACCCGAGGATGGAGGAGGAGATGCGCGAGAAGCTGTTCTCCGGGAGGCCGCTCCCGGAGCTGGGCGACCGACGGGCCCCCGGGGACCCGCGTGACTTCCTTTCCCTACCGGTTCAGGAGGGGGCAGCGCGAGGCGTACGAGTCCCTGAGGAGGGGACTGGGGACGGGGAAGCCCGTCTGCTTCCAGGCCCCCACGGGATTCGGGAAGACGCCGATAGTCCTGGCGGCCCTGCTGGACTCGGGGGCCAGGGTGGTCTGGGCCGTCAGGACGGGGACCGAGACCGACAGGCCGGTGGAGGAGCTCAAGGCATTCCGCCGCGCCGGCGCCGGGTTCCTCGGGATCTCCTTCAGGGGCAAGAGGGACATGTGCCTCCTGGCCAGGGAGAAGCTCGGGGACGACCTTGACTACGACGACGTCTCCTACTTCTGCAGGAGGTACAGGAGGGAGTGCCCGTACTACGCCAACCTGGAGCGCCGCGGGGCTCCCGCGCCCGAAGGGCCGATGCTCTACTCGGAGGTCCTGGAGCTCGGCAGGAGGGAGGGAGTGTGCCCGTACTACTATCAGAGGGAGGTCCTGGGCACCATGGACGTCGTGGCCGCCAGCTACAACTACGTGCTCGACGACAGGGTGTCCTGGGCCCTGAGGGACACCGTCAGGTTCAGCGACGCCTACCTAGTGGTGGACGAGGCCCACAACCTCCAGTTCGCCGCCATGAGCATGCGCAGCGACTCGATAACGAGGGGGACCGTCGAGAGGGCGAGGGGCGAGCTGAGGGAGCTGGAGGGATCCCCCGAGGTGGAGGAGGCCCTGGCGTCCCTGGACGGGGCCGTGCTGGCAGCCCTGGGGCGCAGGAAGGAGGTGAGGGTGCGCATCGAGGACATCCTGGGCGCGGCCGGCCTCGACGGGGACCTGCTGGCGGAGCTCAGGGAGCTGGGCGAGAGGGTGAGGATGGAGAGGCTCAGGAGGGGCGAGCGGCCGCGCTCGAGCCTCTGGCACCTCTACAGGTTCGCCTCGGAGTCCCTCGAGGTGGCGGGGAAGGAGGGGGTCGCGTTCTTCGCCAGCAGGGCGGGGAGGAGGGGCCAGGGCTACGAGCTGGAGAGGTGGGACATGAGGGCGGCGGACATACTGAGGGACGTCTGGGGGAGGTTCAGGGGAGTGATCTTCATGTCGGGGACCCTGGAGCCGCTCGACGCATTCGCCGACGTCGTGGGGGTCGATGACTGCGTCCAGGTCAGGTCCGAGTTCCAGGTGAGGCCGGGGTACGTGAGGGCCTACGTGGTCAGGGGCGTGTCGACGAGGGGGGAGAGGATGGGGGAGGAAATGCTCAGGCGCTACCGCGAGGTGCTCGTGAAGTTCCTGAGGGAGCTCTCGGACAGGAACGTCGCGGTGTTCTCGGCCAGCTACAGGATCCAGGAGGAGATCCTGGGGGTCCTCCCGGAGGACCTGCTCCAGAGGGCGTACGTGGAGAGGGAGGGGATGGGAGGGGACGAGTCCAGGAGGCTCATGGAGTCGTTCAAGGCCGCGGCCAGGTCGGAGAGGAAGGGGATACTGTTCGCCAGCGCCTCCGGAAGGTTCTCGGAGGGGGCGGACTTCCCGGGCGAGGAGCTGGAGGCCGCCGCCATCGTGGGGATACCGTTCGAGAGGCCGACCCTGAGGATGCGGACGTACGTGGCGTACTACCAGAGGAGGTACGGGAGGGAGAGGGGCAGGTACCTCTCCTACGTCGTGCCGGCGCTCAGGAGGGCGGCCCAGGCGCTGGGAAGGGTGATAAGGTCCGAGGAGGACAGGGGCGTGTTCCTCCTGGCCGACGGGAGGTACGCGCGGAGGGCGTACTTCTCGCTGCTGCCTGAGTTCGTGAGGTCGAGCGCGCGGGTCCTGGGGTACGAGGAGTTCCTGGGCGTCGACCTGAGGGAGCCCCTAGCCCAGGAGGGCCCTGGCAACCCTGATGGCCAGGCGCGGGTGCGAGAGGAGCTTGGCCGCGACCGACCTCACGTTGATGCCGTTGGCCAGATCCACCACGTCCTGGGGCCCCAGGACCTCCGCCAGCTCGTCAAGGTCGCCGTCGCTCAGGCGCTCGAAGACCCTCATGGCCCGCAGGCTGTCCCTTATGCGCCTGCCCCAGGGCTCCTCGTAGGCCTCATCGAACTCCCTGAGCCTGCGCTCGCTGTTGTCCCCCTCCCTGGCGGCCCCGGCGGCGACCCTGCCCGCTACGAGGCCCGCGGCTATGGAGGAGTGTATGCCCGCCCCAGTGAAGGGTATCACCGTGCCGGCGGCGTCCCCGACGAGTATGGCGCCGTCCACCACGTTCCTCCTTATTATCCCGCCTATTGGGACGGGGGCGCCCCTGTAGTCTATCACCTGGGCGCCCCGCAGCTCGTCGGAGACCCTGGCCAGGAACCTGTCAAGGTACTCCTTCGCGGGCACCCCCCTCGTGCCTATCCCGACCTCGGCTATCGTGCCCGCCTTCGGGAATATCCAGGCGTAGCCCCTGGGCGCCACGGAGTTGCCCAGGTAGAACCTGACCGCGTCCCAGTCCCTGAGGCTCGCGTTGGCCATCACGTACTGGACGGTGGGTATGGGCTCGGAGCGCTCCCTTATCCCGAGGGACTTCGCCACGGTCGAGTTGTAGCCGTCGGCGCCGATGACGACGGAGGCCCTGTAGATTCCCCTCGGCGTCCTCACCTCCATAGAGCCGTCCGGCTTCCTGGCGACGGCGTCCACGCCCTCGCGCACCCTTATCGAGGCCCCGGCAGCGGCGGCCAGCTCCGCCATCGCCTGGAGGAACGCCGACTTGTTTATGCTGTAGCCCATCTCCCTTATCTCGACGTGCCTGCCGCCCGGCGCGTAGACGCGGGCGTAGGCCTCCTTGAGCACGATGTAGGGCTTGGGCTTGACGCCCGCCGTTTCGAACGTCCCCTTGCTCGTCGCCTCGCCGCAGGGCTTCCAGGCCATGATGGCGGGCTGCCTCTCGAGGAGGAGGACGCTGGCGCCGGCCTCCGCCGCCGACCTCGCCGCCGCGAGCCCGGCCGGCCCCCCGCCGACCACCACCACGTCGTACTGGGCGTCCATCTGCCGGCTCCCCCCGCCTCGGAATAATATAAAGGAGAGCCCGGGA
>JBMFHR010000059.1:1290-3358 GCA_049976725.1 Conexivisphaera sp. | reverse complement strand
TGAGCGCCCACGCGATGGCCAGCGCGGAGAAAAGCGCCGCCTCGACGCGCCCATCCCCGCGCACGGTTTCCACCTCCGATGGACTTCGCCGGGCGAGCCGGGAGACTCCGCCGAGGACATTAGCGAAGTTCTCGTCCATACTGCCGCCTTCCCCGGGATCGCCACTCCAGGAGCAGATCGTGCGGGACTCCCGGAGTTCTCCCGCCTCGGAAGCGGGCATGGCCTCTCCTCCCTGGTCCATTTCCGCGGGGAACTCCGTTGCCACGCCGTCCCTCATTCCCATCGCGCCCTCGAGGCCGTGCTCACTCCCTATATCACGTGCGCCGGAGCGACGTGGGCTGCATGTTGGCGGATTTCGAGTGAGATGCGCTCACATTCATCGCCAATGCGACCAGGATCCCCCGAACATGATCGAGGCGCTGGCTCAGCTCCTCGCGCTCGATCCCACGATCTCGTCGAGCTTCTTCAACAACTTCTTCTCGACGTGCTCGTTCCAGAGCATCTCCGGGACGTCGATCGCCAGGAAGAGCTCCGATAACAGGAGCGCCTCCAGAGCCATCACGCCTATGTTCCTGAGCCACCTCCCCACGCCGGCGCTGACCCTGAGGCTGCCGGAGCTCTGGTCGAGCACGAACGTGAGCGCCCTGTCGGCGGCCACCAGGTCACGGAGTATCCCGCCCTTTTGGGCCTGGACCACCGCCCTGTCGCCCTGGACGCTGCTCTGCACCTTCCAGCCGTCCGACTCCAGGTACTCGGTGAACCGTTCGACGACCGAACCGAGGTCCACCCTGCGCCCGTAGTCAGCCTCCTTCCTGAAAGGATTCATCGCGTCTGAGCGTCGACGCGGTCTTAATAAATATTTCTATATAATTAGTAGGAGCGCATAAATTCCGCCGCGGTTCCCTCGCGGCGCGTGGAGCGCCGCCCTAAGGTGCTGCTCACGTTCGCCCTCCCGCCCGAGTGGCTCGGCTCCCTCCCAGAGGAGGTCGACCTCGTGCGCTGGACCTCGGAGGGCCCGGCCGCCAGGGAATGGCTCCTCGAGGAGGCGCGCGATGCGGACGGCATCATGTGCTCGCTCGCCGACAGGATCGATCGGGAGCTGCTGGAGGCCGCCGGTAAGCTGAGGGTGATAAGCACCTACAGCGTCGGGTATGACCACATAGACGTGGAGTACGCGAGGGACAGGGGTATCAGGGTGGGCTACACACCCGAGGTCCTCACGGACGCCACGGCGGACCTTGTGATGGCGCTCGTGCTGGCGGTCGCCAGGAGGATCGCGGAGAGCGACAGGCTCGTGCGCTCCGGCGGGTGGAGGGGACCGTGGAGCCCCACGTTTATGCTGGGCTCCGACGTCCATGGGAGGACCCTCGGGATAGTCGGCATGGGGAGGATAGGGAGGGCGGTGGCCAGGAGGGCCAGGGGCTTCGACATGCGCGTCCTCTACCACAGTAGGAGGCCCAAGGAGGGCGTCGAAGCCGAGTACGTGTTGCTGGACTCCCTGCTGGCGGAGTCCGACTTCGTCGTGCTCGCGGTGGACCTGAACCCCAGCACGTACCACATGGTCGACTACGGTTTCCTGCGGAAAATGAAGAGGACCGCGTACCTGATCAACGCGTCGCGCGGGAGGGTCGTGGTGGAACAGGACCTGGTGAGGGCGCTGAGGGAGGGGCTAATAGCGGGCGCGGCCCTCGACGTCTACGAGGACGAGCCCATAGGCGCCGATCATCCCCTGGCCAAGATGGACAACGTTGTGCTCACGCCCCACATAGGTAGCGCCACCGCGGATACCAGGCGCAGGATGGCGGAGGTGGCGGTGGAGAACCTCAGGAGGGGGCTCAGGGGGGAGCCCCTGCTCTACGAGGTCCCTGGCCCGGGCAGCGGAACGGGCTAGTTCCGCAAGGATCCAGCGGCACCCCTCGGCGCGCGGGATGGACGTGACGCCCCTATCAGCGCGCTCGCCGGGAGCGCCAAGCCGCGGGCTGCCCGATGAGTTCAGGCTCACCTATCCGGTCGCAGGATTCGCGCCACCTGCGGGTTCACACGCATCATCCCTCGGTGGGCGCAGCGC
>JBMFHR010000059.1:0-1190 GCA_049976725.1 Conexivisphaera sp. | reverse complement strand
CGCAGCGCTCGTAGTACTCCCGGGACGCGGAGGAGCAGAGCTCCCTGCAGGCCGAGACTGGGTGCGTCGTCTCCCTGGGATCGCAGCCCACGGGCGGGATCGCCCGTGGGCAAGGATAAGGATTTGGCCCGAGATCCTGCGGAAACCGCTGGAAACGGGCTGAAAATGCGGATCGCCAACGGGCGAGTGGAGGGCATGGTGACCGTGGCCCGGCCAATCCCGGGGAGATCCGGGCCAGAGGAGCCGGCATTCCCGGCGGGGTGCTAAAGCCGGGGGCTCCTCTGGCCGCTGGGATCCGCGGCGCCCGGAGTGGACGCGCGCTGGGAAAAGTTCGGGCGAGAGGCTTTTCGGGGGACCGCGCGCCCCAGCTGCCCCTCTTCCAACACGTCCAGGCTTACGGTGTACCTGACGTGCTCGAGCGGCCTTATGTGGGACCTCAGTATCTCCTTCAGCTCCTCCCTCGAGCTGGCCACCACCTCGAGGATCAAGTCGTATATACCGTCGGTTAAGTGAGCCTCAACGACTCCGGGCACGTCCCTCAGCCTCCTCAGGACCTCCTCCTCAGTCCCCTCGTCGACGTTCACCAGCACGTAAGTTCTTATCATTGCTGGAAGGGCCTCCCTGACCCCACGTAAAAGGGATTCCCACGATCTCGCGGCTCGAGTAATGGTTTTATCGGATGCCGGCCGCATCGGGCTGCATGCTGAGGGAGGAGGTCGTTCGGATAGATGTCCCCCAGGGCTTCAACGTGATACTGGGCCAGGCACACTTCATAAAGACCGTGGAGGATCTGTACGAGGCGGTAGCCACGTCCTTCCCGGGCGTCAGGTTCGGGCTGGCCTTCTGCGAGTCCAGCGGGAAGGCGCTCGTGCGGTACGACGGGAACGACGAGCAGTCGGTGCGCCTGGCGATCGACGCCGCCACCAGGATAGGGGCCGGCCACTGCTTCGTCATATTCCTGAACGGGAGCTATCCGATAAACGTGCTGGACCGCGTCAAGGACGTGCGGGAGGTCGCCTGCGTCCACGCGGCCACGGGAAATCCCCTGAAGGTCGTGGTGGCCGACGACGGCGAGGGGAGGGGTATCCTGGGCGTGATAGACGGCGTGAAGCCCCGGGGCGTCGAGGGCGATGCCGAGAGGGAGGAGAGGCACCGGCTGCTGAGGACGATCGGCTACAAGAGGTAGCGCG
>JBMFHR010000058.1:0-3538 GCA_049976725.1 Conexivisphaera sp. | reverse complement strand
CCGGGAGCCTCGCGCCTCGGCTGGCCCCACGCCGCGATCAGTTCACAGTTCTCGGCGAGTTTTCTGGCGCTGACCGGCTGCCTTATTAGTATGCAGCGCCCTTGATCCGCGTGAATCGCGCGCGGATCGCCGGCTACCTGGCGTCCGTTGGCACGCTGCAGTTCCTAATATCGATGATCATCTCAGAGTCGCTCTATCCCGGGTACAGCGTGCACTCCAACTACATAAGCGACTTGGGCGTGGGATCCACCGCTGGGGTCTTCAACGCATCCATCGTGGCTTTCGGCGCGCTCGTCCTGGTCGCCGGCGCGCTCCTCCTCGCGGAGCTGAGGATGCCCTTCGCGGTCGCCATGATCCTGGCCGGGATCGGCGCCGCCGGGGTCGGGATTTTCCCGGAGGGATCCCCGCACCTCCTCCACACGATCTTCTCGCTGATCACGTTCCTCTTCGGGGGGCTCACCGCGATCTTCTCCTACAGGGTGCAGCCCCGCGGGCTAGCCGCCATCTCGGTCGCGCTCGGGGCCGCGTCGCTGGTGGCGCTCGTGCTCTACGTCGACCAGTGGTACGCGGGGCTCGGGCCGGGTGGAATGGAGAGGATGATCGCGTACCCGATCCTGCTCTGGGCGCTCGTGTTCGGGGGATACCTGATCGGTTTCGGGAGAGCGCAAACCCTTCAGCGCGCTCGACTCAGAGACGCGCCCGATGCAGCTCCTCCAGCGCGGCCAGCACGGAACTGACCGCCGCCCGAATGATTGCCCGCTCGTCCCTGAACAAGGCATCCAAAGGGGGGCACCGCGGGCCGGGACTCCGCATCTGGCCCACTGCGCTGCCGGCGATACGCACAGTCATCTGCGGAGTTACTGATCGGCGACGAACCCTCAGGTAGTGGGACACAGCTGGCAGTGGCGGCGTAGTAGGCGCTGGCAATTGCTCCCAGCTCGCGCACGCCGACCAGCCAGAGCGCACTGCTAGCGAGGGGGAGCAGCACCGCTAGGAGGAACGCCCTGCGGTAGCGAAAGCTGGCCAGCGCCGCCACGATGCCCGCCGGGTAGATGATGTGGCGATGGACAGCAGCAGGCCGATCAGCCCGTACATATCGATCAGCGTGAAGCCCCTGAGCGCAGGCGCCGGGTAGAAGCAGATCATCTTGAGCCAGACGCTGAACGCCGAGATCAGGAGGGCGACGGCCGAGTAGGAAACGCCTTTCCCGTCCGACAAGCCGGGCTCGCCGCAGCAACGCCACTCAAGAAGGCTCACGCTCGCGGCGCGAACCGCTTAAATTCGGTGTCCACCTAGAGCGCCGGATGATCCCTGTCCTCCTGGCGTTCGCGGCAGTCGCCGCCATAATATTCATCGGGTTCTTCGCCAACATGCTGCTGAAGAGGGCCGGTATACCCGAGGTGTTCTTCCTCGTCCTCGTGGGGGTGCTCCTCGGGCCGGTGTCCGGGCTGTTCCCGAGCTCCATCGTTAAGGCGCTGATACCCTACTTCAGCCAGTTCACGCTCGCGATGATACTGTTCAACGTGGGGCTGGAGCTGAACCTCAACGCGCTCGTGAGGGAGGGCCCCAGGACGGCGGCCAGGACGCTCCTATACGTGCTCCTGAGCATCGCCGCGATCGCGGCGGTCTTCAGGTACGCGCTCGGCTGGCCGATCTACCAATCCCTCCTCCTCGGGTCCGTGCTGGGAGGGGAGACCACGATGACGGTCGTGCCCTACGTCGCCAGGGAGCTGGCGTCGAAGAAGGTCTACGCCAGCCTGTCAGTCGAGTCCGCGCTCAACAGCGCGATCCTGATAATCATATTCTCAGCGCTCCTCTCGAGCTACCAGGCGGCCATTCCCCTGGAGCTCTCCACCGCTTCCGCGGTGATCTCGGGATTCTTCTCCGAGCTCTCGATAGGCGTGGTCGTGGGGATCGTCGCCGCGGTCCTCTGGGTGAAAGCCATGCGCCTCCTCTCGGGCGCGGACTACCTCTACATAGCGACCATAGGCTACATGCTCGCCGTCTACGTTATCACCAACGCTGTGGGCGGCAGCGGCGTCATAGGCGTCCTGACGCTGGCCTTCACGATGGCCAACGTCAGGCTGATAGCGGACCCGCTCTCGATCTACCTGAGCGTCCCGAAAGATGTCGAACAATATATCGTGAACTTCCAGGATGAGATAACGTTCTTCCTGAGGACGTTCTTCTACGTGTTCCTGGGGCTGGTGCTGGAGATCAGGTCCTTCCTCTCCCCCCAGATATACGTGCTCTCGCTCATCGTGATGGGGATCCTGGTCCTGGCGAGGTTCGCCGCGACGTGGATCGCGAACGCGCCCGAGTCGACGGACAACAAAGTATTCATTTTCTCGATGATGGCGCAGGGCCTGACGCCCGCCGTGCTGGCGACCACGCTGCTCGACTACGGGATCCCGATGTCCCACGAGATCGTCATGATAGCCACGCTCGTGATAATGATGACTAACGCGGTAACCGTCGCGGGCGCCAGGCGCGAGGCGTCGCGCCCGCTCAGGCTCCCCGCTCAGGCCCCGGCCTGAGGTACTCGGCCCTCCCCCTCAGCAGCGAGGCCACAGCGGCGGCCGCGGCCATGGCGGCCGACGCGTAGAACGCCGCGCGGAGAGCCGACATGAAGGCCGGCGCTATGACCCTGGGGAACCAGTAGGTGCTGAGCACCGCCTCGTACCCGCTAGGGTCAGACGCGATTATGGCCTGGACGTCGCTCCTTGGGAGCATCGAGAACAGGGTCCCCATGGGATTATACCCGAGGAAGGCGGCGAACACCGCAGCCTCGGGCGGCATCGACGCGGCCTCCCTGGCGAGCCACTGCGGCATGCCGGACGATACGAGCGCCGAATAGAGGGCCGGGGGCAGCTGCGAGGCCATGGCCGAGAAGAGCAGGGTGAAGTAGATGGCCATGCTCGCTGTGCTGGCCATCAGCGTCATCACGGACCTCATCCCCGACGCTATGCCCCTGCGGTTGGGCGGCACCGAGCTTATTATCGAGGCGGTGTTGGGCGACGTGAACATGCCGTTCCCCAGCCCCGCCGCGAAGATCGCGGCGGCGAGGGCGGCGTACTGGAAGTCGTACGGGAGGAGCGTCATGGCCACGAACGACGCCGCGAAGATCGCCATGCCCAGCGTGGCCAGCCCCCTGGCGCCGTACCTGTCCGAGAGCGCGCCGCTCAGGGGACCCATGACCATGAACCCGAGCATCATGGGCACCAGGTAGATGCCGGCCCACAGCGGGGTCTCCTCGTAGGGCACCCCGTGGAGCGGCAGCCAGATGCCCTGGAGCAGCACTGTGAGCATGAGCATGAGCCCCCCGTAGGCGAGGGAGGCCAGGAAGGCGGCGAACACGCCAGCGGAGAACATCCTGATGCGGAAGAGTCCCATGTCCATCATGGGATCCGGGACGCGCGACTCGACGATCGGGAACGAGGCCAGCATGGCCGCGCCGGCGGCCAGCAGCGCTATGACCAGCGGGTTGCCCCACCCCAGGGGCGATCCGCCGTACGGCATGAGGGCGTAGGTGAGCCCC
>JBMFHR010000057.1:0-3630 GCA_049976725.1 Conexivisphaera sp. | reverse complement strand
GGGATGCCGGAGGAGACCGTGAGGTACAAGCTCAGGAGGTTCTACGAGAGGGGACTCATCTTCTACATCTTCGTTGACCTCTCAAAACTGGGGCTGAGGCCGTATTACGCGGAGCTAAGGTTCTCCCCCAGGTGGAGGCCCTCCGCCGGACAGCTCCTCCAGTCCATGTACGGCTACTCGTATATCTCGTACTACACGGGATATCTTACCGGATCCCACGTTGCCGCGTATTTCTCGATGCCCTACGGTGCTGGGAGTCACCTGCGCCGCCTGCTGGACGAGATGGCTGAGATGGGGATCCTCGAGGAGTACCGCCTCCGCCCGGCCTCTTGGGTGAGCTACAAGGGCGTGGAGCCCGATTTCTTCGACCCAGAGGCTGGGGAGTGGGACGTGGACTGGGATCGCATCAGACCCCTGGAGGAGCTCCCGGGGCGCGTGGACTATCCGGAGGAGCGTCCGCCCGCGGAGTTCGATTACTACGACCTTCTGATAGTGTCCGAGCTGCAGCAGGACGCCAGGATCGCTGTGGCCGACATGGCTGAGAGGACCGGGGCGAACGAGAAGACCCTGTCTTACCACTTCAACAGGCATGTGGTGGGGAACGGAATCGTGAGAAGATACCTACTCAGGTGGTGGGGAGCGCACTACGCGAAGACCAACACAGTCTCCTACTTGGAGCTAGCGATCACGGGGATCAGGAGGAGGGATCTGGACTCCCTGAGGAGGTCACTCGAGGCACTCCCCTTCGCCTACTCGAGCAGGCTCTTGGAGGAGGGCGAACCCACCTACGTGCTGCAGATAATGATGCCCCCCAACTACTTCAACCAGTCCGTAACGTGGCTGCGCGACAGGCTCTCTGAACTCTCTGTACTGGACAGCACGTCGTTCAGGCTTCTCGACGCTAGGGAGTCCGCTAGCATGACTGTTCCACTGGAGCTCTACAACCGGGAGTCGGAGTCCTGGACCATCAGGATCGACGAGCTGGTGGAGAAGCTCAGGGCGGTGGTCAGGATGGTAGAGGGCACCGGTGCGCCCAGCGCTGGAACGGGAAGCGCCGCCGCCTCAGGGGAGCCTGAGCCGAAGCTGGGACAATGGACAAATACAATTTAAATTTTCAATATATAATTCCACAAAATTCAGATTAAGGTCTCAGGTGCTGCTTACCGCGCCGCCGCCCACTATAGCCCCATAGGGGTGCGGCATCCCCAGCACGAGGGCCAGCGCCGCCGATATGGCGATCGGCGCCACCACGGGCGCCGTCTTAATCACGAGCTCCTTCGCGTCCATTCCGGGATACACTATGAGAAATACTTATCGATAAATTTTTCGGTTTCGTCAATATAATAATTAGTTTTTCGCCTATTCTCCAAAGGAAACCCCGGCGTCCCGCTTACCACTCCGGGACGCCGCCCTCCACCAGCTCGAAGCGCGCCACCCCGCCCTCCACCACCTGCGTCCTCACCGACAGCTGCCTCCCCAGAGCCCTGGACAGCATGCCAGCGACGAGCCCCCTCACCATGCTGGCGGAGGCCTCGTTGAATCCCCTCTCCCTGGGCCTCACCACGACCCTGGCGCGCACCGGCACCTCGTCCGAGACGTCCACCTCCGCGTCCCCCAGCCCGTACTTGTCGAGCGCCCTCTCCACGTAGAGCGCGGCCTCCCCGACCTCCCTGGGCTCCCTGACCGAGCTCATGACGTCCATGAGCCTCTCGCCCATCTTGTACGCGACGTGGTAGCTCAGCGCGGCCCCCGCGGGGCCCAGCATCTCGCCCATGGACTCCGACATGTACACCAGCACTTCGGTCGGGAGCACCATCACGTCCTCGGACCTGGTGGCCGAGGCCAGCACGGGGTCCCCCTCGCCCTCCCAGACGTCCACGCCCCTCGCCCCCGGGATCGATGAGGCGGCCTTCCTGAGCTCCTCGGCCGATCCCGCGGACGCGTACGCCGAAACCTCGATCGCTCCCCCCTCGACCTCTGTGGCGCACAGGTACACCGCGCGGTTTCCCAGGGCCGAGGCGACGCTCGCGATCGCCTTTGACTTATCGGCAGACATTATCCTTACTTTTATGCCGAAAATCCTACCATCATTCTTGTTGTTAATCCTTTCACCAATATGCCACCCGTTCACGTCTACTGTTAGAGAAAGACTCCTTTATTAAAGTATCGCCGGGGCCCGCCGGGGATCGGCGATCGCCGCAACCGATTATACGCCCCCGCCCCAGGGAATGCGCGTGATAACCGACGCTCACTGCCACCTGAGCGGGTTCGGGGAGCGCGAGCTGGCGGGCCTGGAGGGCATCCTGATAGCGGCGGTCTCGGAGGACGCGGAGGACTCTAGGCGCACGCTGGAGCTGGCGCGGGCCAGGCGCGGCACGCTCGGGTTCGTGGGCATACATCCCTGGAGGGCGCGGGAAGCTGGCGAGGAGGACCTGGCGGCCATCGAGGGGCTGGCGCCCGAGGCGGCCGGCCTGGGCGAGATAGGGATCGATGGCCGCCGCCCCGACCTGAGCGTCCAGCTGGACGTCTTCCGGCGCCAGCTGAGGATCGCGCGCGAGTACGATAAGCCGGTCAACCTCCACTGCCTCGACGCGTGGGGCGACTGCCTGGACCTCGTCCTGAGGCACGACGTGAGGTCGGCCGTCTTCCACTGGTACAACGGCCCGAGCGACCTCGCGGAGAGGATATCCGGCTACGGGTTCTACGTCTCGATAAACGTGGCCGCCAGGATCCAGCGCAAGCACGCCGCGTTGGCCGCGTCGGTCCCGCTCCGCTCCCTCCTGGTGGAGAGCGACGGACCATACGAGTACCGCGGCACGAGGCTGGTCCCCACGATGATTCCCGGGCTCCTGGACACGATCTCAGGGCTCCGGGGAATCTCCAGGGACACTCTGGAGAACGCTATCGCCGAGAACTTCAGCGACGCGTTCATCGGGTAGCGCGCCCGGTTTATAACCCGGGGCGCCGCCCGTGCTCGGGGGAATGAGGATTCCTTTAAGTGCTGAGGGATGATGTGCGATGGGCGTTCCCGACCCCCTCGACGAAATTGGCTTCGAGCCCCTCAATTTCTGGGGCAATCCGGGAGGAATGATGGCAGGAGGTCCGGCCCGCGGTCTACCGCTGGGCGAACGAAGCGCGGGAATCTCCCAGCTCGCCCGCTGGCCACGAAGTGATGAGGATTGAGGCAGTGGGCAGAGAACGCGCGATCCACCCGAGGGGATTCCCCGGTGGCGGGAGGATGTAAGCGCCTACCGCTTCATTGGCTTCTCCAGCGCCTCGGCGCACTCCTTTATGCACTGGTTCATGCACTCGTTGTACGCCTCGAACTCCTCGACCTTCTCGCACACCTTGGTGCACTGGACCTCGCAGTCCACCAGTCCGCCCAGCTCCCTCTCCCCGTCCGACAACCTTCTCTCTCCTGCGCGGTCCGGACTAATAAATTCTACCTCGCGGTTCCCGCGGCTCCGTCAACTTCGGGCCGCACGCCCACGCGCAATCGTCCCCCGCCGGGCGAGGCTACCAGCCAGATCCCGCCGGGCTCGGACCCCTCCAGGCGGCGGATCCCGCTCCGCCGGCGCCCTCCCCAGGCCCCTGCTCGCAGCGCGCGGCTGCGGAGGAGCTCGTAGCCGG
>JBMFHR010000056.1:0-3872 GCA_049976725.1 Conexivisphaera sp. | reverse complement strand
TAGAGATAGGGGTGCCGAACCAGCAGGGGAGGCTCGAGATACTCCAGATACACACCAGGAACGTGCCGCTGGCACCTGACGTGGACCTGGAGAAGCTGGCGGCCATGACGCACGGGTTCGTGGGGGCGGACCTGGCGGCGCTCGTCAAGGAGGCCGCGATGAACGCCCTCAGGAGGATCCTGCCCCAGATAGACCTGGAGGCCGAGAAGATACCGGCGGAGGTCCTCGAGAAGATACAGGTTACCATGGAGGACTTCGAGCACGCGCTCAGGGGAATAACGCCGTCCGCGCTCAGGGAGGTCTACATAGAGGTGCCCAACGTGCACTGGGACGACATAGGGGACCTGAAGGAGGCCAAGCAGGCGCTGCTAGAGAACGTCGTGTGGCCGCTGAAGCACCGCGAGCTCTTCGAGCACGCGAAGGCGGAGCCGGCGAAGGGCATACTCCTGTACGGCCCGCCCGGCACGGGGAAGACGCTCCTGGCCAAGGCCGTGGCGACGGAGAGCGAGGCGAACTTCATAAGCGTGCGCGGCCCCGAGCTCCTGAGCAAGTGGGTCGGCGAGAGCGAGAGGGCGGTGAGGGAGGTCTTCAGGAAGGCGAGGCAGGCCGCCCCGTGCGTCATATTCTTCGACGAGATAGACTCGATAGCGCCCGCGCGCGGGATGGGGATCGGCGAGTCCATGGTCACGGAGAGGGTCGTGAGCCAGCTCCTCACGGAGCTGGACGGGCTGATCGAGACCAGGGGCGTGGTCGTGCTGGCGGCCACGAACAGGCCCGACATAATAGATCCAGCGCTGCTCAGGGCCGGCAGGTTCGACGTCTTCGTCTATGTGCCGCTGCCCGACGCGGAGGCGAGGAAGGAGATATTCAGGATCCACCTCAGGGGGAAGCCGCTGGCGCAGGACGTCGACCTGGACGAGCTTGCCAGGAGGACCGAGGGTTACAGCGGCGCCGAGATAGCGAACGCCTGCCGCGCCGCGGCGATCGCCGCGATCAGGGATCACCTGGAGAAGTACCCGAAGGACGAGGACGCGAGGGCCCACAAGGATGAGCTCAGGATAACTATGGCGCACCTGCTCGACGCCCTGAAGAGGACGAGGCCGCTGCCCAGGGAAGTGGTCGAGTGGTACAAGAGCGTGGCGGAGAGGTTCAGGTCTTCGTCCGGTTCCTGAGGCTAGTCCTTATTTTCCGGCGCTCGGGACGTCGAACGGGCCCGTGGCCTAGCACGGACATGGCACTGGCCTCCGGAGCCAGGGGTCCCGGGTTCGAGTCCCGGCGGGCCCGCCAGCGGGCGCGGCGTTTATTTCCAGACCTCCGCCAGCGATGCGCGTTGAGGACCAGGGATGCGGCCGCGGTGGTGCTGGCAGTCGCGCTCATGTTCGCGCTCTCATGGTTCCCCGCGGGGGCCCTGATCGCGGGGCTGGTCGCCGGAATCCTGGAGGGCAACGCGGCCAGGGGCTTCTTCGCGGCGCTCGGCGCCGGGCTGATATACGCGCTCGCCCTCACGGCGCTCGCCGCTGGGGAGGGGCCCGTCGCCGTCGCGTTCGAGTTCTACTACGCGTACGTGGTGGACACGGTCGCCTGCTCGATCGGCGGGCTGTTGGGGGGATGGGCATACAGGCGCTTCCGGAGATCCAGGGGGAACCGTTGAGGTGGCGAAGCTGGTAGCCCGGGGGAGATTCGAACTCCCGTCGCCGGGGTTCGCCTCGCGGCCCATCCAGCCCTTCGAGCTCGCGATCCAGAGCCCGGCATCCTTGGCCGCTAGACGACCGGGCTGTCGTTCCCGAGTCGCCGGATCCTTTTAACCCTTTCCAAGGGTGTCCCCGGCGTCGCGCCTCGGGATCTGCGCGGGCGGCGTTCCGGCCTACGTTGGGCGCGGAACCGTGGATCATGGGGACACCATTTAATAAGGCGCCCGAAAGCGCCGGCCCAACCTTTCCTCAGGTTCGAGGTCAAGGTTCTCGACCACTGCTGCGAGCACCGCCAGGATAGGAGCGGGGGCTTGCGATCCTGTGGAGCTGTCGGAGCGCCTGAGGGATCTGGGGGCAAGGGCCATCGTGATCAGGGGCACCTACGATGAGCGGCACGTGAAGCTCTACCGGAGGCGGTCCTCAGGGCCGAAATGAACCCGCTGCTCGTCCAGGTGGTGGACTACAGGTGGAGCCCGATGACCCTCGAGGCCACGAAGGCCGCGCTCGGGGCCGCCTGGGTGGCCGAGCGCGCCCCCGGTGGAGGAGACGGTAGGATTCACGCGCCATCGCCCTACGGCCTCCTGCTGTGGCCCGCAGTGTACGCGCTCGGGACGCTCATACCGCCGCTCGAGAAGTGCAGGAAGCCCGGGCACGTAGGGTTCTTCAGGCGATCGGATTCCTCCTCACAAGTCACGCGCCCTCACATTTTGTCTTTCCTTTGGCTTAATTATCTTATTATCAGTAATTACTGAAGCGAGGTGCCGGAGGTCCCTCCCCAGCAACCCTTATCTAGGACATCCTGTGCAGAGGCTCCCGGAGGTGACGCGCGCGTTTGATAGGCAGCGCCACCGACATAATCATCATAATAATAGTGGCGGTCGTGCTCTTCGCCGGCGCGGGCAAGATACCGGAGCTCTTCCACGCGATGGGCAGGGCGGTGGGCGAGTACAAGAAGGGGAAGCTCGAGTCGGAGATGGAGCTCAACAGGATGGTCGGGTCCTCGGCGCCCCAGCAGGGCTCCGACCAGCAGGGCTCCGACCAGCAGGCCGACAGGGCCAAGCAGCTGGAGGCGCAGATAGCGGAGCTCCAGAGGCAGCTGGAGGAGCTGAAGAGGGAGCGCGGCGGGCAGTGAGCCAGGGCGGCCGGGCGGTGCCCGATGCTCGGGAGCCTCACCGATGCCCTCGTGGTCGTGGTGGTGGCGATACTGCTCCTGAGCGGCGAGCGCGACTTATCGGGACACCTGAGGGAGATAGGGAAGTTCGTGGGCAACCTCAGGAGGTCGGAGCAGGAGCTCAGGAGGGAGCTCTCGAGGGAGCTGAACCTGGGGGAGCTGAACCTGGGGGAGCTGGCCGGGATCGGGAGGGACGCGGCCGCGGTCGGGCTCGAGGAGCCCCCCGCGCGCCGCCCGCCCCAGCCCCGGCGCGACGACGAGCGCGTCAGGGAGCTCGAGGAGGAGGTGAGGCGCCTGAGGGCGGAGATAGAGGAGCTCAGGAGGCGGGCCGGCGGCGGGGAGGACCATGTCCCGAGCTGAGCTGGTCCAGGAGGAGGCGCCGAGCCCGCGGCGCGCTCCCCTCCTGGATCACATAAATGAGCTGCTCCGCAGGCTCAGGAGGATACTGATGGCGCTGGGCGCCACCTTCTTCGTGGCGTTCGCCTTCGGAGTGAGGCCGGTCGCGCTCTACGGCCTCACCCTGCCGGTCCCCTACCCCAGCATGTACCACAGCATCGCCGACTACGTGATAGGGGCGTTCATACGGGACGAGCTCCCGCCGGGCCTCCGCCTGATAAACATAAACCCGTTCGACCCGCTCTTCGCCTCCCTCTACACCTCGTTCCTGCTCTCCCTCTTCGTCGCCGTCCCCATCGCGGTCCGCGAGCTCTGGGCGTTCGTCGCCCCCGGCCTGTACAGGCACGAGAGGGAGATGGTCAAGTACGCGCTCGCGCCCGCGTTCGTCCTCTTCGCCTCCGGCGCGGCGTTCGCCTACTTCGTCATAGTTCCCTTCATGATGAGGTTCGTCCTCTACTACACGCAGGTCCTGGGGGTGGAGCCCACGATGAGCCTGAGGGCGTTCGTGAGCACGGTCGTGTCGCTGACAATGGCCACCGGGCTCGCCTTCGAGTACCCGCTCGTCATGGGGGCCCTCACGTACCTGGGGATCGTGGGGGCCAGGACCTGGAGGA
>JBMFHR010000055.1:0-4067 GCA_049976725.1 Conexivisphaera sp. | reverse complement strand
GGGTGAGCGCTGAGAGCCAGTACACTGCCACGGAGGCGGCGGTTGTGCCGAGCGCAACGGAGAACCAATCGGACGAGAAGATCCCTATGAGCCTGAACGTCGGCATGCGCCTCCACGCAATCTCAGCGATATTTATGCAGAAAATTACCACATCATCCATTATTATATATTAATATTATATATTATATTACCCGGAAATTGCTTCCCCCGTGAGCATGGCCGGCAGCGTCGGCCCGGGCAATTTCCAGCTAAGCATGATCGGGGAGCACGGCCGCGGAGTGCTGGCGGAGACGAGATCATGCGGGTAGCCGGGGATGGAGGGGGCTCACGAAGAGGGAAACGGCGGATGCCCAGGGCGTGCCTGTCGGTCGGTCAGGAGGGTGCAGCAGCCGTGCAGCGAGTGCCGATGGAGCGTCCGAGGTGGGGAGGCCGGAGAGGCCGGGCATCATGCGCTGCAGATGGCCCCAGTCGATCCATCGCCGCTCACTCCGATGGGGCGAGACGATCTGCGGATAAACACAGAGTTTCCTTTTAGCAGCCTTCATATAATCCCGTCCGCGCACTCGGCGCTACCGATCGTACCTGTGAAGCGCGTACATAAGCGTCGAGAACTCCGCAGCCCCCATGACGACCATGGCGACGGCGCCGGGGACCTCGCTCCTGAGGAGGATGGACGCCGCGTAGTACGCGCCGTACGGTATCCCGACGAGGAGCGAGATCAGCAGGAGGTAGAGTATAGCCTGCAGCGTGCTCAGGGATCCGCCCTCCCTCAGCGTCCTCTCGAACATGATGCCGGCCGCGGGGACCGAGCTCGCGGGCGCCAGCACCCCCGCGAGGAGGGGGACGACGTACGCGGGGCTTATCCCCCGCGCCCACACGGCCACGGCGAGCGTGCCCTCGAACGCGTAGTAGACGACGGCGAGTAGGAGGACCTTCGGCAGGGCCAGGCTCACCTTCGTGATGGGGAGGGACCTCATGGCGGCGGCCCCCCTGACCTCTATGGCGTAGAGGGAGTAGGGGACGAATATCGTGAGGTAGGCGGCCTCTATCCCGTAGACGGAGGCGGTGGCCGCGAGCGCGCCCGCCGGGACGGAGTAGGACTCGACCAAGAAGATGACGAAGATTATCAGGGGTCCCATGAGGGCGGAGATCATCACGGACCTGAAGGCCATCTGGAGGTCCGCCCTGAGGATAGCCAGGGTCCTGGACCTCACTATCCTCCAGCCGGCCCTCACCCTGCGCACTATCGCACCGGGCGCGCCGGCGTAGAGTATCCTGAGGGAGGCGTGCGGGAGCTCCCTGTATGCGTAGTAGCCGAGGAGTGCCAGCCATGCGGCTGTGGATGCGATCCCGACGGGGGACGTCGCGTATGCCCCGGAGAGGATGGGGAGGAACGAGAGGAACCGTGGCGCGGAGGAGCCGATGGACGACATGTACATGGGACTCACGAGGAACGCTATGAAGACCAGTGGGAGGAACGCCGAGAGGGCGCGCGAGGCCATGAGCCTGGCCTGGGAGCGCGGGCCCGAGGAGAACGCGAGTATGGTGAGCTCTATCACTATGACCGCGACCTCGGACCCGAAGAGGGCGCCGATGGCCGGGTAGGGGGCGCCGACGATCGCGGACGCGATGATCGAGCCGACGACGGCCGCTATCAGGGGGTAGTCGACGAGCGAGATGAACGCCCTGGCGAACTTGGCCCTGAGCTCCTCCTCCTCGACGGGGAGTATGTAGAGCGCGTCCCTCATGTAGGACGATCCCTGCACCGCGGACGCTGCCGGAAGGAGGTTGGAGACTATGAGCATGCCGCCCCAGCCGAAGTAGATCAGGACCATCCCGAGCGGAGACCACGTGCGCGCGATGCGAAGTGTGAAGGCGTATCCCGCCATGACGAGCACCCATATCGCGCTCATGATGTACTTCATCGTGGTGGCCCTCGAGATGGACCTGGCGGGGTTGTGGGGCCTGAAACCGCTCTGGCGGGAGGCCGTGTACCCCTGGTAGAGGATTTCCCTCGCCAGCGCGGCCTCGAGGGAAAGGCGCCTCCTCCTCGCCCTAGAGCGCCTCCGCCAGCTCCCTGATC
Source organism: Conexivisphaera sp. (assembly GCA_049976725.1). GTDB lineage: Archaea > Thermoproteota > Nitrososphaeria > Conexivisphaerales > Conexivisphaeraceae > Conexivisphaera. The sequence continues at coordinate 1,984 of JBMFHR010000055.1, read as the reverse complement.
TCCTCCTCGGCGTGGATGGCCCTCAGGAATGCCTCCTCCAGCGAGCCGGCGCGCGCCTGCTCCAGTATGGACTTCGTCGTTCCCTCCATGATCAGCTTGCCCTCGTTCAGTATCCCTATCCTGTCGCAGATCCTCTCGGCTATCTCCATCACGTGAGTGGAGAAGAGGACTGCGCCGCCGTCCCTCCGATGGTTCTGGATGACCTCCTTCAGGATCCTGGCGGACTTGACGTCGAGCGCGTTGAAGGGCTCGTCCAGGATTAGGAGCTTGGGCCTGTGCATGAGCGCCGACGCTATCGCGACCTTCTGCCTGTTCCCCTGGGAGAGGGTGGCTATGTAGGCGCCAAGGTACTCGTTGAGGCCGAACGCCTGCACGAGCGCGTCTATCCTGTCCCCTCCCACTCCCCTTATTGAGGCCACGAGTTCCAGGAACTCCTTGACCGTGAGCGACTCGAGCACGGCGGGGGTCTCGAGCACGGCCCCGACCTCGTTCAGGAGCTTCCCCCTGGGCCTGCCCATCCCTAGGAGGTCCACCTCGCCCTCGTACTCCACGAGGTTCACTATTGCCTTTATCGTGGACGATTTGCCGGCGCCGTTCGGGCCCAGGAGGCCGTAGATCTCGCCGGGCATGATCTGGAAGGATATCCCGTCGACGGCTACCTTCTGTCCGTACCTGACCCTTAGGTTTGACACCCTGAGAACCGGCTGCGCGCCCAACGTGGGGCGCGGGAGCCCGAAATTTATATGTATACTTTTGATTTGTGCCGAGCTCGACGGCGCACGGGGCGGGAGTGGCGGGCGGCGAGCACTCCGTCCCGCATGTATCCGGTCAGCTCGCTGGACAGGGAGCTTATCTGTGAGTTCTTCGCGGCCAGCTCGGAACTGTACGCGGCCGTCGATGAGTAGTACATTGAGGCGTACACCGCGGCGATCGCTATCAGGATCACCGCGATTACCGTCAGGGCGATCGTGGTCGATTTCATGTCCTCGGGATGGGTTTATGACTGAGTTATATTAACCTATTTCAAACTAAAGTACAAATCATGTACAAATCACGCGCGGATGGATATTGATGACCTGAGGGGCGCTGGATCCACGCGTGGACGGCCCGCGCTGAAGTTGGCGCCCGGAAGGCCCGGGTTCAAGGGTCCATTGGGGATCTCCTGAGGTGCCTTCCCGTGCCTCCGGCGCCCTTGAAGCGCTCCTCGAGCCAGACGTTCCCGCGCTCGTGGTACCCCCTCTCCTCCCAGTAGCCGTCGACGTAGTCCTCCAGGAAGTCTATGCTCCGGAGCCACTTGGCGGACTTCCAGGCGTAGAGGTGCTCGAAGAAGGGCCTCGCGGGAAATCCCTCCTCGTAGGACAGAGGCCTGCCGTCGATCCTGAGCAGGAGTATTCCCTTCAGGTAGTCCTCGATGGGGACTATAGAGGTGTAGCCCTCCAGCGACGTGAAGAATGCGTACCTGCCGCGGGGCTCCGCGATCCGGGCCAGCTTCCTGAACGTTATGCCCTCCATTTCCACGCCGGCGACGCTCCACCCGGTGACGCAGTGGAAGTCCATCTTCCCCCTGAAGTCGATCATGCCGAGCAGTTCCCCGTAGCTCAGCTCCACGTCCGCCACGCGGAGCCTGTAGCTATCGATGTCGATCTTCGGAGGTGGAAGCGCGGAGTAGCGGATGAACCTCCGGATCCACCTCTGGCCGGGAGGCAGTCCCATCCCCGTTCCAGTCCCGGTCGCAGCTCCAGAGCCGACCTCGGACCCGGTGCGCGCGTCCGTGTCCACGCCCATGGGAAGCCGCGCCCGGGCAATCATATTAGCGTGTCCGAGGAACCGCCGTCTGGTCGGCGACGGGTTTATAGAGCGATGGAGCCTCCTCCGCACGTGAAGCCTCCCTTCGTATCAGGGAGGAGTGTCGTGGCGAGCGAGCACCCGTACGCGTCGATGGCGGGCCTCAGGGCACTGGAGGAAGGGGGTAACGCAGTGGACG
>JBMFHR010000054.1:0-4325 GCA_049976725.1 Conexivisphaera sp. | reverse complement strand
CGACGTAGTAGTAGAGCAGCATGCTGTACACCTCTATCCTGCCGGTCGGCGTGGCTGCGGGCATCCCGTACGGTATCAGCTCGTTCGCGGATCTGAATTCATCGTAGGTCTTCACCGGAAGGACGCCCTGGGACTCGAGGGTACTAGTGACCTGGTCCGGGGTCGTGTTGAGGACCTGGGCGAAGATGGAGGACTGGACCTGCCTCCAGGAGTCTGCTATTATGCCGCCGGTCCTGGGATAGGCGCCGTACTGCTGAAGGTACCCCATGTACTTCTGCAGGTTCAATTGCACGGCCGAGAGAAGTTGGTCGTACGGGAGTCCATTGCCCGCAGCCATCTGGGCAACGTACTGCTCCAGGATCCCCATCTTATACGCGATCATGGTGATTATATCCAAGTTAGGTATGGTCTGCGGGAATACCCTGGGGACCGCCTGATTCCTCGCCCTGTAGTAGTAGTCGAGCGCAGCGGAGTCGTCCCAGAACGGCTCCTCCCTCTCCAGATAGGTGGCGTCGGGGAGTATGACGTCCGCGTAGAGCGTAGTGTCCGTTGGCAATATGTCGATTGACACCACGAACAGGTTCGAGAGTATCTCCTTCCACTCGGACTCCTGGAAGTCCTTCGCCGGGTTCACGCAGCAGAGTACAGCCATCTTTGGCCTGTAGGCGGCGCCGTTCCAAGTGAGCTGGCCCTGCACGGCCTCGTACAGCCCGGCGTCCGGGAACATGGAGAACGCCGCCGCCGGCTTCTTCCCCTGGGCCACCAGGTTCCGGTTGAGTATCTCATCAACGGATGGATACCCGTGCACCCAGAACTTCGGATTGTGGAACACGTACATTGTGGCGAACGCGTTCAGCATGAGGCCCGGAAGGGTCACGTAGGGAACCTGCATCAATATATCGGGCCTCTGGATTAGTATGCCCGGCTTGGAGGATCCCGAGCTCACGGCCGACCGATACGCGTCATTCAGCGCCCTCATGCTCTCCCTGTAGACGCCCGAGTACACCCACGTTCCCCTGCGGTCCACGTTGCCCGTGAGGGCCATTATCGCGGCGACCGCCTTCCTGAACTGAGTCGTGTAGCTCCCCCATTGCCCCTTCTGACCCGTCGCTATGTCCATGGGCTTCATTGTGGCCATCCTGCGCGCCACCTCCTCCAACATCGAGGGATCCACGCCGGCTACCTTGGATGCGCGGTCCAGAGTGTAGCTCGACACGCGCTCGGCCAGCTTCTGGAACGCCGTGTACACGGGCTGCCCGTTGTAGGTCACGCCCTGCGGGCTGAGCGCGGGTATTATCCTGTTCCCATCGACGTCGTACATGTTAGTGTTGGTGAAGGGAGGCACCTTCGCGAGGCCGCCCCTTATCTCATCGTACACGAAGAATGCCTTGACGGTGCCGTCGGGGTGCTCCTCGGCGAGCGGCCTCAGGAGCCCATTCCCCTCGTCCACGAGGAGGAATGGGAGGTCCGTGTGGTACCTGACGAAGTCGGCGTCGTAGTAGCCGTTGGATATTATGTAGTTAATAATGTACATAGCAATTGCCAGGTCGCTCCCGGGCTTAACCGGCACCCAGAGATCGGACTTGGAGGCAGCCTCGCTCTGCCTTGGGTCTATCGTGATCATGAAGGCGCCGTTCGCGAGGCCCTCGCCCAGCCTGTGCCCCCTGTTGACGAACACGCCGGCGGGGTTCCCGTTGTCCCCCCACACGACTATGAGCGATGAATAGGTGAAGTCGTCCATGAGGTCAGACCCATGTATGTCGAAGGTCCCCATGGTCAGGTTTATCCCCAGGTGCTCTCCGTAAATGCAGGGCTGCATGGGACTCCCGGCCATGTTGGGTATCTGGGAGGCCAGCATGAACGGTATGAACTGCGGCCTGTAGTTGGAACACGGTATGGCGCCCCCTCCCAGCGCGATCTCGTAGGGCTGCACGTTGTTCTGCTTCATGTAGTTCAGTATGTAGCCGACGGCCTCCTCCCACGTGGCCTCCTTGAAGGCCCAGGTGCCCTTAGGGCCTGTCCTGATGAGAGGCGTCTTTATGCGATCTTTGTTGTACGTGAGGAACGGGCCGGACCTGCCCCTAGCGCACACCTTGCCCCCGTTCAGGGGGGAGAGGGGATTCCCGTCTACCTCTATGACCCGCACGTAGCTTCCGTCGGGCGACTTCTCCACGGTCGCTATCACGTCGCATGTGGAGGAGCATATGCCACATATCCCCGGCACATACTTGTAGGTCCAATTTGGCTGCAGGGTCCCGACGTCATATCCCTGCGGCGTCAGTGATAGGAAGTTCAGGTCGAAGCCAGCGGAGAGCCTCTTCGCCGCGTACAGGAGGGCCGCGGACCCCGCCACCACGCCCGATAACTTGAGGAAGTCGCGCCTGTCGACCGAGATGCCCGATCCCTTATCACCAGACGCCCCGTCGCTCACGGGAAGCCGCCTTCGCACGTCTTATATTAACTGTTCGCCGCCGCGGAGCCATAATATATATAGGTGCAACACCATATGACCATACATTTTTATGATTATATCATGATATGAAAATTTCACTGTGAATGTTCCAGCCTCTCGGCCTCGCGCGCGACGAACCTAGAGAGCGCCCTGCCGAGCGACTTCACGCACTCGCTGGAGCATTTATCGATGACGTCGTCCGCAAGTTTGCCCATCCACGTGAGCACGTGTTCCCTGACGAACCGGTCACCTTCGTCAGCGGAGCCGGTGCCGTACAGCACCGCGGCGAACTCCAGCACCGCCGCTGCGTGATCCTCCGGGACGGTCGTGGGCGCCACGCCGTACTTTCTGTACCAGATCATCAGGTCGTGTACAACCCTGCCATGGATGCGGCCCTCCCTGTACCAGGACTCGTACGGGGGGCACGGCACGCCGCCGATGTTAGCCACGAAGCACGACGTGTACTGCGTCCTAGGCACGTCGGGATCCGCCGATTCGCAGCGCCCGAGCACGTCGAGGAGCAGGCCCCTGATCTCCTGATCATCCACGGAGTCCAGGATCCTCCGGAGCTCCCCGTAGTATCTGGGACCACCCAGCAGAAGCGACATGGCCTTGTAGGAATGCGCTATGCCCGTTGAGATCACCTCCTGGGGCCGAACGCGGATGCCCCCTGAATGCCCTTCCTTATGGAGTACTCGAAGCGGTGCTTGGGGCACCTCTCGAGCCACTCGTCGTCCACCGGCAGTCCCCTCTCCTCCAAGGTCCTCTTCACCCTGTCCAGCGTCCTCCTAGTTCCCACCAGTGCGCCGCAGTCCCTGCAGTAGACGTTGTGGTCCTCGGCCAGCGTGCGCCCCTCGAGCGCGCCGGAGTGCGGCCTAGTGGAGATGGCCCTGAGGCGGGATCCGCTCTGATCCCTGAACTCCGGGCACACGTTGACGCACACGTCGCACCCAACGCATGACGATGGGTCGAAGCGCAACAGGGTCCTATCGCCCTCGCGCGCTATCGTCAGCGCGCCCGTGGGACACCACTTGGCGCAGTTCTCGCAGAGGGTGCACGTATCGTCGACAGAGAGATCCCTCACGCCCAGGAGCGGTGCCGATACCTCGTCGGCGAGGGCCGCAATTATGGCAGGCCTCCTGTACGATGGGGATGCCGCGCGGACCGCGGGCGCACCGTCGCGCGTCCGGGGACGCGAGGGCTCCCCGCCCTGGCTGAACGCGAATCCTCCGTACACTTCGTCCAGCTCGCCCAGAAGCTTTCTGAGCGCCGACAGGTTGCCGGCCAGCCTGCACCCCGGATCCGGGCAGTGGACGGTGACGGAGCCCCCAGCGCGCATCGCGAGCAGGTCCACCGGGCTGAGTTCCCCCACACATGGAAGCTTGAGGGACTCGCCTTCGTGTAGCTGGCAGGATACAATTTTATCGCCCTTCACAGCCCCGACGTTGGTGAAGGATGCGTCTGGGTAGTTCGGCATCTGGATGGCGCCCATGGGGCACGCGGCGGCGCAGAGGCCACAGTCCGTGCACTTAGCGCCATCGATTAGGACCGCGCGCCTCTCCGTCCTGTCTATCTCGATCGCGCCGTATGGACAGGATCTCTGACAAATGTCGCACACCCTGTACAGGTCACCGCAGGCCTCCCTGATGTAGACCGGGTGGCTGGACCTTCCTCTGTACGCGCGCACGTTCCCGGTCATCACCTCCCGACGCGTGTACTCAACGCTCTCCTCGACGAAAGGCGCGCGATCCGCCACCCAGGCCGCCTCGAGGGCCGCCCTGACGGCGTCCAGAACCCATGGATCCCACCTATAGTCTACCACCTGCACCAGGAGCGGGTTCAATCCCGCCCTGAGGACCGCATCCCTGTAGAG
>JBMFHR010000053.1:0-4476 GCA_049976725.1 Conexivisphaera sp. | reverse complement strand
GAGGCCCAGGCTGCCCGGATTCGCGAATGTCTGGCCCTGGCTCATGGTCCCATCCTCGACTTGAACTCCTCCCACGCAGCCCTGAGGGCCTCGACCGCGCCCGGATCCTCCAGCGTGGTCGCGTCGCCCAGCTGCCTGTTGAGCAGTATGTCCCTCAGGAGCCTCCTCATTATCTTCCCGCTCCTGGTCTTCGGCACCTTCGGCACGAAGAGCACGGTCTGGGGGGTCGCTATGGGCCCTATCGTGTCCCTCACCAGCTTTATCAGCTCCTGCTTCAGCTCCTCGCTCGGCCTGTAGCCGGGCTTGAGCACCACCGCGGCCACCGGGACCTCGCCCTTCGTCGGATCCGGCATCCCTATCACGAGCGACTCCGCCACCGCCGGGTGTTTCAGCAGCACGTCCTCCATTTCTATGGTGCCGAGCCTGTGGCCCGCCACCTTCAGGACCTCGTCCGCCCTCCCGAGCAGCCAGAAGTACCCCTCCTCGTCCTTGACGGCGAAGTCCCCGGCCATGAAGTACGGCGGGAAGCGGCTGAAGTACGTCTTCACGTACCTGTCCGGATCGCCCCAGATCCCGAGGGGCATCCCGGGCCACGGCTGCTTTATCACGAGGTACCCCTTGACTCCGGGCGGGGTGGGCTTGCCCTCGTCGTCGAGCACGTCCGCCACTATCCCCGGGAGCGGGAACGTCGCGGATCCCGGCTTCAGGGTCACCGTGGCTATGCCCGGCGCGGGGGATATCATGGCGGCCGACGTCTCCGTCATCCACCAGGTGTCCACTATCGGGCACCTGCCCTTCCCCACGTGCTCGAAGTACCAGTGCCAGACGTCCGGGTTTATCGGCTCCCCCACGGTGCCCAGGATCCTAAGCGTCGGCATCTCGTGCTTGTCCACCCACTCGTCCCCGTAGGCCCTCAGGGCCCTCTCCGCCGTCGGCGAGGTGTAGAATATCGTGACGCCGTACCTCTCCACGATCTCCCAGGGCCTGTCCGGCCTCGGGTAGTCTATGGCTCCCTCGTACATGACCTCCGTGGCCCCGTGGAGCAGCGGCCCGTACACTATGTACGTGTGCCCCGTGACCCACCCAACGTCCGCCATCGTCCAGTGGACGTCCTCCGGCCTTATGTCCCAGTTCCACTTGAACACGCTGTGCACGTAGACCATGTTGCCGCCCACGCTGTGCATGATGCCCTTCGGCTTCCCGGTCGTCCCGCTCGTGTATAGTATGTAGAGGACGTCGTCGCTCCTCCTGGGCTCCGGCCTGACGTACGTCACGTCCGAGTACCTCGACATCAGCTCGTGGTACCAGACGTCCCTCCCGTCCTTCCAGGGGACGTCGACGCCGAGCCTCCTGACGACTATCACCTTCTCCACGTTGACCCCCGCCTTGGCGGCCAGCTCCACGGCCTCGTCCGCGGTCCTCTTCGTCTCCACGGGCTTGCCCCTCCTCGGGTAGGCGTCCGCGGTCACGAGCACCCTCGACTTGGCGTCGATTATCCTGTCCGCGAGCGCGCCGGCGCTGAAGCCGGAGAACACCACGCTGTGGATCGCGCCCAGCCTCACGACCGCGAGCATGGCTATCGGGAGCTCCGGTATCATCGGGAGGTAGATCGTCACGGTGCTGTTCGGCCCCACCCCGAGGTCCTGGAGGGCCCTCGCGAACCTGTTGACCTCCTCGTAGAGCTCCCTGTAGGATATCGACCTCCTGGACCCGTCCTCGCCCTCCCAGTAGTACGCCACCTTGTTGAAGACCTGCGTCCCCCTCCACCTGTCCAGCGCGTTCAGGGTCATGTTGGTCTCCCCGCCCACGAACCACCTGTAGAACGGGGGATTGGAGTCGTCCAGGACCCTGTCCCACGTCCTGTACCAGAGGAGCTTCCTGGCCTCCTGATCCCAGAACTTCCTGATATCGGCGACGCTCTCCTTCCAGAAATCAAGGTACGCCTTCTGGTACGGGTTGTATTTCTCACCATAGGGAAGGTTCTCTATTTCTCCCATCGCAGAGGTTGTGGCGCGCGTGGGTAATAAATATTTTCTTAACGAATGATATATTGTAAATAGTAACCGCTACGGCCACTCGGAGCACTCCACGGAGAACACGCGCTCCGCCACCGCGCGGGAGAAGTCCTCGAGCTCGGCCGTCCCGTGCCCGGCAGACTCGAGCGTGAGGAAGACGTCCTCCAGGTACCTCCGGGGGTCCTCCTCGGCGACCGCCGGGTAGTCGGAGCCGTACATCACCTTGCCCCGCGGGAAATCCCGGAGGACCATCTCGACGAGCCCGGGGGGCAGCGCCGCCGTGTCCGCGTAGACCTCGGGGTACCTCCTCACGAGGTCCAGCGCTTCCTCGATGAAGACCCCCGGCGCGATGGCGCTGTACGAGCCGGCGTGCGCCAGCACCACCCTGACCCCCCTGTGCCTGGCCAGGAGAGGGTCGAGCCTCGAGGGATCGCCGTACTTGCAGTACTTCGGTAGCTCCCAGATCCCCGGGTCGCAACCCGTGTGGACCGTCACTGGCACGTCCTCCGACTCCGCCACCTCGAGCACGGCCTCCACCGCCGGGTCGTCGAGCCTCCTCAGGAAGAACGTGGATATGACCTTGAAGCCCCCGAAGCCCCTGCGCAGCGCCTCCTCCAGCGCGCCCTTCAGGTCGTCCGGCGGGATCGACAGGTTCGCGGGGTAGAGCAGCTCGAAGTTCGAGAGCGCCGATATCTCGGAGTGGCGCCTGAACTGGCAGTAGCCCTCCAGGAACCTCTCTGCGGTCAGGTAGAGCGACTCGGGCGTGAGCTCCGAGCTTATCTCGGACGCGAACCTCCTGACGAGGTCAGCGTTCCTCTCGTACTCCTCGGCCACGTCCTCCAGCGTGATCCTGGAGAGCACGTCCCTCGAGGGGGGTATGCCGAGGATCACCGCCCCGCCGAGGCCCATGGAGAGCAGCCCCCTCAGGTACTCGTTCGCCTCCCCAGCGCTCCGCAGGATCGGGCTGTGGACGTGCGCGTCCAGGACGCACGACACCGGCACGTCCGCCCTCAGCGGCCTGCCCCACGCGTCACCCATCTCCCGACGGCGCCCCCCACAAGCTCGCCATCCCGGTATATCACCTCACCCCTGAGCACGGTGTACGCCACCCTCCCCCTGAACTCCATCCCGACGTACGGCGAGACCTCCGGGTGCTTGTAGAGCAGGTCCCCCTCCCTCACCCTCCAGGACCCGCGCGGGTCCAGCACCGCGACGTCCGCGTCCGCCCCCGGGGCCAGGGAACCCTTCCTGGGGTAGAGCCCCAGGACCCTGGCTGGGTTCTCGGAGAGCAGGCGCGGCACGTCCTCCAGGCGCATGAGCCCCCTGAGCGCCGCGTCGAACGCGAAGGGCAGCAGCGTCTGCACGCCCGGTATTCCCGAGGCGGCGCCCCACACGTCGCCCTCCTTCTCCTCTGGCGCGTGCGGCGCGTGGTCGGATCCCATCGTGGATATCGCCCCGGAGCGGATCCCCCTCCAGAGGGCCTCCTTGTGCTCCGCCGTCCTCACGGGCGGGTTGACCTTGATGAGCAGCCCGCGCGACGCGTAGTCCTCGACCGTGAAGAGCAGGTGGTGCGGGCAGACCTCGGCCCCCAGGGCCCCGCCGCTCCCCTCCACTATCTCGAGTGCCCCGGCCGAGCTCAGGTGGGCCACGTGCGCCCTCCCGCCGATCGCGGCCGCCAGCCTGGCTATCCTCGCCACCTCCACCTCCTCCGCCACCGGGGGCCTCGCATCGCTGTGCGCTGCGGGATCGGACCTCCCGGAGTGCCTCAGCTCGCCCGAGAACCCCTCCACCAGCGCCCCGTTCTCCGCGTGGAAGAATATCGGGACCCCGGTGGACCTCGAGAACCTGAGGGCGACGGCGATGGACCAGTCGCTCGGCGCCCCTATGCCTCCCGTCGTGGGGCCCATGTACGCCTTGAGCCCTATGGCGCCCGCCCTCACGATGCCCTCCAGGTCGCCCGCGCTCGAGTCCGTGAGCGCGGCGAATATCGCGTAGTCGACGTGCGCCCTCGCGGCCACTTCCCTGCCCTTCTCGGCGACCCTCCCGGCCGAGTCGATGGGCGGCGAGGTGTTCGGCATGTCGGCCACCGTGGTGACGCCGCCCGCGGCCGCGGCCCTCGTCATGGTCGAGAAGTCCTCCTTCCACGTCAGCCCTGGCTCCCTCGAGTGCACGTGCTCGTCCACGGCTCCCGGCATGACCAGCATGCCGGTGGCGTCGAGGACCTCGGCTCCCGGGGCCCTCAGCGACCTCCCGAGGACGGCGACGCGCCCGTCCTCCACGAGGACGTCCGCCTCCACCACCCCCTGGCCCGTCAGGAGGTGCCCTCCCCTGATGAGGAGCTCACCCACGGCTACTCATGGGGAGCTGGCTTATATTAACGAGCGCTCCCGCGCCCAGCGATCCTGTCGAGCGCCAGGTAAGCCGCGGCGGCAACCGCGAAGGAGACGAAGTAGCTGAGGTC
>JBMFHR010000052.1:0-4545 GCA_049976725.1 Conexivisphaera sp. | reverse complement strand
GCGGGGGCACCGGCGGATTCCCTCCTCCCGGAGGGCGTGAAGGTCCTGCTCCTGGACGACCATCCACCGGGGACGGGGGTGCGCTCCCACCACTGGAACATGTACAGGAACCTCAGGGCCCACGGCGTGGACGCGGAGTTCGTCGAGTTCGGCGGCAGCGGTCTGGCGGGGGCCCTCAGGGGAGCACTGATCCCCAGGATCCGGCGGCCGGACCCCGGCGGGGCCGTCCTGCACCTGTCGAACCCGAACCTCGGGTTCCTGGCGAGGAGGCGCGGGGCCCTCCTCACGGTGCACGACCTCTACTACCTGAGGGGCAGGAGCCGCAGCCTATTCTGGTCGCTCTACTGCAGGTGGAACTACCGCCACATAAGGGACGCGCACGCGATCGCGGTCAACTCGCGCAGCACCAGGGAGGAGGTCGAGGGCTTGGGGGTGGATCCCGGGAGGATAGCGCTGGTGTACCCGGCCGTGGGCCCCGAGTTCGCGCCGGGCGGGCCGGTGAGCGATCCGTGGCCCGGGAGGAGGGCGATCCTGCACGTGGGGTACGACATGCCCAACAAGAACCTGGCGGCGGCACTGGAGGCCCTGAGGATGCTCCCCCCGGAGTACGTGATGGTCAGGGTGGGCTCGGACTCGCCGTCCACGATCAGGAGCGTCAGGCGCCTCGGGCTCGAGGGAAGGTACAGGAACATAGGGGCGGAGGGCCCGGCGGAGCTGGCGGCCATCTACAGGGGATCGCACGCGCTCGTGTTCCCCTCGACGTACGAGGGATTCGGGATACCGCCCGTGGAGGCCATGGCCAGCGGCCTCCCGGTCGTCAGCTCGTGCGCCGGCGGACTGGCGGAGTCCGCGGGGGGCGCGATCTGCGTCGATCCGCCGGAGCCCGCGAAGCTAGCGGACGCCGTGCTCTCGCTCTCCGACGAGCGCGTGAGGCGCAGGGCGGTGGACTCAGGGCTCAGGTGGGCCGCGCGCTTCTCGTACGAGGCGCAGCTCCGCCAGCTGGCGCTGGCCTATCAGCTGGCGCTCGATCGAGCCCGTAGAGCCTAGCGTACTCCCTCGCCGCCCTTCCCTCCCTGTAGTAATCGCCGATCCCCGACCAGGGGTTGCGATCCCCGCGCTCGTCATCCTCCACGGTCGCCCGCACGGCCTCGGCCCACTCGGCGGGATCCGCGGCCGGGTCCACGTACCTGCCCATGCCCCTCATGATCTCCCTGTGCACCTCTATGTCGGACGCGACCACCGGGATCCCGGAGTTGATGGCCTCGATGACCGGGAGGTCGAAGCCCTCGTCGAGGGAGGGCGCGACGAGGACGTCCGCCGCGTTGTAGTACAGGGGAACCGAGCCGCGCGGGGCCTCCCGGATCACCTTAATCCTGCCCCGGGCGGCGAGCGCCCCCGCGGAGCGCGCGAGGGCGGTGGATCCGCCGAACGCGAAGGAGCCCACCCTGACCAGCACGTAGTCATCCGGGAGGAAATCCATCATCCTGAGGACCGTGGGGAGGTTCTTCCTCGGGATGTCCGACCCGACGCTGAGCACTATCCTCCTGTCGGCCGGGAGCCCCAGCGCCTCCCTGGCCGCGTCCCTGTCCCGCGGGCGGAACTCCGGGCCCGTCCAGTTGTGTATGGTCACCGGATCGAGGTCCGGGAAGCGCTCCCTGATTGCCCTCGAGGTGGCGCGGGAGACCGCGACCAGCCCGCTCAGCCTGTGGGCGGCCTCCATCTCCCTCCTGAAGTAGATCCTGTAGAACGGGGTGTACCACTCGGGATGCTCGAGCACGAAGAGGTCGTGGACCGTGCCGTAGGACCTCGAATTGTACCTCGCCAGGTGAAACCAGTCGGGGGACGTGAAGTGAACCAGGGAGCGGCGGGCCACGTAGTTCCCCCACCTGGAGCCAAAGTAGATCGAGAGGAAGGCGGCTATGCCGTTCGGGTTGAACGGGTGCTTGACGACCGCGTCGAATCCATCCTCCGGGTACGACCCGATTATCTTGAACATGACCAGCTCGCCGTGGAGCCCGAGCTCGAACAGCCTCCTGGAGTACGTGCCGATGCCGCTGTTGAGGGGATATGCCGATATCACGGAGGAGTTGGGCGCGCCGGCTCGCCTCGATGCCATCATGGACGCGTCGCCCGGAGGCACGTCGGGGGGCGCGCGACCCCGCTATAAATCGATGCCGCACGGGAAACGCGTCCTGGATCGCGAGGCGCGCGCTGATGGGCGACGCGCGCCTGATCGACTTAAATATTGACAGGGCACTTCCGGACACGTGGACGGAGGTCGCGGCGCGCTGATCCGCTGGCTCACGGTCGCGTCGATGGCCGTGGCCTACTCGGCCGCCTGGTCCTACATGACCGTCATGAAGTTCTACGCGATGAACGCCAGCGTGTTCGACCTCGGGCTGTTCATGGAGTACGGCTGGATAGTGCTGCACCAGGTCCACACGCTCAGCGAGTTCCTGTACTGGTTCTCCTACAATGGAATAATATACATTATCTCGCCGCTGACGCTCCTGGACAGCTACCCCGCGGTGCTGATCTTCCAGTCGGCGTTCATAGGGCTGGGGGCCCTGCCCCTCTTCGGGATAGCGAGGCACTACCTGAGGGACGACGCGCCGTCGCTCCTCGTGGCGGCATCTTACCTGATCTACTTCCCGCTCGCGGGGGTAAACTGGTTCGACGCCCACTACCAGGCGCTCTTCCCCACGCTCTTCCTGCTGGGGTACTACTTCTACCTCAGGGGGAAGTTGGGCGCGTCGCTCGCCCTCATGATCCTGAGCGCCATGGTGAGGTATCCCTACGCCCTATTCCCGGCGCTCTTCGCGGTCGTGGTGCTCGCGGAGCAGCTGGCCTCCAGGATGAGGGGCGGGCGCGCGGACGCGAGGAAGGCCGCGTTCGCCCTGGCGATAATCGCGTTCGCCGCCCTGGTGTCGGTGCTCTTCTGGATCTACTACGCCCACGGCGCGTTCGCGGAGAACTTCCTGGGCACGGTGAGGATCTCCGCGGCACCTCAGGTGCCCTGGTACGACTGGAGCAGGATCGCGGTGCTGCTGATGCTCCTGGCCCCGCTCCTCTTCCTCCCGCTGCTCTCCTGGAGGTGGGTGCTGTTCATGGCCCCGTTCTTCTACGTGGTGCTCACGTCCAACTACTGGGCGTACTTCTACCCGGCGATATTCCTCACGCAGTACCCGGCGGCCGTGGTCCCGTTCCTCTTCCTGGGGGCCATAGAGGGGATTGCCCTCCTGGGGAGGGGGAGGAGGCGCAGGATACTCATCATATCGGCGCTCCTCCTCGCCTCGGTGGCGTCGTTCGCCGCGGCCTACGAGCCCTACGGGCCGCTGAACGGCGCGTCCAGCGTGAACTTCCACTTAGGGCAGGAAATAGACGCGAACATGGCCCTGTACCGGGAGATGGGGAACCTGATATCGCTCATCAACTCGAGCGATCCATACGTGCTCTTCCAGTCCAACCTGCCCCAGGTGCTGCCGAGGCCGCTCGAATACGAGAGGACCCCCCTGATAACGAACCTGCAGGAGGTCACCTACAACCTCATGCACGTGTACAAGAACGGGACGGCGGTGCCCGTCAGGGTCGACTACGTGCTCTCGGATCCGTACTCGAGCTGGTACTACTTCAAGGAGGCGCCCCCGTACAACGCGAGCATGTACGACTTCGTGAGGGAGTTCTACTCCTCCGGCGAGTACGGGCTCCTGGGCGAGGCATCGGGGATGATGCTCCTGGAGAGGAACTACACGGGCCCGGTCAGGTACTTCGCGCCGCTCGACGGCAGCTTCGGCCCGGGTCAGATGCTGTCCGCGGTGAACGGATCGTTCAAGGTGAGCAACTACGCGCCGAGGAATGGCGCCTACTCCATAGTCTGGTACGGGCCGTACACGACCCTCTACCCGGGGACGTACGCCGTGACCTACTGGTTCCTCCCGACGGGCGCTGGAGGGCCAGTCCTCCTCCAGGTGACGGCGGACGGCGGATCGGAGGTCTTAGCCTCGAGGGTAATCCAGCGGGGCCAGATGGATCCCGGGAGGTGGAACGCGGTCAACGTGACGCTGTACTCGGACGGCATCTACGGCGGGGTGGAGTTCAGGGTCCTCCTCGGGGACTGGAACGGCACGCTGGAGTTAGGAGGTGTGAACGTGACCCAGATCGCGCCGGGGCTCCCGAGCGCGCTCGACAAGTACGTGTTCCCGGACCAGCTGGTGGCCGGCCCGGGATCTGAGCTCCTCCCGAACGGGTCCCTGACCTCGACGAATGCCTCCGGGGTGGTCTGGTACGGGCCGTACACGACGCTGGGCCCCGGATATTATCTTGTGAGCTTCTCCCTGTCCACGAGCAACAGCTCGCCCTACAACAGGGCGACGCTGCAGGTGACGGCGGACGGCGGCCACGCGCTGCTGGCCGAGGAGGACGTGACCGGGTCTGACTTGCACGATGGCGCCTTCCTGGTGCACGTGGCCTCCATCCAAAGGGGCGTCGAGTTCCGCGGTTACGCGTCGTGGGAGGGCAATCTGACGCTCGAGCGCGTGAAGGTCA
>JBMFHR010000051.1:0-4723 GCA_049976725.1 Conexivisphaera sp. | reverse complement strand
AAGGAGACGAAGGACGTCGACCTGACGAAGGTCACGTGACACAATTTCCTTACTGGCTATTTCCCTGCTGGCTAGTATTTATTTATGCTTTGTCATTTTTAACATCTATAAAGTTCTGGTCTCCTCTGGGCCAGCACTGGGAGCGCCGCCCTCACCCGCCCTATCCTCTCCTTGCTCAATCTAACCTCCAAGAGCCCCTCCTCCTCGGTCGCCCTCGCCACGATCACTCCCATGGGATCCGCCGCGACGGTGACCCCGGCGAATGAGTTTCCTATCTGGTTTGACGTCAGCACATACATGGTGTTCTCAAGCGCCCTTGCGCGCACCAACGTCATCCACTGCTCCTCTTTGTTGTATCCCTTATACCAAGCACTGGGCACCAGAAGCGCATCCGCCCCCGAGAGCGCGACGTACCTCGCGAGTTCTGGGAATCTCATCTCGTAGCAGACGATGATCCCAAGCCTGAAGCCCTCTAGGTCCACGATCATCGGCGGCTTGTTCCCTGGCTCAAGTTGTTCTGACTCCCTATATCCAAGCGCCTCGAAGAGGTGCGACTTCCTGTACTTGGCCTTCAGATCCCCATCTGATCCGATGAAGTAGACTGTGCTGTGGACGCGTGGCGGTCTATCGCTTCTCTCATAAACGCCTACCATGATGGCCACATTCCTCTCCTTGGCGAGCTTTTCCAGCTCCACGATGAAGCGTGAGCCATCGTGCTCCGACTCCTCGTACAGCCTCTCCCTCGATAGGCCAGGCGGCGCGAAGAGGTTGGAGAACTCGGGGAAGACGACCAGTGATACATCAGATAGTTCTCCAATCATAGCGGATATCTTCCTAATGTTATCATCCTTGGATGGGGAGGATTCGAACTGGGCAAGCGCTATCCTGAGGGAATCCACGAGTTGGATTCGCTGCACTAAATGAAAAGGCTTTCCGCGGGATTAAGTCGATCACGTTGTATCCGGTTGTTTGGATCCAGATGATTTCCCATACCCGTAGTACTTCCTAGCGTATGACTGGGTAATTATCCCGTTCTCAAGATCCGCCTCGATGAGCGCTGGATCCCTCCTACGAGGATCGCCATAGCCACCTCCTCCGGCGGTCCTGATCTCTACGCAGTCACCCACCTCCAGCTCCACGGTGATCTTCGTTCCTACCTTGAGCTTCCGTCCCTTCTTGAGGATCACCACCTCTGTCCTCGCGCCCTCCGCGCCGCCCTCCAGACCCCACGGTGCATGTCTTCCCCTCTCAGCCAAGACCGTAACCGTAGCTCTGCCGGAGGCTACCATGTAGGATCTGACGATGCCGGAACCACCTCTGTACTGTCCTGCCCCCGAGCTGTTCCTTCTGAGCTCGTAGCGCGACATGATCACCGGCAGGTTCCTCTCTATCTCCTCTATGGGGGTGTTCATCGTGTTCGTCATGTTCGCGTGTACTCCATCGACGCCATCCATGCCCGGGCGGCCGCCCGTGCCCACCCCTATCGTCTCGTAGAATGCCCATGTACGTCCCCCATCGATGCCACCCATCATCACGTTGTTCATGGAGCCTCCGGCCGCTGCGGGTATTCTCCCGCGGAGCGCCCTGCTCATAGCCAAGAAGAGCACATCGGCGTTCCTCTGGCTGGTCTCGACATTTCCGCCCGCGACGGGCGCCGGGAACTCCGGGTTGAGGAGGGAGCCGCGGGGTGCCTTCACCTCGAATAGCCTGAAGGCGCCGTGGTTGAGCGGCACGTCCTCACCCAGTATCGATTTGAAGACGAAGTGCACGCCCGCTATCGTGACGCCCAGCACCGCGTTCAGCGGCATCCGCACCTGGTGATCGGTGCCCTCGTAGTCCACCGTGACGCTCCCTCCCCCGACCCTCACTTTGACCCTGAGCACGACGTCGCGTCCATCGGGCAACTCCAAGTAGTCCTCCGCCTCGTACGTTCCCTCGGGGATCTCCTCGAGCCTCTTCCTGACGAGCCTCTCGGCGTACTCGAAGGAATCGTTGGCAGCCTGCACGAACGATCCTGGGCCATACCTATCGACGATCTCCAAGACCCTCCTCTCCCCAGTGAAGTTCGCCGCCGCCTGTGCCTTTATGTCGCCATATCTCTGGTATGGATCCCTGGAGTTCGATGCTATCATGGAAATTATGTCACGCTGGAACTCGTTATTCCTCATGAGGAAAACCGGATTCATTATAAGGCCCTCCTCGAAGATGGTCTCCGCGTCCGTGGATATGCTCCCCGGGACCTTCCCTCCCACGTCTGAGTGATGGGCCTTGTTGGCGGCGAACGCTATTAGCTTGCCCGAGTGATATATCGGTCTTATCACGGTGATGTCGTTCAGATGCGTGCCGGCGATGTATGGATTGTTGACCACGATCATGCTGCCCTCCTCCGGTGAGATCCCCTCCTTCTCCATGTATTCGAGCGTGTTCCTCAGCCCCCAAGGGAGTGATCCGAGGTGGACTGGTATGTGCTCCGCCTGGGCCAAGAGGCGGCCCTCCGCGTCCAATATCGCGGCGGAGTGATCCATCCGCTCCTTTATGTTCGGGGAGTACGCGGAGTTCCTCAGCGCAATGCCCATCTCCTCGCTGGCATAGAAGAGCGAGCTCCTGATCACCTGCGCTGTGAACACGTCGATGCCCATGCCCTACCGCCTCCTGAGGACTATGCTCATAAATTCGTCCACCTCCCATTCCCATCCGCCGTTCACCACGGTCGTGGAGTCGTACTCCTCTATCACGGCGGGCCCGGATCCCCGGGCGCCGGGCGGCAGCGCCTCCCGCGTGTAGACGGGGACCTCGACGAACCCGCCGGAGACATATGCGACCCTATGCGAGACGGGCTCCGGGATCACATCCCTTGCCTTGCGCCTCCTGAGTTCTATCTTCGGAACCCTAGCCCTCGCCACGACCTTAGCGCTGACGATCTCCACGGGATCCCTCGACGTGTACCCGTATATGCGTTCGTGCTCTGACTCGAATCTCTCCCTCAGATGTGATCCATCACCGTACTCCACGGCGATCTCATAGGACTGTCCCCTGTACCTCACGTCCACAAGCTCCTCCATGTATAAATCATGGAACCCGTCGCGCCCCAGCTCATCGCGCGCCCTCGCCTCGAGCCTCTCGATCACCTCGCGGGGGTCCCGGTCGAAGACCGGCGCAGCATAGAGCCTAGTAACATCCACCGTGAGCAGGCCGTAGGCCGAGAAGAGCCCAGGGTGCTCGGGGATCAGGACCTCGCGTATTTCCATCTCCTCGGCTAGATCACATGCGTGGACCGGCCCTGCCCCTCCGAAGGCTATCATTGGGAAGTCCCTGGGATCCCTCCCCCTCTCGAGGCTCACGATGGATATTGCCTTGGCCATGGAGTTGTTTATCAGCTTGATTACTCCCTTTGCAACCTCTATAGCATCCATGCCGAGCTCGTGGCCTATGCCCTCGAGAGCCCTTTCGGCGAGATCCCTATATATTTTCATCCTGCCACCTAACAGATACTCCGGGTTCAGGCGCCCCAATAACACGTTGGCGTCGGTAATCGTAGGCTCTGAGCCGCCCCTGCCGTAGGCGGCTGGACCCGGTTCGGCGCCGGCGCTCTTGGGCCCCACCCTGAGCGATCCCCCCTCGTCCACCCACGCAACTGTACCTCCGCCGGCGCTGACCTCCGCAAGATCTATGAAAGGGAACCTTACGGCATACCCGCTGCCCTTTATCGACCTTCCGCTGTGCGTCTTGCCGGCGGCCTCAAACTCATACGCGACGTCGGGCTTGCCATTCACTATGGCGCCGGCCTTTGCGGTGGTGCCGCCCATGTCGAAGGTTATCGCGCTACCTAAACCCACACTGCGCGCGAGGAACGCGGCGGCGAGGACCCCCGCGGCTGGACCCGACTCTATTATGGAGATCGGCATCCTCGACGCGTGCTGAACGGTGCTCAGTCCGCCATTGGAGGTCATCACGTAGACTGGCGCCTTCATGCCAGTTTCCCCGATTCTCTTCACGAATCTATCCAAGTACGAGGATACTATCGGAGCCAGTGCTGCGTTCACCACGGTAGTGCTGGTCCTCTCGTACTCCCTGTACTCGGGATCTACCTCGCTCGAGATGAATATATAGTCGCAGCAGCCGCTAAGCGCGTCCTTCGCCCTCAGCTCGTGCACCGGGTTGGCGTACGAGTTCAGGAACGATATTGCGACGGACTTCACGTGATTCCTGACCAAGAACTTCCTCGCTCTCCGCAGGTCCTCCTCGGGGATCTCCTCCTTCACCGTTCCATCGGCCAATACGCGGCCGCCTATTCCCAGGCGATACTTCCGAGGAACGAGTGGCTTCGGCTTCGTGAACCATAGGTTGTAGATCTCAGGCCTCCGCTGTCTTCCTATCTCCAACACGTCCCGAAATCCCCTGTTAGTCAACAGGGCAACCTTAGGGATGCCGGAGCGCGTGAGGAGCGCGTTCGTCGCTACCGTGGTCGCGTGATTGAGCAACGCGACCTCAGCCATGTCGATGTTCAGGTCCTTCAGTGCATTCATGACGGCCTCCTCCGGGCTCCTCGGCGTGCTCGGGATCTTGAGCACGTTCACCTCTCCGCTGATCGAGTCGAATAGGACTACGTCGGTGAAAGTGCCGCCGATATCGACTCCCACGTAGTACCTCGGCACGATTGCTTGTCGGCGAACTCGCATAATATATTTTGCTCCTTCGGACGCTCACGTAGCAGGATGATGGG
>JBMFHR010000050.1:0-4832 GCA_049976725.1 Conexivisphaera sp. | reverse complement strand
GGCCACGGAGAGGCTGAAGCCGGCAACTGTCGCGGGAACCGATGGGCGAAGCTCCGGGCGCAGCGACAGTGGCGCGAGCAGGAACAGAACCTCCCCGGCGAAGACCCCGATGGCTGACGCCGATGCTCCCTCCGTCTCGGAGACGCGGTAGAGCGCGTATGTGCCGAGCGCGTAGAGGAGGCCGACGGCGGTCCCCATGGCCACAGATGGGGCATCGACCGATGCGCCGCCCGCGGCGTACATGGTGCCAAGCCCGAGGACCGCGATCACGGATCCTCCGACGTAGGCGGGCACGCTCCTCGGCCTGCTCCTCCTCATGACCATCAGCGAGAAGAAGAGCAGGTTGAGGGACGAGAACGCCCCAGCTATGCCGATGCCGGACTCGGGTATCAGCGCGTAGAACAGCAGATTGCCCGCGGCGAAAGCGAAGCCCCCGACCATGGAGACCAAGAAGCGGCGCCGGGAGATCGTGGACAGCTCCCGCGCGCCCATGAGGACCGAAGATGCCAGCGCCACGATCATCGCGTATGCGAGCGACCCAACGATCCCTCCCGTCGAGGCGACGGCGCCGGACGATATCAGCCAGGCTGAGTAGGAGAGCGACGACAGCAGGGCCAGCGCGTATCCCTCGGTCCTCGAATCCATCTGCGGCGCCTCCTCGGGCGGTGGCCGTAAGGGCTCGGCCTCCTCCTGAACATGGTCCAGTGCGTCAGCGCGGCCGCGGCGGCGCCCATCGTGGCGGCAGCGGCCGCCGTGTACGTGGGCGAGTAACCCAGCGCGATCGCCACCGTTATGCCGGCCAGCGCTGCCTGAAATATCGCCAGCACCGCCAGCATGAACTGCACCTGAAGGAGCCTGCGGTCCTCGGACAGCTGGTACCTCACGTCGATGTCTCTCCTGAGCGCGGATGATTGATCCTCCACCACGGAGCGCAGTTCCTCGATGCCCATCCTCCGCTGGGCCGACCTCAGGACCCCCCTGAGCGACTCGTAAATGCCGACGTCGATCGCGTGAAGCTCCCTCATCCTGAGGTGCAGGATGCCCTCGAGCTCCATGAGCTCCGCGTACTCCTCGCTGCTAGCCGCGTCCTCGCGACCCTCCCACGACGAGAGCATCTCGTGCAGCGAGGACAGCACCGAGAGCTGCTCCACCAGCAACTCGACCTCGGCCGAGTACTCGGCCTCCGCGGCGACCAGCGGATCGACGCCCTTGAGGGTCGCCGTGAAGCGCTGGAGGGGGATCCCGTATATCTCCTCGAAAGCGTCGAGGAAGGCCGAGCGATCCCTCCCGACCACGAGCGCGGCCCTCGGCTCGTACATCGCCAGGACGCCCTTTACCACGCTGAGATCGGCGACCCACTGGGATCTATCGCAGGACCTGGGGGTCCCGCAGAACGTCCGATGCAGCTCGGCCTCGGATACCCATGAGTAGCTGGCATCGACGTTGACGAGCCCGTAGATCTCGTCGGGCCGAAGATCGCCCTCCATGGACTCTATGATGAGCAGCGGGTACACGACCGTGAATGCCGCGTCCTTCCTCACCCGCCTGGCCAGTTCCGAGAGGCGATCGAGCAGGCGTCCCCCATCGGCCCTCAGGTTCGATGGATCCTCAGAGGCTATGAGCGTGGGGAGGAGGCGCGGACCGCTGCCCCTGATAATCGTCTCCAGAACTAGGACGCCGAGCGACTTGTAGCTCCCGATCACCACCGCATCACCAAGCGCGAGCTCAACCCCGTCGCCCCTCACCACTGACACGTGAAAGGAGTCCAGTGGACCGAACCGGAGCACGGATCTGTCCCTGAGGTATGATTCCCTGAGGTTGGCCAGGTCCCTGCCCTCCCTCGCGAGGATCTCCGGATGCAGCTCCCCGCTCGCCGACCTGCCCTCCCTCCCGTAGCGCACGCGTGGGATCCGGCCGACCTCCGGGGGTTCCCCGCGCGCGTCCAGCGCCGCGAAGAGCCTCAGGGAGAAGCCGTGGACCAGGACGGATCCTGGCTCCTCCAGCGTCAGCTCGGCGCCCTCGGCCTGGCTCCTCGCCAGCGAGTACTCCGCGGTCGCCTCCGGAACCTCTATCGACATTGCGTAGTGGAAGTACGACCTGAGGAAGGCCAGGACGAGGGCGCCGCTCACCCTCGGGGACTCGGGAATCGGCCTGAACATGAGCCTGAGGTTGGTCGCGGGCCTCTTGCCCGGAGAGAGAGGAGGCTGGACGTACCTTATGGGAACGAACCTGTAGCGCCTCTTGGACCAGAAGCTCACGGATCCCCACTTTCCCACGGCCTCCGGATCCTCCACCTCCACGAAGATCCCCCTCAGTTCCCTCCCCGCGTGGCGCGCGTCCTCGGCCACCCTGCGGACGAACTCCTCCTCCAGCGCGGATCCGAGCCCCCTGCCCCTGTTGACTTCCTCCACCCCCAGGAACTCTATGACGCCCACCGATGGATCCGAGTAGTAATCGCCTATGGCGAACCCGACCACCCTGCCGTCCACCCTCATCACGAGCACGTGGTAGGAATTATTCCCGTAGTAGTCGCCGGCCTTCAGTTTAAGGTACCTCTCCAGGTTCTCCAGGGTCTCCGCCTCATCGTCCGATGGGAATATCGCGCGGTAGAGCGGGTACATGGCCCGGAGGACCTCTAGGTCGGCGGGCGAGGGGGTGAGCTCCACGATCTCTGAGGACCCGGAGGAGCTCATCCGTACAGATATATCGGGCGTCAATATAAGATGTGCCGTGCTCGGGTTTCGCGATGACGGTCACCCCGAAGTACGCCCTCTTCCGGAATTCACGGCTCAGCCGCGTCCCCCGTCCGGCCTCCCCGTAGGCTCCTCATACACGAATTTCCCTCCCCTCATCCAGGAGAAGAGTGCCCCCACCAGGACGAGGGCCACAGATATGTAGAGCGAGGTCCTGAGGGCTTTCATGAACGGAGGTCCTATTATCGACGGGAGGAAGGTCGCGGAGTCCAGGAGCTCCACAACGCTGTGCGGCAGCGCGGAGAGCACGGACTGGGGTATGGCCGAGGCCGGGTCCACCCCCAGGAAGGCGGCGAACAGCAGCCCGCTGGCCGGTATGGAAGAGAGGAAGGATGCCACCTGCGCGGGCAGGCCGTAGGACGCAACTGCAGAGGAGATCTCGTTCGGCACGTACATCGTGAAGAACGTGACGAGCATGGAGAAGAAGAGCGCCATGCTTATCGTGGATCCCATGCTGCTGAACGTCTGCCTCATGCCGTTCCCGGCAGCCCTGTCCTGGGGCCTCAGCGAGTTCATGATCGCGGTTGTGTTGGGGGCCGAGAAGAGGCCGCCGCCCAGCCCGCTCACGAATAGTATGAGCTCGAACTCGGCTAGGTTGAAGTCGTAGGGGAGGAGCGTGAGCGCCAGCAGGGAGAGGGCCATGATCACCATCCCCAGGGTGGCGAAGAGCCTAGCCCCGTATCTGTCGGTCAACATGCCGCCCACCGGCGCCATGATCACTGTTCCGACGAGCATGGGTATCATGTAGACGCCCGCCCAGAACGGCGTGGACTCCCACGGATAGCCGTGGAGTGGGAGCCATATTCCCTGGAGCCATATGACGACTAGGAACATTATCGCGCCCCTGCCGAGGGAGTTGAGGAACAGCGCTATCGATCCGTAGGAGAACGGCTTCACGCGGAAGAGCGAGAGGTTGAAGAGGGGCGCCGGGGCGCGCCTCTCGCTGAGGACGAACAGCACGAACAGGAGCGCGCCGAGCGGGAAGGAAGCTATGACCCAGGGATTGGTCCACCCCATCTGCGAGTTTCCATATGGCATCAGCGCATAGGTGAGCCCCAGGGAGATCGCGAGCAGCCCTGCCGCGAGCGTCACGTTCCCCGCTAGGTCGAGGCGGGCGACCCCGGTGCCTGGGGTCCTCCTGAGCTTCAGGACCGACCAGAGTGCCCCGGCGACCGCGAACGGCACGTTGACTACGAAGACCATGTGCCAGTCGTATCCGACTAGCATGCCGCCCAGGATCAGCCCCAGGAAGGACCCAACTATGAACGACGCCTGGTTGAGCCCCAAGGCCTTCCCCCTCTCGTTCGGGGGAAACGCGTCCGTGAGGAGCGCGGTGCTGTTGACCATGAGGAGCCCTCCGCCGACCGCCTGCACGAGCCTGAGCAGTATCATTAGGAGCGCGCCAGTGTTGCCGGAGTTGCTGGGTATGAGCGACAGGAATATCGACGCTATCGTGAACACTATGAAACCCCACGTGTAGACCCTGGCCCTGCCGTACATGTCGGATATGCGGCCGAATGTCACGAGGACGGTCGCCATGACGATGCTGTAGCCCATCAGGACCCAGAGGAGGTAGATGAACTCGCCCGGGAGGAACGGGTTGATCCCGAGGCCCCGGAATATCGCGGGAAGCGATATGAGGACTATGTACATGTTCATCGAGGACATTATGACGCCGAGCGTCGTGTTCGTGAGCACGACCCACTTGTACTCCATGCCGCCCGCGCGATCGGTCCCGCTTATATTTTTGATCCCGATATCGTAATCGAGTTAAGTACTCACACGCGGACGAAACTCCCCGCGCCCTCAAACCGGGCTCAGGATCCCGGGGAGTGAGTTCGCGTACTTCACCCGCTCCCGGTGAGCACGAGCATGAGCTGATGGACTGGCCCCCGGGATCCCATGCGTCCACGTTCGGAGGAAACCCGGTGGCGGTCGAGGCCGCGCTCGCCACCATCAGGACGATGAGGAGGATCAGGATCCTGGAGAACGCGGAGCGCGTTGGGGGGGACACATGGCGAGGAGGAAGGGGCTAATGATAGGGGTCGAGCTCGTGAGGGACAAGTCCTCGAAGGAGCC
>JBMFHR010000049.1:0-4954 GCA_049976725.1 Conexivisphaera sp. | reverse complement strand
CCAGCGAGCCGCTCACGGTGTAGGCGGAGAGGAGGGCCAGCAGCCTGGCGCGCACGCGCCGCGGCCGGCGGGGCGCGATTTAAGCTAGGTACCGGCAACGCGCACCCCGAGGGCCCTCGCTACGGATCCGTCGAGCGAACGGACCAGGTCCCTGTTCCCCACCATGTGGTAGTAGCTGGTGAGGCCGCCGGCCCCCATGCAGAGTTGGAGCTCCTCGGTCAGCGCTATTATCAGGTTCTCGTAACGCTCCCTCCTGGACAGGTAGTCCATGCCCCTTATCCTCCTCTCGAGGAGCTCGAACGCCTCGACCGGCTCCACCAAGTCGGCACCGAGCGCGGCCAGCTTGTAGATGTCGGCGCCGCTGTTGAAGCGCCCCACTGCGACCAGCGTCATCCTGTCCCTGAGGCCCATCAGGTTGGCGTCGCGGTCCAACCTCGAGACCGTCTCCTCGAGCCACTCGGAGCCGCCCTGCCTCTCGTCGAGCACGAGGTAACCGATCCTGGGCTCCACGTCGTCCCCCGGAGCCGCCCGGGCGCCCTCATTGCTCCCCAGGCAATTGGCCGAGTTCCTGCACTTGCCCCCGTCCACGGCAGCGCCCAGCGCCTCGGCGGCTGCCACGGCCGCCGGGTCGATCCCGGGCACGACCACGGGTACGTCGAAGCTGCCGGAGGAGGTCCTCACGGAGACGTCTATGTCCTCCCTGTAGGGATCTACCGGCGGATGGGTGACCTGCGCCGCCTCGATCCTCAGCAGGTCCAGCGGCCTCCTGGCCGGGTACGTGTAGCCCGGTATTATCCCGCCCATGCCGGTTATGTGGACGGATCCCTCCTCGTACATCTCGCGGTACAGTATCGGCTCGTAGTCCTGGTACCAGGCCAGGTCCCCGCCCTCGACGAGCTCGACGCCGACGGCGTCCGCGACGTCCTCGTCGACGTAGTGCAGCTCGAGCAGGTCGCGCCTGCCGCGAAGCTCCGACAGGCTCTTCATGCCGAGGGACCGCAGTATCGCGCGGAGTCCCCGTGTGAGGCCGTTCAAGTACCTGACGAGGGCCCTCGTGCCGGCCTCCACGTCGAAGCGCCCCACGGGCACTGCGAGGCTCGTCAGGTACGTAGGGCACCCGCCGGTGTAGCATGAGTGGCACATTATGCACCCGAAGGAGAGCAGGGCCGCGGTGCCCACATTGACGGCGTCCGCCCCCAGCGCGATCAGCTTGGCCACGTCCGAGGGGCTGTATATCAGGCCGCCGCCGATCACCGTGAACCCGTTCCTGGCGCCGTTCTCCCTAAGCCATCTGTCGGACACGGGGATCGCGTAGTCTATGGGAATCCCCAGATGGTTCCTTATGGCGGACGGCGCGGCGCCAGTCCCCGCCCCAGCGCCGTCTATGATTATCCCCTCGGCGGTCGATCTGGCGACCCCCACGGCCACGAACATTATCTTGTTGACCGCCGCGACCTTCACGAGGACCGGCTTGCCGGAGAGGTCCCTCAGAGCCTTCACCCTCTGCGCGAGGTCCTCTATCGAGTAAATGTCGTGGTGGGGCGCCGGTGAGAGCGCGTCGCTCCCCACCGGTATCTTCCTGAGCTCCGAGATAACCTCGGTGACCTTGGAGCCGGGCAGGTGGCCGCCTATTCCGGGCTTCGCGCCCTGCCCGATCTTCAGGTTCACGGCGACCCCGGCCCTCAGCAGGTTGATGTCCATGCCGAACCTGGCAGAGGCCCACTGGACGACTATGTTCCTGTACTTCGCGACCTCCGGGTGCAGGCCACCCTCGCCTATCCCGGCGAGCACGCCGAACTCCGTGGCCGCCCTCGCTATCGCGATGTTGGGACCCCCGCTCAGCGCCCCGTAGGACATGTCGCCTATGTATATGGGCGCCTCCAGCCTGATGCCGAACAGCTCCATGCCGACATCGACGTCCCCATCAGCTGAGAGCTGGGCTTCCACGTCCTCCGGCCTCAATCCCCTGAACGTCATCCTGTCCAGGAGCCTGCCGGTCCTGCTCGGCGCCCGCTCCAGCACGTACGGCGGAGTGCCCGTGAGGGCGGTGCGCCTCACGTACTCCACGCGCTCTGGTGACCAGAACTCCGGCACCTTGTGCCTGACCGGCGGTAGCTGCCTGGGCAGCTGGTCGGTCCTGCTGCGGGGCTGAGCCGAGGCCATTTCACTCACCCACCGACGGCTCCGAACTGGACGCCGCGCCCCTCGCGGGCTCGATGACCGTGAACTCCTCGCCCGGATCCACGTGCACCCCGAACTCGGCCTCGAAGGCCTCGAGGTGCGGCAGTATGGCGCGCGCCTCGGGCTCGCCCAGCGTCCTGTAGCTCACGTTCAGTGGATTGGTTCCCAGCAGCACCCTCCGAGCCGCCCTGCTGAGTAGGCTCGTGTCGCCCTCCAGCACCCTCTGGCGCGCCGAGGGATCGAGCGCGCCGTCCTCCACGAGCGAGTCCAGGTACCTCTCGAGCGCCTCGCGCCGCATGACGCGGCCTATCCTCTCGCGCTGCACGCGACCCCTCACGTAGATCCGCCCGCCGACCATGCCGGATCCGATCCTGAAGCCTACATCATCGTCGCTGGTCAGCCTGAGGACGATCAGGGTGCCGCCGCCCATGTACTCGCCCGCGTAGTCACCGACGGAGCCTCCGATCACCAGGACGCCGCCCCTGTGCTGTATTCCGGTGCGGTTACCGGCGTCTCCGAAAACGTAGATGGATCCTCCCCTCTTCGCCTGCCCCAGCGTGTCCCCAGCGTTCCCATGTATGAAGACCTCGCCGCCGTTCATGGCGTCGCCGAAGTCGTCCTGGACGTCCCCGTAAACGCGGATAGTGCCGCCGGACATGACGTTCGCCGACGCGTTGCCCACGATGCCCCAGATCCTCAGGTCGCCCGAGGTCATGCCGTTCCCGATGTACCTGTGCCCCATCACGTTGATCACGCGGACTTCGCCGCTGCCCCCGAGCACTGACCTGAGGTAGGGCGCGAGCTCCGTTGGCCCGAACTTGGATGCATCGATGACGGGCTCGGGTGGCGATGGCGCTGGCCCCGGATACGAGTAGCGCTTCCTGAAGTTGCCGCGAATATCGTCGCCCTCCACTATCAGGTACTCACCTCCCCTCAGCGCCCAGTATTCGGCGTCCCCCAGGACCGCCCTTATGGCGGCGGCCTCGCTCGCCACCATTATAACCCCGCCCGAGATCCCGACGTAGAGGGGCCGGAAGTGCTGCAGGTCCACGAAGGCCCCGAGGACGGGCGTCGGACCCCCCATGATGAACGCAACAGCGTAGGGGCCGTCCAGCCTCGCCCACCTGTACTCATTCCCGTACATGAGCTCCCTTATCGCGCCCTCGAGGCCGAGCCTCTCCGACAGCTCCTTCAGCAGCAGGACTATGGCCTCGCTGTCATTGCCCGTGAAACCCCTGTAGCCCATCCTGTACGAAAGCAGGTTCACGTTGGAGCCGTAGGAGCTCAGGTCCCCATTGTGGACCGCCGCGAAGTCGCCCGCGGTGAACGGGTGCGAGTAGTACGGATACCTCCCGGGACTATTCGTCGGGTAGCGGGTGTGGCCCAGCCAGGCCGAGCTCGCGAGCGACCTCAGGTCGTATATTGAGTCCAGGTCGCGTGGCCAGCCCACCGTCTTGTACACGTCCAGCCACCTGCTGCTCAGGTACACCACGCCCTCAACGTTCGCCGGCGAGCCGAAGAAGGTCAGATCGTAGAGGCCGCCCGGCAGGGGGACGGATATGCCGTCCTCCGCGGGCCTCTCCGAGAACGCCTTGATCCTGGGCACCTCGACCGGCCTGTACAGGGCCACGCCGGAGCCGTGGGGGGTGCCGCGCTCCTTCATCGCGTCCAGGCCCCTGAGCACGAGCTCCGCGGGCAGGTCGCGCCCGTCCATGCTGTACAGTCCCAATATCCCGCACATTCGTCCGCCTGACCGGGCGGTGCCGCGGAGCTAGGATTTATAAGAATTGTGCTTCATTATTCGACGAATGAGCGATAATAATCGTGAGTATGCCGCGATGTAATTGCATTATCTCGGATATAAGTGACCCGAATTCCCCTCGACTCAGCCACCGACGACAAGAGTTCCCTGGCCGTTGATCCCGTGGATTTCCTCTCCACGATCACCTCCTCTATCCCGCCCCAGTTGCGCTCAATGGCCTGGGAGATCACGCCCGGGTCCGGGCGCTCGAGCGCGTACCTTGCCAGCACGTGGCCGTAGCAGGCGCGACCCTCGAGGACGAGCCTCGTGTGCCTCTCCGGGTAGTGAGTGCCGCCGAAGCCGGCGGCCGGCGTGCAGGAGGGGAGGGGCGATGCCAGTGCGGCCGAGACCGCCTCGGCCATGGCCTCCTGCGCGGTCGCGTCGGACCATTCGGCCTCGGTGCTCCCTATTTCTATGAACGTTATCGGCTTCCTCAGGTTAGTCGGGCCATGATGCGTGGCCTCAAGGCCAACCCAGTACTTGTCGAGCAGGCCGCGGGCGCGCGCGGACGATGCGTAGTTGATCAGGAGGGCTCCCTCGAGCCTCGGGTTGCTCCAGGCGAGCTCCCTGGGGCGCCCACCGAACTCGGCTTCCCCCGGATTGCCCGTCGTGTGCACCGTGAGGCTGGGGCGCCCGCTCCTGGAGCTGTGACGGGAGAGCACAACATACGCCTCGACGTCGTCGCCGAAGACATCATCCAGGAAGTCCAGATGCAGCACGTCCTCATCGAAGCCCGCGAGGTAAGCTCCCAGCTCGTCCGACGCGAAGCATTCCCTGGCTCCAGCGCAGCTGGAGCGGTGCCAATCGTGCATGTACAGCAGCTTCGACGCGGAGCCCCTGCCGGCGCGGTCGGCGAGCGAGTACACCACAGCTATCACTTGGCGGGCACCACCCTCAGGGACTCGCGCTCGATGGTCAGATCGCGTATCCCGCTGGGCGCCCTGAGCCCGAGAATTGCCGCCGCCCTGGACG
>JBMFHR010000048.1:0-4994 GCA_049976725.1 Conexivisphaera sp. | reverse complement strand
TTTTGGACAACAGTTCTATGCCCGCCCGTCTACCCGGGGACTCGCTGCTGCGCGGGCGCCAGCTCGGGTGCCCTCGACTCGTGCCTCATCGCTATGAACGTCTCGGTGTGCTCGACGCCGTCGAGCATCCCTATCCTCTGGGATATGACGTTGTGGAGCTCCTCCAGCCCCCTGGCCCTCAGGAACACGATGAAGTCGAACCTCCCGGTGACCTCCGAGACCTCCCTGACCTCCGGGATCCCCAGCATTCCCGCGCGCACCGAGTCCCTCTTCCTGGAGTCCACGTTCACGCCCACGTACGCTGATACTGTGTAGCCGAGCTGGGCCTCGTCCACCTCGACCGTGAACCTCCTTATTATCCCCCTCCTCACGAGCCTCTTTATCCTGCTGTACACGACCGAGGTGTTCACGTTTATCTTCCTGCTCAGCTTGGGGATGGACTGGTTCGAGTCCCTCACGAGCTCCTGCAGTATCTTGACGTCTATCTCGTCAAGCTTGGCCATCCTCACGCACCGATCATGTAAGATTTCACAGCTTATATTTAAATGTTACCTACAACGTCCCGGCCGCGCCGCGGCGCTACATTTTTAACGAGCGCGAGGCCCGGCGGGCCCGTGAAGGGAAAGCAGGTCCAGGTGTGGAAGTACTACAGGGTCGAGGGGGGAACCCTGACCCGGCTCAGGAGGGAGTGCCCCAGGTGCGGGGCGGGAGTCTTCATGGCGCAGCACGCGGACAGGCTGTACTGCGGCAGGTGCGGCCACACCATATGGACGGAGGGCCGCAGGGCGGCTACCGCGCAGCCCGGCGGGACGAGAGGAAGCGGGAGAGGGCGCCGGCCATAGCGGCCGCCTCCCCCGGCTGGAGGAGGGGGCTCAGCGGGGCCAGGTACCTCGCGGAGGCCGCCGCCTCCAGGTCCTCCACCGAGCCGGTCGAGGAGTACCCCTCGAGGAACGCGAGCGCCGACCTCAGGACAGCGTCCGCGCCGCGCCTCCTGCCGAGGGGCGCCAGGAAGTAGAGGAAGCTGGCGACGTCCCAGGCGGCGCTGCCGCCGCGCATCGCCTGCTCGCAGTCTATCAGGTAGATGGAGCTGGGGGCGACCAGGAAGTTGGAGGGCTTCACGTCCCCCAGCGTCACCCCCGCCGAGTGCAGGCGCCCGAGGATGCGCCCGAGCTCGCGGAACGGGCGCTCGTCCCCCACCGCCCTCTCCAGCAGGACTCCCTCGACGTACTCCTTCACCGCGACGAGCCTCCCGGGATCAACGAGGAGCACGCGGGGAGTCGAGAGGCCGGCCAGCCTGAGGAGGCGCGTGAACGCGTACTCGGCAGCCATCCTCTCGGCCGGCGAGAAGCGCATCTCCCTTATCCCGGCGGCGGCCACCCTGGCCATCACCCACTTGGCGGCCCAGGGCGAGCCGTACTCCTTGACGACCGCCCTCAGGGTCCCCCAGGGGCACTCCGCCTCCAGCTCCCTGGTTGTGGAGTAGAACTCGCCGAGGGGCCTCGTGCGCGCGCGGGCGCAGCCGCGGAGGAGGGGGGCCAGGCCCTCCGTCGACAGCCTGCCCTCGGGCAGCGACAGGAGGCCCCTGGGGCGTTCGAGCTGCTCCAGCCTCCCGGCCGCGCGGGACCTCCTGGCCTTCGACGAGAGCTCCTCGGCGAAGACGCGGGGGGACACCCTGCCGGACGACAGGTGGGTCGCGTACTGCCTGACCGCGAGCACCAGCGTGTCCATCTCCGGTGGACGGCGGGGGAGGGGAGGGCGGAGCGCCCTGTAGAGCCGGCCGACGCGCTCCACTATCCCCTCCGCGGCGAGCTCGTCGAGCGCCTCCCTGAACCTGGATGCCGAGAACTCCAAGTTGGCGGGGCCCTCCGGCCCCGAGTAGGTCCTCACGTAGCTGTAGCTGGCCGGAGGGTAGATCCTGGCCCTCCTCCTGAGCTTGGAGAACAGGAAGTACTCGGGGGGCGCCAGGATCTCCGTCGCGAACTGCCCGTAGTCGGACGCGAGCCTGGCTAGCTCCTCCAGCACGACCCTCCTCCTGTAGGCGCGGGCGGCGCGCTCCACGACATCGCCGCCCAGGAGGACCTGGTACGGGTTCAGGAGCCTGCCTATCACGAACTCGCCCAGCTCGGCGCGCTCCGCGTCGCCCTCCAGGCGGCCCGCCCCGACAGACAGTACGGAGAAGTACCTGCCGCCCGGCGAGCGCACGTAGTAGTACCTGGCGCCCTCGCGGGCACCCTCGAGGACCGCCAGGAGGTCGTAGTCGCTCTCCGCGGTCGCGTACCCCGCGACCTGGGAGCCGTAGGCGACGAGCGCGACGAGCCTCCCCGGGAGGGAGCGCGCCAGCTCGACCGCCTCCAGGGCGGCTTCCGCCGGTAGCTCCCTCATATCGCGCTCAGCTTCCTCTCCAGGGCCTCGTCTACGCGGAACTTGGCCACGTAGTCCACCGGTATCCTCACGGCGTTCTGGTCCTGCGTCAGCCTGATGACGGGGAGCCCCCTGGCCACCCAGAGCCTCTCGGTCCTCCTGTCGAGGGCGCGGTCCCTGAGGCCCGACGCCATCCTCTCGCGGAGCAGCCTGACGAACCTGCTCCGGCGCCGGAAGACCGCCTCGGGGGGGAGGGTGAATTCCTCGTCCACCTCGAACGCCTCGAAGTACCCCTCCGGGGGGAGGAGCTGCGCGGCGCCGTAGTCGCGGAACCTCTTGGCGTAATAGAGGTAGTGCGTGAGCTCGTGCGCCGCCACGGCCTCGATCGTCCTCCTGGAGCCGTAGAGGATCAGCGGCGCCGTGAACTCCACTGAGAAGTCCAGCCCCCTCTCCTCGCTCGGCCTCACTATCACCCTGGCGTACACGTTGCCCTCCACCGAGACGTCCGTCGCGTACACGAGGACCACCAGGTATGGGGCGACCGCCGGGTGCGGGTATGGGACGCTGGAGGCCTCCTCGATGTCGCTGATCGCGTCCTCGAGGACCGGGAGCCTCGAGCGTATCTCGTCCGCGACGGGGCGCGGGATGAGCTCGAGCTCCACGTGGCGGTCGACCTCCGTCAGGTCAATCAAGAGCCCACCGCCCGGCTGAGAGCCCGCGTGGGAATTATGTTTTTCCGGGCCCGGATGGCAGGCAGCGGCGCGGCCGATGAGCTGCTGGGCTAGCCCGACGGAGGGATGAGGAGGATGAACCCGGTCCGAGGCCGCCCCTAAGTATCGACGGGCGCTCCGGGCCGCGTGGGCCGAACCCAGGCTCATCGTCGTGGCGCTGGGGGAGGTCGTGCCCGGGGAGTCGGGAACGCTCGTGGTGCCCTGAAGGGGGTTCAGCCCTTCGCCTTGGACTTGGCCCTCTGCGCTGCCCTCGCCTTGCGCCTCTCCTCGATGGCCCTCGCCCTCTCCTCCTTGCCCATCATCCTGAGGAAGAGGTGCTCGGGCAGCTGCCTCCTGGCCTCGGCCGGATCGCTGTAGACGTAGACGAGCGCGACGAGGTCTCCGGTGCCCGTCACGGGCGACATCCTGACCGGCACCACGGCCTCCGGGCTCGCGGAGAGCTGCCCCGCGACGAGCCTCGCCAGGTCGGCCCTGCTCAGCCTGCCGGAGGCGCCCTCGATCAGGTACTCCAGCTCCATCCTGCCCAGCAGCCTGTTCTCGCGGGAGGACAGGACGCGCAGCTGGGGCGGGGCGCTCCGGGTGGGTTCGGATCCGGACTCCACGGCGGCCGCGCGGCCGGGGAACTATAAAAATTTGAGCCGGTCCTCCATCGAGAGGAGGGCGCGCTCTGTCAGGTCGCGCGCCGTGGGGTCCGAGGAGTCGACGACCACTATCCCCTCGCCGGGCTGGCCGTACGCGACGAGGGCGCCCCGCCCCACGTATATCGCGACGAGCGCCAGCAGGTCCTCCTCGCCGTCCACGAGGACGCGGGCCGGCGAGTCCTCAGACATCGCGGCCTCGACCGCCTCCGCCGCCTCCCTCGTTATCATGCCGGGTGGGTTCCTCACGGCGAAGGACCTCTCGAAGGGGCAGGGCGGCGGTGAGGGGGAAGGCTCCCTCCTCTCCCTCATGTCTATTATGTGGACCCAGGGGCGGACCCCCATCGAGCAGAGCGTCGCTGAAACGCGGTCCCCCACTAGGACTGACCTGCCGGACGAGAGCGCCCGGGCGGCCGCCTCGGCGTCGAGCACGGGGCCGGGGGGCCGCCTGAGCTCCTCGGCCATCCCGGGCCCCAGCACCAGGGGCCACCTAGTGAACCTCGATAGCGTACCTCCCAGGCTTGGTCACCCCCATCAGCCTCGCGACATTGGAGGCCGATGGGTCCAGCACTATCACGAGGCCGCTCCAGTTGTCCGTGAGGTCCGTGGAGCCGCAGTTGGGGCACGACTTCTCGGTGGTCAGGGTCCTGCAGACCCTGCACGCCATCTCCCTGGGCAATCAGCCACCCCCCTGCTGCTCCGCGCGCTTGGCCTGGGCGGGCTGCCTCGCCCTCTCGATCTCGTCCCTTATCCACTCGAGGGCCCCCAGGAAGGGCTGCCTGCTCGTCACGCCGACCTTGTCCATCCTGACGCCGCGCCCCATGCTCACGACGGATATCCTGACGCGCACCCTGGTGCCGCTCTTCAGGATCCTGCCGGTGCCCTTCCCCACTATGGCGCCCTGCCTCATGTCGACCGTGAGGTAGTCGTCCGTTATCTGGGATATGTGGAGCAGGGCGTCGAGCGGCCCTATCCTGACGAAGGCGCCGAAGTCCGTGACCTCCACGACCTCGCCCTCCACGACCTCCTGGAGCTTCGGGTAGAAGACCAGCGCCCTGAACCTCACCCTGTGGTAGACCGCGCCGTCCCCGTGCACTATCCTGCCGACGGGCTCCACCTCGACGTCCACCACGCTGATTATGTACCCCAGCTCGGGGTTCGCCGTGCTGCTGTACTTTCTCGTGAGCTCCTCGGCCGCCGCCCTCCTGAGGTCCCTGCCGAGCATGGAGGGCGGTATCCTCACGACGTCCTCGAGCTCCACGAG
>JBMFHR010000047.1:0-5761 GCA_049976725.1 Conexivisphaera sp. | reverse complement strand
GCTTGGGTTGGCGGAGCCTGCGGAGCCCCGGCAACCTTTATAGGAGGCCCGGGGCACCCAATCCTGATGTCCGAGCCCTACGACTACAGGAGGAGTTGGTTCAGGAGGATATTCGACGAGATAGAGAGGGACTTCGAGATGTTCGACGAGATGTTCGACGAGATGATAAGGGAGGCGGAGAGGAGGGGCTGGTCCACCCCGGTGTTCCACGGGTTCTCGATAACCATAGGGCCGGACGGCAAGCCTGTGGTCCGCGAGTTCGGCAACGTGAGGCCCTCGAAGGGGAAGAAGGTCGTGGCGAGCGACGTGCGCGAGCCGCTCGTCGACGTCATATACGACGATCAGAACGGCGAGGTGAAGGTCATAGCGGAGATGCCGGGCGTGGACAAGGACAAGATACACGTGGAGGCTACGGAGGACAGCGTCTACCTGAGGGCCGAGGGGGAGGACAGGAAGTACGAGACCACGGTGCCGCTGGAAGTGAGGGTGGATCCGGGATCCGCGAAGGCCAACTACAAGAACGGCGTCCTGGAGATAAGGCTGAAGGCCAAGGAGAAGGCTAGGAAGGGCGGCGTCAGGATCAACGTGGAGTGAGCGCCCGCCCATCAGAAACGCTTTTATTAGCTCCCGGCGGAGTGGGGTTGACCCGCGGTAGCTCAGCCTGGTAGAGCGTCCGGCTGTAGTCTCGGCCGGGGGCCGAGGCCCCCCAGCCTACCAGGCGGACAGAGACCGGAGGGCCGCAGGTTCAAATCCTGCCCGCGGGACCAGCCGGCTCGGGGACGGCCGCGCGGACTCGCCACATACGCTAGTGCGAAGGAGGAGAGCGGAGGGAGGCGCTCAGGCGCCCACCGGCGCGGCCGCGGGCACGAGCTCCTCCAGGGAGGCCTCCTCGAGGGTTCTCCTCGCCGGCTCCCTTAGGAGGAGGGTGACCGCGGCGCCCAGTACGCTGACGAGCGCCAGCACCTCCAGCGTGGCGGGCAGGCCGTAGGCCGACCTCAGGTAGGGTATCAGGAACAGGGTGCTTATGCCGGCCCCGAGCTTACCCATGGCCGCGGAGATCCCGTGGCCGGTTGTCCTGTACCTGACGGGGAAGACCTCGGAGGGTATGACGAACGTGGTGGTGTTGGGCCCGGCGTCTATCGCGAAGAACGACAGCGAGTATATGGCGATCGCGGCGTAGGCCGGTACCGCCCTCGTTATAGCGCCGCCCGTGATGTCGAGCAGGTGCGCCACGTACACGTACACGAGGGCCATGCCGAGGAAGCCCGCTATCTGGAGGGACTTCCTGCCGACCCTATCTATCAGCGCGACCGCGGTGAAGTAGCCGGGGACGCCGACCAGGAACGGTATGCCGGACTCGAATATGGTGACGACGATGGAGCCGGAGGAACCCACTATCCCGCTCACGATGCTGGAGGAGTATATTCCGGTGCCGTAGAAGGCGATGTCCATCAGGAACCACGGGACGGCCGCGGCTATCAGCGTGACCCAGTACCTCCTGAGGAAGGTCCCGATGCCCAAGCGCCTCGCGACCACGCCCTCGCCCTCGAGCCTGGCGCCGAGGACGCCGGCGGCCCTCCTGGCCTCCTCGTAGTCCCCCCTGACGAGGGCGGAGTACCTGGGGGTCTCGGGAAGCTTCCTCCTGAGGTATATCACGGAGAGCGCGGGGATCGCCCCGACCCCCGCCGCCACCCTCCAGGCCAGGTCGGGCGGGAGGTAGGCCACGGCGGCCATGGCGACGGCCACGGCGGCTATCGTCCCGAGGCCCTGGTTGGCGAAGACCAGGGCGACCAGCTTGCCCCTCGTCCTGCGGCCCGAGTACTCGCTGGCTATCGTGGCGGAGAGCGGGTAGTCGCCGCCTATCCCGAGGCCCAGTATAGATCTGAACGCCAGCAGCCAGAGTATGTTCGGCGAGAGGGCGCTGAGGAGGGCGCCCGCCGAGAGTATGGCGGCCTCTATGCCGTAGATGAACTTCCTGCCCATGAGGTCGGCTATCCTCCCGAAGAGCACCTGGCCCGCTATCGCGGTGAATATGGCCGACGACGCCAGGAGCGCCTCGAGCCCGGGATCGTAGAAGCCCGGCAGCTTGTACGCGTTGAATATGGTTATTATCGCCCCTATTATGAACAGGTCGTAGGCGTCCGTGAAGAAGCCCATCCCGGCGGTCAGCCAGACCTTGAGGTGGCTGAGGCCGAACGGGAGCTCCTCCAGGTGCCCGAAGATCCCGCCCCTATCACCGTATCCGCTCATCGACAATGGAGAGTAAGGGGCTATCTTTATAGTTTGCAGCTATAGAATATAGCCAGCCCCATATATCTATTGTGGACTATGTTTGAGGGTCCCGCGGAGGAAGCCCCGGGCGGGATTCGAACCCGCGATCTCCCGCTTACGAGGCGGGCGCATTGACCGAGCTATGCTACCGGGGCGTGGGGCGCTGCGCGCTCTCCTTTTAAAAGGCTTACCTCCCGGGATCCGCTGTGGACCGCAGGGTGGGCGAGAGGGAGGCCATAGGGATGCTGAGGGGGGCTGCCCTGCCGGCGTCCGTGGGGCTCTACGACGACGCGTACCCCCTGAGGTGCTGCGGGGGGATGATCCTGATCAAGCCCGACGCGGTCGCGAGGTCGACGGACCTCCTCCCCGGCATGGGGCTGGAGCAGTTGGCCAGGAAGGCTGTGCTGGCCGCGGCATCGGACATCTCGGTCAAGGGGGGGAGGCCCAGGTGGTACACGGCCTCCGTCATGGTGCCCCCGGGCGAGGCCACGGAGGACGCGTTCAGGGCGCTGAGGGACGGGTTCGCCCGGGCATCATCGGAGTACGGGATGGAGCTGGTGGCCGGGGACACGGGATCCGCGGCCGAGCTCGTCATAGACATCACGGCGGTCGGGACCGCGGAGAGGTTCGTGGGCAGGTCAGGGGGGAGGGATGGGGACCTCGTTTTCGCTGCCGGGTGGGGCTTCGGCTACACGTGGCTCGGGTACAGGGCGCTGCTCTCGGGGGGCGCGCGGGGGGTGGACGAGCGCCTCGTGGAGAGGGCGATCAGGCACCTATACGAGCCCGAGATACCGATGCGCTTCGAGCAGCGCGCGGCGGAGGTCGTCAGGGCCGCGATGGACTGCAGCGATGGGCTGGCGGCCACCCTCAGGGAACTGGCCTACCTGAACGGGATGGACCTCGTCCTCAGCGGGCTGCCGCTGGACGGGGAGCTGGAGGCGGCGCTCAGGGGGGCCTCGCTCGACCCGGTGGAGGCGGCGCTCTACGGCGGCGAGGAGTACGGGATGGTGGGCCTGGTCGGTGAGGACGATGGGGAGCGCCTCTCGGAGCTCGCGGAGGAGGAGGGGGTGCCCATCTGGATCCTGGGGAGGGCCAGGCGCGCCGGGGGGCGGCCCAGGGTCCTGCTGGAGGGCGTGGGGGAGGTCAGCGGGAGGGGGTGGACCCACTTCTAGTGGGCCGGCCAGGATTCGAACCTGGGACCTCCGCCGTGTGAGGGCGGCGTCCTGACCAGACTAGACGACCGGCCCCTCTACAGCCCCCGAGCCGCCTTCTTTTAGGCTTTCGCGTTGGCCGCCCGGCGCGGAGCTCCCGCGGCACCTCCTCCGGCCCGGCCCTCCTGACGCGGCACATGAGCCCCCTCAGGTTGGTCGCGCCCATCAGCGGGTCCAGGGGGGGCGAGTCGTCCGTCAGGACGTTGACGTTGGAGATGGTCCAGGAGGCGTCCCCCTCCAGCTCCGGGTACCACCACCCGTACTCGGCCGAGACGACCTGGGGATCGAGCCACGGGTTGAGCCTGGCCCTCTGGATCACCCTGCCCCTGCGCGTCTCCAAGACGACCCAGTCCCCATCTGACACGCCGATCCTGGCAGCTGCCTCCGGGTGCATCTCGACCTCGGGGTAGGGGTGGAGCCTCCTGAGCCCCTCCAGCTGCCTGCCCTCGGACGCCATGTAAGGGAGCCTCCTGGCCCCCGTTATCAGTATCATCGGGTACTCGCGCGCCAGGTCGGGGTCAGCGGGGCTCTCCGGGGGCTCCCTGAAGCGCGGGAGGGGGTCGTAGCCCCACTCGGCCAGCTGCCCGCTGGAGAACTCGTACTTGCCGGACGGCGTGGGGAACCCCCTCTCGACGTACTTCCTGTACCTCACGGGCCCCCTGAGGTGCCCCAAGCGGAGGAACTCCCCCCAGGTGAGCCCGGCGGGCTCCAGCGCCTCGTCGAGCGCCTCCTCCACGCTCCTCCACCTGAAGCCCGGGAGCCCCATCCTCCTGCCCAGCTCTAGCAGGATCTCCGCGTCGCTCCTGGCCTCCCCGAAGCGGAAGAGGCGGCGCCTGGCTGACACGTGCCCGTGGTGCTTGCGGTAGTCAGCTATGCCGTCCTGCTCGAGCCACGTGGCCGCCGGCAGGACCACGTGGGCCAGCCTGGCGGTCGGCGTCATGAAGAAATCGGCGACGACCAGGAAGTCCAGGGACTCCAGGGCCCTCCTCACCTTCAGGGAGTTGGGGCGCGTGAGCAGCGGGTTGGAGGCGAACACCAGCATGGCCCTCACCGGGTACGGCCTCCCGGTGAGCATCGCGTCCCAGATCAGGTAGGGGGGAGGCCTGTCGATCTCCCAGGCCATCCTGTACTCCCTCCCGGGGGTCTTCTCCCTCTGCTGCGGCGGGAGCCTCGGGAAGAGGGAGTCGCTCGGCCTCACGGGGGGCGGATCGAAGATCACGTTCCCGCCCGGCGCGTCCAGGTTCCCGGTGAGCGCCACGAGGTCGAGGAGGGCGTAGTCCGCGTAGACGGCGTTCACGTTCTGCTCCACCCCGACTCCCCAGTGGATGGCCGCGGGCTTCACGGTGGCGTACTCGCGCGCGGCGCGCGAGTAGTCGCGGTAAGCGACCCTGGTGACCTCCTCGACCCACGCGTGGGAGATCCCCGAGAGGTGGGCCCTGAAGTCCTCGAAGCAGCACGAGTACTCATCCACGAACTCGCGGTCGTAGAGGCCCTCCTCCACGATCACCTTCGCCATCCCGAGGGCCAGGGCGACGTCTGTCGCCGGGCGGACCCTGAGCCAGATGTCGGCGCGTGCCGCCAGATGGGTCCTGCGCGGATCGACGACCACCAGGCGGGCGCCCCTCCTGAGGGC
Organism: Conexivisphaera sp.; assembly: GCA_049976725.1. Lineage (GTDB taxonomy): Archaea > Thermoproteota > Nitrososphaeria > Conexivisphaerales > Conexivisphaeraceae > Conexivisphaera. The sequence goes on along the minus strand of JBMFHR010000047.1, from coordinate 646 downwards.
CCCCTCGAGCTGCGAGTAGACGTACTCGTCGGGATTCGACTCCACGGGGTTGGCCCCCCAGACCATCACGAGCCCCGGGTTCCCGTCGTAGTCGACGACCGGGAGGTCCCCCACCAGCATGCGGCTGAGCGTCACGCGCGGTATGTAGCACTCGTTGGCGGCGTTGACTATGGTGGGGGTGCCCAGCGCGTAGGCGAAGCCGTAGAGCCAGTGGTTGAAGTCGCGGTTCGTCCCGGTGGCCACGGCTATGGCCTCGGGGCCGTGCCTGTCGCGTATCTCGAGGAGCCTGGAGGCGATGAGGTCCATCGCCTCGTCCCAGGGGACCTCCCTCCAGGAGTCGCCCTCCCTGATCATGGGGCGCCTGAGCCGCTGGGGGTGCCCGAGCATATCCACGGAGGCTATCGCCTTCGCGCACACGTAGCCGCGGCTCACGGGATCCTCCGGGTCCCCCTCGATGGATGCCACCCGACCGTCGCGCACGCGGACTATCACGCCGCAGGACCCGTGCGCGCAGGCCCTGCAGGCCGTCCTGTAGACCCCGTCGGGGACCAGGGGGACAGCGAGGGGCGGGCTCGCGTCCGGATCCTCCACGGCCCGGCCGAGCGTCGGGGTTCCCAAAAAGGTGATCCCCACTCCGGGGACCGAT
>JBMFHR010000046.1:0-5932 GCA_049976725.1 Conexivisphaera sp. | reverse complement strand
CCCATATCTTGAACTCCGGGTCGTCTGGCAGGTGCCAGTCCTGCGTGTACAGCACCGGGATCTTGGACGATCTGGCGCGCTCGATCAGGAGCTTCACCCTCGGGACGGTCTCGGGGGCGGAGGGAACGAAGAGCCTCCCCCTGGGATCCACGAAGTCGTTCTGCATGTCAATCACGAGGAGCGCCGAGGTCGCGGGATCCAAGTGCACCTCATCGGACACCCTGTACTCGGGCACGACTATCCTCCTTAGGCCCTGCACGGCCAACTCGGAGCACCCCCCTGCCCTTAAGCGCTTCCTTCCCGTATATCTCGCGCACGAGGTTCATCAGCCTCAAAACGTCGCCGGGGCCGAAGCTGAACTCGTACCTGTAGGGGCACTCCGTGTCGAGCGTCGCCCTGCCGGTCTCGGTGGACCAGACCAAGGGATAGAGGCGGCACCCCTCCGGGCGCGACTCGTAGACGGAGCAGCGCCCGCTGCCGTCGAGGAAATAGCAGCTGCCGTCCTCCTTAGTCGCAAGGACGGTCAGGCCCCCGACCCGCCGCGCGAACTCCTCGCGCCGGTATCCCAGGGATTCCAACCGCTCCACGTCGCGCTCGCTCAGCGGCATCTCCGTGCCCACGCAGCACAGGTGGCATCCGTGAAGGAGGCAGGGATTGCCCACGCCCGCCGGCTCCCCCAGACACACGTTAAGCTTTGCAGGGCTCTCAGAGCCTCAGGCCGTACGCCTTCGCGAAGCGCTCGAGGCGCTCGTACTCCTCCAGGAACTTGAGGCCCACGGCAGTGAGGCGATAGCCCCTCCCGCCGTCGACCTCCACGGCCTCGATCATGCTGCTCCTGAGGAGTTCGTCCAGCATCTCCGAGAGCTTGGCGTAGGATGTGTTGGCCCTCCTCAGGATCGTCGACACGCGGGCGTAGCCGTCCTCGCCCATCCCGTCCCTGACCGCCCTCAGGACGTCGGCGTAGAGGCGGACGCGGCTCCGGTACCCGCTCATCCACCTCCCCCCACGGCCCCGAAGGAGTATGCGCCGGAAGAGAGCAGGAGCGCGAACCCGACCACCTGGACTGACTCGACGAGCTGGGGCTCCAGTATCCCGACCGTCGTGAAGCCCAGGAGCAGCGACGCGAAAAGCGCGTACAGACCAGCGGCGGTCAGCAGGCTGGCCCTGTACCTCATCTCAGCGTAGAATATCGTCGTCTCGACCGCGGCGTACAGGACCAGGTACAGCGAGACGCCCTTGGCCAACGTGTACGCCGCGAATAGGGGAGCTGGCAGGAGGAGCGCCTCGAGGCGCCGGAGGCCAGCATCCGGCGATACGGAGTAGACGTGCGAGATAGCCAGGGCCAGGAACGAGGCGGCCATTGTGGCCGAGCTGAGGGCCAGAGCCAGGTCCGAGCTGAGGGCCAGCCAGACAAGCTTCATCGCCGAGCTGAGGGCCAGGAGGTCGAACGACGCGGCGAGCAGCCTCAGCGTCCTGGAGCTCACGATCAGGGCCGCCCTAGTAGAGAGGATTGCCAAGGCCGCGGTAATCGCGAGCTCCAGCAGCACCAGGGCGAGCAGCAGCGCCTGCAACGTGTGTGGACCGTCGCGTTGGAATATAAGCGTTAGATCTATCGCCCGAGGGCCGCCGAGATAGATTTAAAAAGGAGTGCCGGGAAAGCCACTGCGAACGGTGTCCCAGGAAATATGTCCGGTTTGCGGACTCCCGAAGGATCTCTGCGTCTGTGGGGAGCTCGAGAAGGAACATTCCAAGATTGTGGTGAAGCTCGAGACGAAGCGTTACGGGAAGCCAATGACCGTGATAGAGGGGTTGGACGGCAAGGAGCTGGATGTCTACGATCTGTCCAAGCAGCTCAAGAAGAAGCTCGCGTGCGGCGGCACCGTGAAGAACGACGCGATCATGCTGCAGGGAGACCATCGGGACAAGATCAAGGGCATATTGATCGAGCTGGGCTTTAAGGAGGACTCGATCGAGGTCTACTGAGGATTACGGAGGCAAAGGATATCTACGCCCCCGGGGGACTTCGGAGCGTGTGCGTGATCGGGCACGATGAGTTCATCAAGCTAAACGAGCGCTACATGATCATACACCCGTTCAACGCGGAGCTCATGGACGGCGACGGCTATGTGCTCACCGTGAAGGACGACGTGGAGATAAGGTATCTCGAGCACAGGAACCTGGTCTCACACGAGATAGTCTTCGTGCCGCCGGACTACGTGGCCCACCTGACCGCCAAGAGCAGGTTCGGGAGGCTGGGGCTCTCGTTCCTCAATGCAGCCAAGGTCCACAGCGGTTTCGTTGGGAGGCTCGCCCTGGAGGTGGTCAACCTGAACAACGAACGCGACACCGTGACCGTCAGGAGGGGGGAGCCGTTCATGCACTTCGAGCTCATGCGGAGGGAGGGACCCCCGAGGCCTTACCAGGGAAGGTACACGTTCCAGTTCATGGACGACATGGAGGTGGAGCTGTACCTGAAGTTGATAGAGAGGGAGCTCTCGGGCGTGATGAACCTCCGGACCCTCAAGGAGCTGGCGGCGGGACGGATAAGGTCTGTGGAGGAGATCCGAGCTGACCGGCAGGAAGCTCACGCGCGTCGAGAGGCTCTTCATAAGGTCCGGTGAGGCCACAGGTGCGGCGCGGCTGTACCGTCGGAGGGTCCTTAGCCTCGTGGCCTCGATGATAGCGAGCCGCGAGCTGAGGAGGAAGGAATACGGGCACGTGAAGCTGAAGCTGCTCGAGATATACAGGATCGTCTACTCGAGGGGGAAAGACCTGGAGTGGTTGGATCGCGCGTATCCAGCGCTCGAGGAACTCGCGGGGCTCCTCAGGGAGGGCGGGGATCCGGACCTCCTGCTGGGGATGCTGGACGAAATAAAGGATGAGCTGGGCTCCTGAATCGTCGAGGACTCAGCTGGCCTCCTCCTTGGCCTTCAGCCTCTTGGCCTCCGCGACCGCCAGGGCCTCCTCGAGGCCGAGCGCAGCCTTGAGTCCCTTGTAGCGGTTCCTTATCGTGACCTCGGTCACGCCGGCGGCCTCCGCGATCTCCTTCTGGGTCTTGTTCTCGCCCTCCAGCACGCAGGCTATGTAGAGCGCGGCGGCGGCCATCCCCATGGGATCCTTCCCGGCAGAGATCCTGATGTCCGAAGCCTTCCTCAGCAGCTCGATGGCCCTCCTCTGGACCCTCTCGCTGAGCCCGGCCTTACTCGCGATCCTGCTCACGGACTTCACGGGATCGGCTATCGGCATCCTGAGGTCAAGCTCGCGGACCAGGAGCCTGTAGCACCTGGCTATGTCCTTCTTCTTAAGGCCGCTGACCTCCGCTATGTCCTTGAGGGTCCTCGGGGTCTCGAGGGCCCTGCACGCGGCGTAGAGCGAGGCCGCGATCAGCCCGCTTATGCTCCTCCCCCTCACGAGACCCTTCTCGAGGGCCTTCCTGTAGATGTAGGCTGCCCTCTCGACTATCGCCTGGGAGACGCTGAGCTTGTCGGCCAGCGTGTCCAGCTCGTTGAAGGCCTGCCTCAGGTTCCTGTCCACGGGCTCGTGGACCTGGCTCCTGCTGTTCCAGGTCCTCAGCCTCTGCATCATGCTCCTCACGGGCGCCTCGAGCGGCTTCCCGCTCGCGTCCTTGTCCCTGGGGCCTATTACGGTCGCGAGCCCCATGTCGTGCATCGCCAGCGAGAGCGGGACGCCGGCGCGGCTCCTGTCCTCCTTCTCCTCCTTGCTGAAGGCGCGCCACTCCTGCCCGGGGTCCTCTATCCTCTCCCTGACCACGAAGCCGCAGTTGGAGCACGTCAGCTCCCCGGTGTTGGGATCCAGGATCAGGGTTCCCTTGCCGCACCTGGGGCACTTGGACCCAGGCTCGTACTCCACGAAACTTGGCCCGTAGACCAACTATTAACACCTCAAACGATTTTATACCCAAGTAGTCATAGATATAAGACTGGTATTTAAACTTTGTTGAAGATGAGCTCCCTCGAGGCAGCGGTCAGGCGTGCCGTGGGGGAACGCGACGACGAGGCGATCGCGATAATAGGGTGCGCGTCGGAGGAGCCGCCGGCCGACTGGTGCCCCGTGGACGTCGCGCTCTTCCCAGGGAATGGGGAGCAGGAGATCCGGAGGCAGGGGGGCTTCATAGCCAGGGTGATCCCCATGGAGCGGCCACCGAGCGAGGAGATACCCTCGATGATCGTGGTGGAGGACCCCCGGATGAGGGCCGCGGCGCTGAAGTCGGGCTGGACCGGCAGGAGGAGCCACGCGCTGAGGGACGTTGCCAGGCGTCGCCTGCTTCAGGCGGCGGAGTTCACCGCCAGGGCACTGCGGGCGAGCAACCCCTCCGAGGCCGGATACTACGCAATGAAGTCCCACGCACTCCTGATGGCGGCAGCAGTGGCTGCGGCGGGCAGGGTGCCGCGGCCCGCGCACCTGGTCAGGCGCGCGCGGGCGCTCGGGGTCATGCCGCCGAGCCCCCCGGGCGAGCTGGCACACGTCAGGAGAACGGTCGAGGCCACCAGGAGGATCCTGTACTCGGAGCTTGACGAGGAGGTCGAGGGGTACGTTTTCAGGAGGAAGGCCGAGGCCCTGATCAGGTCCGGGCTGATACTGGACGCGTCCGTGATGACGTTCCTGGAGATCTCGGACAGGATAGGGGATGACCTGGCGCTGGCGCACCTGAGGATGGATTGGGACGCCGAGCAGGGTGAGCGGTTCCTGAGGAAGCTAGCCGAGGGGGAGGTCGCGCTCTGGAGATCCATCGGCGATCGAGCAGCAGGTGAAGTGTCCCGGGCGACGGTATTATGGCCGACGCGCCGCGCGAGGCGAACCACCTGAAGGCCCTCCCGGGATCCAGCGCCGCGCCGTAGACGCCCACGAAGGACGCGCGCAGCCCCATCGTCACCGAGCGTTCGACCATTAGGAGGTCCTCGGCGGAGTCGCCCACGTAGATCACGCTACTTGAACCCATCTTGGAGACGGCCTCGAGGAGCGGGCGAGGATCGGGCTTCTGGACTCCCAGCTCCTCCGTGAAAAACACGCGGCCCCCGGCCATCATGGGGCCCAGCAGCTCTAGCAGGGGTCCGCGCACGGCCCTCCTGGGGCGCCCGGTGATGACGCCGATGGAGCCGTTGAAGCGGGCCGCGAGCGCGCGCAGGTCGACTGCGCCCACCATCGAGGACTCGTCCTCGAGCAGCCCGTGATCAATCGGTATTGGGGGAGGCGATGAATACAGCTCCGTGTAGAGGCGTAGCCCGTAGTAGATCGAATCGAAGACGGATGAGAGGTAGCACCTCGGCGGAGGCCCCGGGCAGCCGTCCAGCAGGTTCCCCGAGAACTCGCGGCCCATCTCGTAGAGCTCGGCCGGGTCGCTGATCGAGGCCAGCTCGAGAGCGGCTTCGGCCAGCTGGCGCCCGTCCTCCACGTGCTTCACCCACGCCAAGTAGAGCGCGAGCGCTGTGTCCCAATCGTTGTTGAAGAGGCCGGATTCCTTGAGCGTGGGTACGAGCTGCGAGAGCGCGGGTGCGGGAGGCGTCGGGTGCCCGCTCACGACCGCCAGGAACCTGGCAGACTCCACGGCGGCTACCGGATAGCTGCGCCTCACGTCGACCAGGGTGCCGTCGCAGTCGAGTATTATCGAATCGGCAGACCTGAGCTCCTCCAGCGCGTCAGCCCTGTAGGCGGCTATGCCCGACCACGTCCCGAAATCGACGTAGCCGGAATGCGCTTCCCTCAGCACGCCGTTTATCGCGCGCCCACGAACTTAAATCTTGGTCGCGCGCGGGGCTCCGTCAACTTCGGGCCGCACGCCCACGCGCAATCGCCTCCCAGCCGAGCGGGACCATCCAGCCCAGGATCCCGCTCCGCCGGCGCCCTCCACGGCGGCCGTCGAACGCCTCCGTCCTGTCGTGGGCCACGCGCTCCGCGCTGGCCCACCCGCGCG
>JBMFHR010000045.1:0-6585 GCA_049976725.1 Conexivisphaera sp. | reverse complement strand
TGAACTCCGGGGAGCCATTCGCGGTCGGCCATATGACCGACTGCGCGCCGAACGGATGGGAGAGGTCGAATATCTCGACCTCGTGTCCCCAGAACTTCAGGGGCCTCGGCTTCACGATGTCCCCCGCGACCCCCAGGTCCTTCCTGCTGAGGCCACCGTGCAGGCTCCTCTCCAGGATATCGGCCATTTCCGTGGCTAGGTCGGCTAGGAATTGATCCGACATCGAGCCAAGGTCGTGCCAGTTCGTTTTTAAGCTTTGCTAACAATACAATATACTATAAAAATATACATTATATAGTACCTAGGGAGGGAATCAGCGCCCCCTCCACTCCGGCTTCCTCTTCTCCAGGAATGCCCTGGCCCCCTCCTTCTGGTCCTCCGTCGAGAAGAGCTGGGAGAAGACCTGTGCTTCGTACCTTATTCCTTGTGTGAGCCCGAGCTCGAGCGAGGCGTTGATGGCCTCCTTGGCCGCGGCCAGCGCAACGGGGCTCTTGGACTTCAGCTTTGCCAGCAGCTCCTCCACGGCGCCCTGAAGCCCATCCGGGGGCACCACGCGGTTGACCAGACCTAGCCTCGCGGCCTCCTCAGCCGATATCTGGTCGCCGGTGAATATCAGCTCCTTAGCCTTCTTCTCCCCGACGTGTCTGGGAAGCATCTGGGTGCCGCCGCTCCCGGGTATGAGCCCTATGCCTATCTCGGGGCTGCCGAACTTGGCGTCCGAGGAGGCCACGACGAGGTCGCACGCCATGGCCAGCTCGAACCCCCCTCCGAGGCAGTAGCCGTGCACCATGGCTATCACGGGCTTCGGCATATCCCTGATGATCCTCTCTATGACGAAGGCGGTCCCCAGCTCCTTGAGCTCCCTCATGGCGACGGTCGGGGTCCACTCGAGCATCGCCTTTATGTCGCCGCCCGCGCTGAACGCCTTACCAGATCCCCTGATGACCACGGCCCTCACGGAGTCGTCCCTCCAGGCATCCTCCAGCGCGGCCTTGAGCTCCGCCCTCATGGACTTCTCCAGGGCGTTGTACCTCTCTGGGTTGTTCAGCGTGATCCACGCGACCCCATCGCGCTTCTCGTAAATTATCTTGGTGAAGCTCAGCGACATCGCCGCTGCCGAGCGCCGGGAGAGATTAAAGCTTGATCGTTGGCGGAGCTATCGCTGCTTCTCCAGGAAGAGGTACCCGAGGTACGTGCTCTCCCTCAGGTCGACATCCGCCGTCAGCGCGCGGTGGCCCGGGTACTCGATCCTCACCGTGTACTTGCCCGGCTCCAGCGCGTCGAATTGGAACTGGCCGAAGGCGTCCGTCGAGGTCCTGGCCACCTCCCGCCCGTCGGTCAGGAGCGCCACCGAGGCGCCCTCCACGAGGTCGTCGGTCTCCCTCAGCGCAACGCTCCCAGCTATGAAGAGCTTGGTCATCCTGTGCAGGTTGAGGTATATCACATTTGGGCCGACGCCTGGCTTCGGTTCGTAGGCCTCGGGCTTCCCGGAGTAAGTGACCTTCGTCACGTCGCTCCTGTACGGCTGGCCGGCGCCGGTCGCCCTGAGGATCCTGCTGACCTCGCTCTCCGGGTCGTCCAGGTCGCCGAACACCATCGCCCCGGTGGGACAGGCGTCGACGCACCTGGGCTGGAGCCCCTTGTCCACGCGGTGCGCGCAGAACGTGCACTTCTGGGGTATCTGGAGCTCCTCGTTCCAGAATATCGCGCCGTAGGGGCAGGAGTCCACTATCTGCCTCTGGCCCTTCGACTTCTCGGGGTCTATGATCACTATGCCGTCGTCCCTCACGTACACGGCGCCATCCTTCGCCGCCTTGACGCAGGGCGGGTCCCTGCACATCTGACACATGACGGGCATGTAGGCCACCGTTACGAATGGGAAGTGGCCCCTCTCCTTCCTCTCGACCCTCACCCACTGCTGGCCCAGCTTGGGCTGGGCCCTGGAGTAGGGCGGGTAGTCGTTGCCCCAGAACTCGTCCTTGCAGGCGACGAAGCAGTTGTAGCAGGCGTTGCACTTCGCAACGTCTATCACCATGCCGTAGCGGGTCATCTGGATCCCTCCCACTTCTCGACCTCCACCATGGCGCTGCTAGGTGCCATGCCGTTGGCGTTCTTGGACAGGAACCTGTGTGGGGTCAGCAGGTTTATCGAGCCTCCCCTGTCGGGGGACTCCCCGGGCTCCCCGATCGGGTCGTAGGCGGCCGACGCCTGGTAGCAGTGCACAGTGCCGGGGCGTATCCTCTCGGTCACCTCCGCTATGCAGATGACGGAGCCCCTGTCGTTGTAGACCCTGACGAGGTCGCCGTCCCTTATCCCCCTCCTGGCCGCGTCAGCCGGGTTTATCCTCATGACCCTGTAGAAGTAGCCGTCCGGGCCCCTCCTCCTGTGCTCCGGAATCTCGTCCACCCAAGTCTCCTTCGCGTCGTACTGGGTGTGGAAGCTGTACCTCGCGTGCGGCGACATAAGCTGCAGGGGGTACTTCTCGGCGTGGGGAGTATTCGGGCCCTCCCAGGGCGGTATGTAGTGGGGCACCGGGGGCCTCTCGGGATCGTTCGGATCGAACCTCTTCAGGCTGTTCGACTCGAACTCTATCTTCCCGCTCTGGGTCCCCAGGCCCGTGCCGTCGGGCATCCCCATCACGCCTCCCCCGGCCGGGCCGGCGCCTATAGTGTCCCTCCTCCGGCCCTCGTAGAACCACCTGAGGGCGGGCGTTATGGGGCGCTTCTTGACCGGCACCACGAAGTATCCGCGCCTCTTGAACTCCTCCCAGGAGATGTACTTCGACAGATCGCTCCTCTCGTAGAACCTCTTGACCCAGTCGAGCAACGTCATGCCGCCCTCCGTGTACTTCTCGTAGAAGCCGAGCCTCTTGGCGACCATCGCGAAGATGTCGTAGTCGGCCTTCGACTCGCCGAGCGGCTCTATCGCCTTCATCTGCAGCACCACTATCCTGTGGTTGACGAACTGAACGCTCTCCACGGACTGGCCAGATATGTTGGAGAACTCGCCTATGTCCCAGCGCTCGAAGCTCGTCGCGGCGGGCAGTATCAGGTCGGCGAACTTGGCCTCCCCCTCGAGCCAGGGGTTCTGATTCACCACGAACTCCAGCTTGGGGCTCCTGTACATCCTGACCCACCTGTTAGTGTTGGTCATAGTCCCTATGTAGGCGGCGCCGTAGCGCCAGAACATGCGGATCTCGGAGTAACCGTCCTCAGGATACTTGTACTTCTTGAACTGCGACTCTATCGATATCGTGTTGAAGCCCTTGCCCCTCCACTCGACGGGAGGGTTCATTATGGCCTCGGGGAGTATGAGCCTGAGCACGTGCTGCCCGCCCGGCTGATTTATCCTGTCGCTCACGGGGATCCTGACGAAGCCGCGCGGCAGGATCCTTGCCGCGCCGGTGTTCCCCGTGTCCCCGGAGATCCCGCCGTCGCCGTATCCGGGGAAGAAGAAGCCGTACGGGTTGGAGTCCTCGGGCACGTTCGGCGTGTTCGGCGTGCCCGTGCTGGTCGACCACCAGTTGACGCCGGGCCTTCCGACGCCCTGCATCGCCTGCAGCGCCACCATGTACCTAGCCCACTCGTGACCGTAGGCGGAGCGGCCGGCGCCGCCCATCCCGGGCCTGCTGCCGTACCCCAGCATGGTCCTCTTCCTGGCCCACTCCCTGGCCAGCGCCCTTATCTCCCTGGCCGGCACGTCGGTTATCCTCTCGGCCCACTCGGGGGTCTTCGGGATCCCGTCCTCCTTGCCCAGTATGTAGTCGCGGAACTTGTCGAAGCCGACGGTGTGGGTCTCGACGTACTCCTTGTCGTACGTGCCCTCGGTTATCCACACGTAGGCTATGGCTGCAGCGAGCGCCGTGTCCGTCCCCGGCCTCGGCGCTATCCACTTGTCCGCGAAGTTGACCGCGGTGTAGTTGTAGAAGGGATCTATTATCACGAACTTCACGCCGAGCTCCTTGAGCCACTGGCGCCAGGGATTGCTCTCGAACCCGGCGTAGGTCCCCAGGGTGGTCTCGGGGTCCGCGGACCACAGCACGATCATCTCGGTGTTCTGGAGCGCGTCGGTCAGCAGGTCGTTCTGCTCGGGGACCCCGACGCCCCAGTTGAACCCGTACATGTGGACCGAGCCCCAGAGGGCACCCTCCCAGCTGTCCGGGTTGTGGTCCGCGTACGTGACCCCGAGTATGTCTATGAACCTGAAGTAGGCGCTGAGCCTGTAGCCTATGACGCCCCAGGAGTGGTGGGACGAGGAGGTGGTCCCGATCGCGCCCGGCCCGTACGTCTTGTACATCCTGGTTATCTCCTGCTCGAGTATGTCGAGCGCCTCCTCCCATGATATCCTCTCGTACCCCGACTTGCCCCTGTTCTCCGCCTTCCTCTGGTCCGGCGGCTTGTTGGGATCGAAGTCGACCCTCTTCATGGGGTAGAGGACGCGCGTCGGCGAGTAGACCCTGGCCCTCTCCGCGAGGACGTAGGCCGGCACGAGCGCCTTCCTGGGGGGAGAGAATCTCTTGCCCCTCGCCTCTATGGTCCAGGACTCCGCGTCCTCGGGCGACAGCTTCAGCGGCTCCACCCTCACGATCCTGCCATCCTTCACGTGGACGAGTACGGGTCCCTCGTTGGTCAGGTTCGTGTAAACCTTGGTTCCATCCTCGAGCTCCCAACCGAAGCCGACCTCTGGCTCGTGCTCCAAACCGGAGTCCGTGGAGGACGGACTTTATATTAATGTCGCCCGGACACCGCCACTGGAAAGCATTTACTCCAATTATTTTATTAGTCATTATGTGGGATCGTCGCCTCGGCGGATCCAGCGCGGGCACCAGGGCGCGCTCCTCCCTAAGGCGAACGCCGTAGGCGCGCTCGAGCAGCTCCCGGCTCAGGGTGGAGGACGCCGGGCCGACGGCGAACGCCCTCCCGTTCGAGAGCACGAGCACGCGGTCCGCGTAGAGTCCCAGCAGGTGGAGCTCGTGGGAAGTGACGATCACGAGCGCGCCCCCGCTGGCCGCGGCCCTGATGGCCGCCATGGCCACGGACTGATTCCTCAGGTCCAGGTTGGCCAGCGGCTCGTCCAGGAGGAGCACCTCAGAGCCGCGGGAGAGGGCCGCGGCCAGCATGACCATCTTGCGCTCCCCCGAGCTCATCTCGGACATCCTCCTGTCGGCGAGGGCACTGATGCCCAGGCGGCCGAGGGACGCGTTGACCGCCCTCAGGTCCTCCGCCGTTGGCCTGGACCAGGGCCTTTGGGGCCCCATCCTGTACGACAGGACGACGTCGCGCGCGGAGAGCCAGGGATCCACGTCGGGGTGCGCGGGAGAGTACGACACATAGGAGCCGGACCCCAGCCTCTCCCCGGGGAGGGCGCGGGTTCCGCAGCACGCGAGCTCCCCGCCGGCGACCTCTATGGAGCCCGATATCGCTCTGAGGAGGGTCGTCTTGCCCGCGCCGTTCGGCCCCACCACCGCGAGGACCTCGCCCGGATACGCCGACAGGTCGAGGTCCCTCAGGGCGACGCGGCCCCCGTAAGCCAGGGTGAGGGATCTCGCCTCGAGCAGAGGGTCCAACGCCATCACCGCCCCCACTTGGCCAGTAAGTACACCAGGACGGGCGCCCCCATGAGCGCAGTCACCGAGGTCAGCGGGGCCATGCCCCCGGGCTGCACGAACCTGGAGGCGAGGTCGGCCGCGACCGTGAGCGAGGCCCCGAGCGAGAGCGAGAGCGGGTAGGTCCTGCGGAACGCCCCGCCGGACCCGAGCCTGGCGAGCCAGGGGGCCACGAGTCCCACGAAGCCGACGGGGCCCGCCACGGCGACGGCCGCGGACGTGGAGAGGGCCGAGGCCAGCGCCACCTCGGCCCTCAGCCTGCGGGCCCTCACCCCCATGGACTCGGCGACGTCGTCGCCGAGCATGAGGGACTCCAGGTGGCCGGCCCTCAGGAATATCCATATCGCGCCGCACACCATCAGGGGGGCCGCGTAGACGAGCTCGCTCCACAGCACATAGGCGACTGTCCCGAACAGCCACGCGAGGGAGCCCTGGACTGAGGGACCCAAGTCCATCATGAGCACCATGTCCACGGAGCTCAGGGCGTAGGAAGCGGCCACGCCGACCAGCACCAGCGAGAGGTTCGTGAGCCCCAGCGCGGACGAGATCGCCATCACGAGCGCGAGGGCGGCGAGGCCGCCGGCCAGGGCGGCGAGCGAGACTTCGAGCGGCCACAGGAGCCCCACCGCGACGGCCGCCAGCACGCCGAGGGCGGCGCCGGATGAGACGCCCAATATGTACGGATCCGCCAGCGGGTTCTTCAGCAGCGCCTGGAGGCCGGATCCGGAGGCCGCCAGCGCCATGCCCACGAGCGCGGCCGAGATGGCCCTGAGGAGCCTCAGCTCGAGGACGAAGGATCCGAGCCCGTGCGAGAGCGGACTGATTATGCCGTATGGTCCGGTGAGCACGGAGAGCACGAAAAATAGCGGGAGCAGCAGGTGGAGAAGGCCGCTCCTCATGGGGAACTCACTGCCGGGACGTACCGAGGGGTACTTATTACGGGAAGCGATGACGGCACGGGGAGGCTGAATGTCTCCGGC
>JBMFHR010000044.1:0-6723 GCA_049976725.1 Conexivisphaera sp. | reverse complement strand
CATGGCGCACGCGCCAAGTGATCCAAGGTTGCTGTTCTCCCGGGGCCCTCGCGGGCGCCTGTCGAGGAGCTCAGCGCAGCTTCAGGTAAGGATTAATCCGCGGGCGTGCATGCGCCGGCGTGGAGCCCGTACGCAGTTTCAGGGAACACCTGAGGAGGCTCAGGGAGGCCGGCGAGCTCTCGGAGGCGGGGCCAGTCCGGCTGGGGGAGGTTCCAGCGCTGATAGCCGGGTCGGGCGACAGGGCCGGGCTGGTGAGGGTCGAGGGCTACGGGGCACCGGTGGCCTTCAACACACTCTCCAGCAGGAGGCACGCGGCGCTGGCGCTGGGCGTTGGGGAGGAGGAGCTTAAGGCCAGGTTCCTGAGGGCGGCGGAGAACCCCAGGAGGCCGGAGTCGATGGTGGACCTGGGGATGAGGGGACCCCTCGAGCCGGACCTCGAGTCCCTGCCGGTGCCCAAGTACTACGAGGGCGACGCGGGGCGCTACCTGACGAGCGCCATCGTGTTCGCGAGGAACCCGGCCGACGGCTCGGGGAACGCGTCGTTCCACAGGATAAGGGTGCTCGACGGCCGCAGGGGCGTGATACGCATGGTTGAAAACCGCCATCTGCACCGGATTTACACGGAGGCCGCGTCCAGAGGGGAGGACCTGAAAATAGCCGTGGAGATAGGGGCCAACCCGATAGTGGAGCTGGCCGCGGCGTACCAGGCGCCGTTCGGCGTGTACGAGGCGTGGATAGCGAACGCGATGGCCGGGGGCGCGCTGGGCTTCGCTGAGGTGGATGGGATGGAGGTGCCGACGGGCTGCGAGATACTGCTTCTGGGCCGCATCAGGCACGACGCGGCGGAGCTGGACCGGATGGTGGACATGCTGGGGCTCTACGACATCCCCAGGATGCAGCCGGTCGTCGAGTTCGACTCTATGTACGTGGGCGAGGAGTTCGCCCTCAGGGGGCTGCTGGCGGGCGGGCCGGAGCACAGGTTCCTGATGTCCTTCCCCGTTGAGGTGAAGCTGGAGCAGCGGCTGAGGGACCTGCTGCCGGGAGTGAGGAGGGTCGTCCTCACGGAGGGGGGCGGCCGCTGGCTCCACGCGGTGGTGCAGATGGAGAAGAGGCTGGAGAGCGACCCCAGGACGGCGATCATAGCGGCCTTCACGTTCGACCAGTCCCTGAAGATGGTGACGGTCGTGGACGCCGACATAGACCCGGAGGATCCCCGGGACGTGGAGTTCGCCCTGGCCACGAGGTTCCAGCCGGACAGGGGGCTCGTGATCCTCGGGGGGATGCGCGGGTCATCGCTGGATCCCTCGAGCGACCAGGCGACGCTCACCACCAGCAAGTGGGGCCTGGACGCTACCGCGCCCCTCGGGCAGGGCGAGAAGTTCGGGCGCGCCCGGATAGCCAGGGGGTGAGGCGTTGGGCCTCGGCAGGGTGCTCGTGGGCGGCGCCGGAAGGGGAAGGCCGCTCGTCCTCGACTCCCCCATCTCGCCCCTCGGTGACATAGATCCCGAGCGCGGCACGCTGCGCGGGACCGGCGAGGAGCTCAGGGGGAGGCTCCTGATGTTCCCCTACGCGGTGGGCAGCAGCGTGGGGAGCTACGTCCTCTACTCGATCGCCTCCAGGGGGCTGGCGCCGGCCGCGGTGCTCGTCAGGAGGGCCGACCCCATGCTGGTTTCGGGGTGCGCCCTCGGCGGGATACCGCTGGCGGAGCTGGGGGATGCCTACGACGGCGCCAGGTCAGTCCTCTCCGGATGCGGCCTCGCGAGGTTCTCGGCCAGCGTCGGGGGCGGCCTCGAGCTCGCCTGCGAAGGAAGCTCCTGACGGCGTCCAGGACGGCGCCGTTGACGCTCGCGGGATCCGCGGACGCGTCGACCACTGCGACCTCCGAGTCCGGGAAGTACCTGCCGAGGTCCCTCAGGATTTCCCTGGCCGCCGAGAGCAGCCGGAGCCTCGACTCGAAGGCGTCGCCCGCGCCGCCCGCCCTGCGCGCGGACACCTCGGGGTCCAGGTCGAGCACCACGAAGAGGTCTGGCTGGACGAACCCGCGCTCCAGAGAGAGTATGCGCTCCGGGCTGACCCCCTGAGGCGCGTGGTAGGCGAGGTTGCTCTCGCCCCACCTCTTGGAGACGACCGCGCGGCCGTCCCCCGAGAGCCAGGCGGCGACGGGCCTGTTCAGGAGGGCCCTGTTGAGGGACCAGAGCACCCACGCGGAGCCGCGCGGCAGGCGCCCGGATATGGAGCAGCCGCTGTCCAGCCCCAGGTAGGACCTTATCAGCTGGCCGCTCAGGAAGTCGTACTCGGGCTGGCGCACCCCCATGGTCCCGTAGCCCAGCCCCTCCACGAACTCCAGGAGGGCCCTGACGCCGGGCAGGCGCGCGGGGTTGAAGACCTGCGTCTCCTTGCCGGCCTTGTCTATCCCAGTCACCACTATGAACGCCCCGCCGCGCCGGCCGGCGGGCGCGATGGCCTCGGAGGCCGCCAGGGAGAGCTCGGGCCCCAGGGGGGACCCGAGGCCGGCTGCGGCGCGGACCGCCTCGGGGTCGCGCGCCTCGACCAGGGAGAGCACCCTGGCCAGGGGCTCCGGACTGACGCTGCACGGCCGGCTCATTTGCCGGACGACCTCTCCCTGTCCTTTATCCTTAGGAGTATCTCGAGCACCTCGAGCTCCTCCTTGAGCAGCCTGAGCGAGGCGCTCCTGGCCTCGGCGTCCTTCGCGCCCCTGAGGGCGCGCGCGTCCTCCCTCAGGCCGTCGTAGATCATCCTCTCGAGGTCGCCGAGGAGGTCGCCCGGGGCCCTCAGCCTCTCCTCGACCTCCTCGACGCTCGTGAAGCCGGAGCACCTGGGGCAGAAGGTGACCCCCTTGTACCTCAGCATGATCCCGCCGCACGTGGGACACGTCTCGCTGAGCAGGGTGGCGCCGCGCCTCATCAGCTCCACTACCAGTCGGCTCGTGTCCCTCGAGCTCACGTTGATCGCCCCGCCACTAGTAAGGTTTAAGTCTAGTGCCAATTCACCGCCCAAGCTGAGGTGCGCGGCGTTGTCAGCCGAGAACCTGGAGAACATAAGGCAGGCCGTGGCGATACTGCAGACGCTGGCCAACGACAACGTGATACCCAGGAACGTCAGGCGCTCGATAAAGAGCGTGATAGACACGCTGAACGACGGCTCGCTGACTCCGGCCGTCAGGGCTGCGAACGCCATAGCGGCGCTCGAGGAGATAGCCCAGGACCCGAACGTGCCGTCCTACGCCAGGGTGACCCTCTGGAACGCATTCTCCTACCTGGAGAGGATAAGGGAGGCCTGAGCATGCCCGGGGAGGGATCCCGGGCGCCCGTCCTCGGGGGCGATCTCGCTGAGGTTCGCCGAGAGGATCTCGGAGATCGCGACGAGGGATCCCGTGCTCCTGGCGCTGGACGAGGCGCTGGACGAGGGGACTCTCTCGAGGCTCAGCGCAATCCCGGAGCCCCTGAACCTGAAGGTGGGGTGGATCCCGGTGCTCCACGGCGGCCTCGGCGCGATAGCCGCCGCCAGGAGGGTGGCCCGGGGGGGCGTGCTCGTGGCTGACCTGAAGATAGCGGACGTCCCGCACGTGAGCGGCAGGGTGGCCCGCGAGCTCCTGGACGCCGGGGCGGACGCGGTGATAATCCACGGGTTCCTGGGGAGGGACGTCGTGGAGGAGGTCGTGAGGGCGGCCCGCGGGGCGGGCGTGCTCGTGGTCGCTGAGACGTCGAACCCGGGCGCGTCCTTCTGCTACGCCGGGTGCTCGGAAGCTATAGCGGCGGCCGCCAGGGAAGCCGGCGCCGACGGGATAATCGCGCCGGCCACGAGGCCGGAGAGGATATCTGCGCTGAGGCGCATCGTGGGCGAGGGCATGGTGATACTTGCGCCGGGGGTGGGCGCTCAGGGAGGGGACGCCGCGGCCGCGGCGTCCGCCGGCGCTGACATGATCATAGTCGGGAGGAGCGTTATGGGATCCAGCGACCCAGCGGGCGAGCTGGAGAGGCTGAGGGGGGAGGTGCTCAGGGGGCTCTCCCTCCGCCGTCGCCGAGGATGTCGCCGAGCTTCAGGACGCTCATCAGCCGCACCCCGAACGTGGAGAGGAGGGACGAGGCGCCGAGCTCGCGGTCCACTAGGACGACCGCCGTGTCGACGCGCGCCCCGAGCGCCCTCACTATGGAGGTCGCGCACGCCAGGGTGATGCCGGTGGACGCGACGTCGTCCACCAGTATTGCGCGCTCCCCGGCGCGCAGCTCGCCGAGGAGGGGATCCCGGAAGCTGTTCTCGGCCTCCATCTTCTTCACGATCGCGTAGGGCTTCTGGAGCTTCAGGCTGACCGCGACCGTGAACGGGGAGGCGCCGTCCCCGACGCCCACCAGCCTGTCGAACTGGCCGACGCCGCCGGAGAGCAGGTCGGCGAGCGCCGATGTCACCTCGTCGAAGTCGTCCGGGTACGACGGGAGGGTCCTCATGTCGACGTAGTACTCGCTGGAGTTGCCCAGGTGGAGCAGGTAGCTGCCGCGCCTGACGACGCCGCGCCTCCTGAGTATGGACGCTATCCTGGACACGCGGTCACTCGTAGGCCCTCGCCCTCCTCAGGTAGTCCCTTATCGCGCTCGCCCTGTCGGGCGGTATGCCGCCCGCGGCCTCCAGCCACGACAGGAGCTCGCTCACCCTGGAGACGGCGTGGAGCGTTATGCCGGCCCTCGCCAGGTTCTCGGAGCCGCCCTCCTCCCTGTCGATCAGGACCACGGCGTGCTCGACGCGGCCGCCCGAGGCCCTGATGGCCTCAGCGGCCCTGAGGAGGCTCCCGCCGGTCGTGGCCAGGTCGTCTATCAGCACGACGCGGTCCCCCTGGGAGAGAACGCCCTCTATCATCTTCATCTCCCCGTGCAGCTTGGGCGTCTCCCTCACGTATATCAGGGGGAGCCTGGCCCTCAGGCTGACGGCCGTCGCCAGCGGGAGGCCGGCGGTGGGCACCCCGGCGACCTTCACGCCGCCAATCCCGACCTCGTTCTCCAGCACCGCCACGTACATGTCGGCTATCCTCTCCAGCGCGCCCGGATAGGACGGGAGGAGCCTCAGGTCTATGTAGTACGGGCTCCTCCTGCCCGAGGTGAGCGTGAAGTCGCCGAACCTGAGGGCCCCCAGGCTGACGAGTATGGTCGCGAGCTCCTTCCCCAGCACCGACTTCTTCTCGGCCCAGAGCTTGGTCTCGAGGCCGTACATCCGGATTAGGTCCCCGCCCGACCTCAAAAGGATTTCCCCCACGGCGCTTCCGGCCCCCGTCGTCCGGGCCGGATCCCGTCCCGGCTACCGGAAGGGGGGAGCCCGCCTGATCGGCGCGCCGACGACCCGGGCTCCGCAACGTTTCATATCAGGATGCGATTTCTGACGTCCGATGGTCTCCGTGATAGTGGTGCACACCTGGGACGACTCCCAGAGGCGGGCGTTCGACAAGTTCGCCAACGACCTCCTGGGCCTGGCCAAGGGGGGCAAGCTCCCGCAGGGCCTGCAGCTCAAGGAGGTGTTCCTGGCGAAGGGGAAGAACCTCGCGGTGTGCAGGTGGGAGGCGGATTCGCTGGACCACCTGCTCCAGGTGGCCAGCTCCATGAAGCCCACCTGGAAGGTCGAGGCATACGAGGTGTCCCAGGCCTACTGACACGATCGGGCGGGGATCTCCTTATTTATTATTGAAATCGCCGCTCGCCCACGTGGGCGAGTGGAGGGACGCGGCGGCGTTCCTGACCATGGCCACCTTCTGGGGGCTCAACTACCCGCTGGTGAAGGTCGCCCTGGGGTCCGTGGGCCCGCTCCAGCTGCTGTTCCTCAGGATAGCTGTGGGTCTGCCGTTCCTCGCGGCGCTGCTGCCCAGGAGCATGCGCCCGCTGGCCGGGCTCAGGCTGAACCTGCTCGTGGCTCTCTTCGGCGTCCTGGACGTGGTGCTGATGCAGTCGCTGTGGTTCTACGGCGAGGCCTACGTCAGTCCCTCGACGGCGTCCCTGCTCATCTACACGTACCCGGTGATCGTGACCGCGCTGAGCCTGGTCCTGCTAGGGGAGAGGGTGACCGGCGGGAGGGCGATCGGGCTGGCGCTCGGGTTCACGGGCACGGCGATCCTTCTCTCGGGGGGACTGGGGCCGGCGCCGCCCACGGGGATCGCGCCACTCATGGGCGCGGCGCTGAGCTGGTCCCTCGCCACAGTCCTGTACAGGAAGTACCTCAGGGAGGAGGACTTCGCCAGGGTCAACGCTTACCACCTGATATACGCGCTCCCCATCTCGGCTGCGCTCGCCGCCTCCGAGGGATCCCTGGCCTCGATCAGGTGGACCCCGGGGGCGATCGCGGCCCTCCTGCTGATAGCGTTCCCGGGCACCGCGGTGGCCTTCACGATCTACGTGTACCTGTACTCGCGGCACGAGGTGAACCGCGTGGCCCCCTACATGTTCCTCGTGCCGGCGCTCTCGATGGCGTTCAGCTACGCGATCCTGGGGACCCCGGTGACCGCCGAGGAGCTGCTGGGATACTCGGTGCTCGCCGCGGGGATCTACTTCTCGACCAGGGGGTAGGGCGATGGCGCCGGGGGTGGGATTCGAACCCACACGGGCTTTCGCCCACAGGCTGTCCAGCCCACTTCAAGCGGATCTCGAGGCCTGCCCCTTAGCCGCTCGGGCACCCCGGCTCCTGTCCGTCCCGGGATGCCCCTCTAAAAACGGTTTCGCCCGATCG
>JBMFHR010000043.1:0-6788 GCA_049976725.1 Conexivisphaera sp. | reverse complement strand
CGAGGCTGTCCACGAGCATCTTGTCCATGCCCCTGGGGCCGAGGCTCGTGCGGACTATCTCGGAGATTATCCTCGCCGCCTCTATGTTGTTCCTGAGGGCGTCCCTCCCCTTGGTCTCGGTGGCGCCCTCCTTGAGGATCAGGACAGGTGCGTAACCCGGCTGCGCTGCCATTCACATCACCCCTACAGGAGCGGGCACGCTCATCCCGTAGATCCTTATATAATTTTCCCCCATTCCGCGGGGGCCGCGCCGCGGGGCGCCGTCACGCCTAAATAGCGCGCGTTCATCGACGGAGCCCGCGATGGAGGAAGCCGCTCTCATCATAGTGAGCAGCAGGAAGCCCGTCATGAACTACGTCACCGCGTGCCTCACCGCGTTCAACTCGGGGCACAGGAGGGTGGTGCTGAGGGCCAGAGGCAGGTCGATAAGCAGCGCCGTGGACGTCGTGAACCTCCTGAAGGCGGGGTTCCTCCCGGGGCTCAGGACCGAGCGCGTGAGCGTCGGGAGCGAGGATGTTGACGGCGGCGAGGACCGCGTCTCGTTCATAGAGATAGAGGTCTCGAGGTCCTAGAGGAGGGCCACGGAGACGTAGCCCACGGCGGCCAGCGCGAGCGCCGCGATGAGGGCGGCCTTGGCCACCCTGATGGACCTGGACGTCGTCTCCCTGGAGGCGCGCAGGAAGCTCTCCCCGGCGAACCTGGCGCGCATCGAGAGCTCCTTGAGGCCCACGCCGTCGCAGGGGGACATGTCCGCCAGCGCCGCCCTCGCGGCCTCCACTATCCTGCCGAGGACGCCGTCCCCGCCCTCGCCCAGCGCCGCGTAGCCGCGCTCGGCGCGCGAGATCCCGGTGGTCTCGTGCGTGTCGGTGGTGCAGAGGATGCACCTGTCGAACCCGACGCGGGCGAGCTCCCCCGCGACGGCCTCCCTGAAGCCCGGGGCCGCGTTGTTGGAGTCCACCGAGACGAGCGCGGTCCTGCTCCCCGAGTCGTCCTCCATGGCCAGCACGGACACGCCGGCGGACCCGATGGCGGGCCAGATTGCGCCGGGGCGGGCCGAGCAGCCGCACCTGACGATCCTCCCGCCCGGGGGTCCACGGCGCAGGATCTCCTCCGCCAGCGAGAGGAGCTCCGCGACGTCCTCCTCCCCGGGATCCGGCCCCAGGCTGTTGTGGGCGTCGACCGCTATCACCTTCACCCCGTGCCTGGAGCCCAGCTCCTCGATGCGCTCCACGACCGCGTCCCCGTAGTCCTCGAGGCCCCCCACGGGCTCTATCACCAGGAGGAGCGCGGAGGCCCCGATCCAGATCCCGTGGAGCCTGACGCGCGATCCCTCGACGGTCACGACGGGGCTCAGCGGGGCGCGCGCGAAGCCGTTCGAGGAAGCCGCGCTGGACATGAACGCGACGTACTTCCTGGCGTAGTGGCGGGACGCGAGGTTGCGGCCGTGGTCGACCGCGCCGTGCAGGACGATGGCGCAGGAGCGCGCCCTCAGCCCCTCGGAGAGCCTGCCGGGGACGTCGAAGCTGCCGACCGGCCTGAAGGGGCCGGGGTGGACGTAGGGGACCGCCACCACGAACTTGGAGGACCCGAGGAGGTAGCCGCGGGCGAACCCGTCCTCCCCGAGCTCCGACATTAGGGACTCCATCAGGTCGCCCTTCGAGCCGGACCACGCCTCCAGGAAGGCGCTGAGCATCTCCAGCCCGCCCACGCGGCCGCGCTCGAGGAACGCGAGGGAGGCGCCGGCCACCGCCACCAGGGGGAACCCGAAGGCCATCGGGACGACGCTCCCGAGGCCCATCATCTGCACGTCGACCGCCACGTTGTAGAGCGGGGCGAGGGCCGTCGAGAGGGTGGCGGACACGGCGCGAGGGGTCCTCGGCGAGAAGACCGCCCCTATGATGTACGCCCTCACGGCCCAGAAGGGGAATACGCTGTAGAGCACGAGGGAGGGTTTGCCGAGGACGGCGGCCGGCACGAGCGCGATCATCCACGCGACGTTGGTGAAGGAGTACGCGGTCGCGATGCGGCGCGCGCTCACGAAGCGGTACCCCCGCCCCCAGAGGAGCTCGAACGCCAGGGCCTCCACGGCGAAGACGGCGAGGCCGCCCAGGGCGATCGCGAGCCCCCACAGGAGCCCCCGGCGCATCGCGAGCGAGTAGGCCATCAGGTAGGCCGCGACGGAGGTGAGGGCCGCGAGGCCGGCGGCCAGCGGCCCCTCCATGCTGGATATCGTGAGCACCCTCGACTTCGAGGTGAAGTACGTCGTGTGCTTCCCCGGGGGGCTCAAATCGGGTCCTGCTACACCGCGAGCAGGATCAGTGAGGCGGCTATGAGCCCCGCCGATATCGCCACTATGAGCTCCGGCCTGATCTTCACCCTCGACGTGTCCTCCTCGTAGAAGACCATCAGACCCGCGCTGGACGCCGGCATCGGCGCCTGCCTGCGCCGCCTGCTCACGCTCCCCGAGGAACTACGGCGCTCCTATAAACGCTTTCCCGGCAAAGCTATATCCGACCGCGGCGGAGCGCGGCGGGATGTCCGGCCAGGGCGATCAGGCCAGGGAAGCGTACGAGCGCGTGCTCGGGCTCCTGAGGGAGCACCACGCGTGGTTCTCCAGGAGCATCCCCCTGATAGCGTCGGAGAACGTGCCAAGCCCCGCAGTCCGCGAGGCCGTGGCCAGCGACCTGGGCAACAGGTACGCGGAGTAGGCCGCGCGGCCCCCGCGCGGCCTCCGCAGGGTTGGCCCGGCGAGAGGCTCTACGCGGGCTGCAGGTACATAGACCAGGTGGAGCTCCTGGCCATAGACCTAGCCAGGAGGCTGTTCCGCGCCGAGTTCGCGGACGTCCGCCCCATAGCGGGCGTCACCGCAAACCTCTCCGTTTACACCGCGTTTACAGAGCCGGGCGACGTGATGCTCTCGCTCTCGATACCGAACGGCGGGCACATCACGTACGGGCCGAAGAGGGTGGGGGGGACGGCGGGCCGCGTGAGGGGGCTCGACGTGGAGTACCTCCCGTTCGACGAGGCCACGATGAACGTGGACGCGGACGCCGCGCGCAGGAAGGTCGAGAGGCTGGCGGCCGAGGGGAGGAAGCCGAGGATCGTGGTGTTCGGTGGGTCCCTCTTCCTCTTCCCCCACCCGGTCAGGGAGCTGGCGGACTTCCTGAGGTCGATGGACATAGTCGTGGCCTACGACGGGGCCCACGTGCTGGGGCTCATCGCCGGAGGGGAGTTCCAGGATCCCCTGAGGGAGGGGGCGGACGTGCTCATGGGCAGCACCCACAAGACGCTGCCGGGGCCGCAGGGGGGAGTGATACTCTCCTGGGAGAGGCACGCGGAGCGCATAAAGTCGGCGGTGTTCCCGAGCAACGTCTCCAACCACCACCTGCACCACGTGGCCGGCAAGGCGATAGCCTTCGCGGAGATGCTGGCCTTCGGGAGGGACTACGCCTCCCAGGTCGTGAGGAACGCCAGGAGGCTGGCGGAGGAGCTGGCGGCCAGGGGATTCAGGGTGCTGGGCGAGGCCGGCGGCTACACCAGGTCGCACCAGGTGGTGCTGGACGTGACGGGGAACGGCGGCGGGATGGCGGTCGAGAGGAAGCTGGAGGACAGCGGGATAATCGTCAACCGCAACCTGCTGCCCTACGACCCGAGGGAGGGCAGGTCCTACAGGGATCCGGGCGGGATAAGGATGGGGGTCCAGGAGGTGACCCGCCTGGGGATGGGGGAGAGCGAGATGGTCGAGATAGCCGAGTTCATCTCGAGGGCGATCCTGAAGGGGGAGCCGCCGGAGCGCGTCGCGGCCGACGTGGCGGAGTTCAGGAAGGGGTTCAACCGCGTCAGGTACGCGTTCGACTCCTCCCTCGAGGCATACGAGTACGTCAGGCTGACGAGGTAGGCTGCGCCGCGGGAGGGATGACCTCCGCGGTGCGGCCGATCATCTGGCCCGGCAGGTTGGGGGTGAAGCGGACCCTGAAGACGTTGTTCCCGCCGTGCCTGCCGACGACGCGGCCCTCGTACGCGTTCCCGTGGGGATCCTCCGCCCTCACGCTCCACCCGGTGAGGTCGGTCGAGCCGTCCCAGTCGAGGACCCTCACGAGCGACACGCCCTGGTATACCTTGCCCGGGCCCCTCCGGTAGCCGACTATGACCGCCCTCATGGGTTGACCCTCCGGCGCGGGCGGAATTAAGGATTGCCGGCGCGCCGCGGCGGACTTAAGCTTATTTGAGCCGGGCGCCGCGCGGGTCCCGCGGGGGTGCCCGAGGGGACAAACCGCGCGGGTCCAGAGGGGGCGGAGGCGGGGCCGCCCAGACTTAAGATCCGCTGCCGGAGGGCTTCGTGGGTTCGAATCCCACCCCCCGCAGCCCTTTTAGGGCGCGGCGGGCATCGCCCACCGTGCTCGAGCAGATCTTCTACCCGAGGAGCATAGCGGTCGTGGGGGCCTCGCGCGATCGCTCGAAGGTCGGCAACGTGATCCTGAGGAACGTCGCGTCGACGTTCACGGGCAAGGTGTTCCCCGTGAACGACAAGGCGGACTCCGTCGAGGGGATGAGGGCCTACAGGAGGCTGGCTGACATAGGGGAGCCCGTGGACCTGGTCGTGGTGAGCGTCCCCAGGGAGGCCGCCGCGGGGGTCCTGGAGGAGGCCGGGGCCGCGGGGGCGCGGGGCGCCATAGTCATCAGCTCGGGGTTCCGCGAGACTGGCGAGGAGGGCGCCAGGATGGAGGAGGAGCTGAGGGCGGCGGCCAGGAGGCACGGCCTCAGGTTCCTGGGCCCCAACACGATGGGGATAGTGACGCCCACGTTCAACGCCACGTTCACGTACGTGGAGGTCAGGCACGGGGGGATAGCGATAGTGGCCCAGTCGGGCGGCATGGGCGCCTACATGCTGACTTGGGCGCAGAGGACGGGCACCGGGCTGAGCTACTTCGTGGGCCTGGGCAATCAGGCGGACGTGACGGAGGTTGACGTCCTCAGGTTCCTGGCGGACGACCCGGAGACGAGGGCGATCTTCGTCTACCTGGAGGGGGTGTCCGACGGCGCCAGGTTCCTCTCGGAGGTCCCCGAGGTGACCAGGAGGAAGCCGGTGGCCTTCCTGAAGGGGGGCGCGAGCGAGGCGGGCGCGGCCGCCGCGAGCACGCACACGGGGAGCATGGCGGGCTCCCACCAGCTCTTCAGGGCTGCGGTGAGGACCGTGGGCGGGATATTCGCGGACGACCTGCGCGACCTCCTGAACCTCGCGAGGGTCGTGAGCTCCGGCGAGCCCATCAGCGGCGAGGTCCTTGTGGTGACGAACTCGGGCGGCCACGGAGTGCTGGCGATGGACGAGATCTCGGCCAACGCGCTGGTCCCCGCCAGGATACCCCCGAGGATACAGTCGGAGCTGTCCTCCCTGCTGCCTCCCCACGCCTCGCCCAGGAACCCGCTGGACCTGGGCGGCGACGCGGGGGCCGAGAGGTACGCGGGGGCCCTGAGGGCGGTGCAGGACCTGAGCTGCACGAAGCTCGTGATCGTCCAGGCGCTGGCGACCGTCAGCTGCGTGGAGGTGGCCAGGGTCCTGCAGCGCTTCAGGGGGAAGGGGATGGTCGGGGTCGTCATGGGGATGGACGAGGACGCCGCGTCGAGGATCCTGGACTCCGCCGGGATACCGGCCTTCAGGTTCTCGGAGGACGCCGTGAGGGCCATCGCCAGGTACATCAGGAGGAGGGCGCCCGAGGTGAAGATGCGCTCGCCCTCCCCCGTCAGCGGCGCCGCGGAGCTCGTGAGGGGCAAGCGGTACCTGAGGGACGAGGACGCCTTCCGGCTCATGGAGCTCTACGGGATCAGGGTGCCGCCCTGGGCCGTCGTGGAGGACCTGGAATCCGCCAGGAGGGAGGCCGAGAGGATAGGCTTCCCGCTCGTGATGAAGATCTCGCCCGACGAGCCCACGCACAAGACGGAGGTGGGCGGGGTGCGCCTGAACGTGGAGAGGGACGACCTCCAGGGGCGCTTCGAGGAGCTGAGCAGGATCTCCGGGCGCGTGCTCCTGCAGAGGCAGCTGAGCGGCCTGGAGGTGTTCGTGGGCGGGGTGAGGGACCCCGTCTTCGGGCCCGCGGTGCTGGTCGGGCTCGGGGGTATCTACGTGGAGGTCCTGAGGAGCGTGAGCTACGGACTCTCCCCGGTCTCGGAGCAGGAGGCGCTGGAGATGATGAAGGAGAGCAGGGTGATGGACGCCCTGACCGCGAGGAGGAGGGGGTACGATCCGGGATCCGTGGCGCGGGCCGTCTCCAGGATATCGGAGCTGATCATCGACCTGGACGTTAGGGAGCTGGACGTGAACCCGCTGATCGTGAACGAGGAGGGGGCGTTCGCCGTGGACGTCAGGGTCACGGTGGGTGAGGGAGGCGGCCGAGATCGCCCTGTGAACATCGTGTGAAAGAATGTGAGTGAAGAAGGGGGAGCGGGTGGACGACGCTCACTCTATGGCAAGCATCGTGAGCGTCGACCTGACGTGTGGGATCCTGCGTATCCTCCAGGTGATTATGTCCTTGAGCTTCTCCTGGCTGTCCGCCTCTATCTTGATCAGGGTGTCGTAGACGCCGTAGACCCTGTGCGCCTCCTTTATCTCGGGTATCGACCTGAGCTCGTCCAGAACCTTCTCCTCCTTCCCGGGCTCCACGTTCAGCAGCACGAACGCGAGCGGCATACCGGCGCGTTAATGTTGAAGTCGAATTAAAAGGTTTCCGCTCGTCCCCAGGATACCGGCCGGATAAGGACCTCGAGTGAATGTTGAGGGACGGACCGTCCCC
>JBMFHR010000042.1:0-6869 GCA_049976725.1 Conexivisphaera sp. | reverse complement strand
ACCTGGATAATCGAGGATGACGCGCTGCCGCCCACCGCGTCCACCACTACCACCTTCAGCGCGTAGTGGCCGGCAGCCGTCGGGGGCAGTTCCACGGTTCCGCTGTACTGCGGGCTGTACGTGGTGAAGTTATACGCGAGAGTGCCGTTAAGGTAGAAGTAGTACGTGTAGGGGGCAACGCCGTTCGAGGTCGAGGAATCGAGCGACACCGGGACGCTCATCCCGGCGTCGACGGTCGAGGCGTGTGCTGAGATGGCGGCCCCGAATTGTGGGACGGCCGCGGAGTACCAGAGGGGCCCGAAGTTCCCGGGACCGATCACGACCGCCGGGTACCCGTTGATGAGCGTCGCCGATAGGTCGTCCGCGGTCTCCGCCGTGTTGCTCCCGAAGCCGTACAGCGCCGGTGGGCTCACCCTGGAGCCGTTAGGCAGCACGTACTCCATGAAGAGCGTCGACTTCATCCGGGTGAAGTTCGTCTGCTCGCCGTTGCCCTCGCCCCCGAAGACCAGCTCCGAGTCGTAGAAGTGCCCGCTCGGCGTCATATAGTAACCGTCGACGAGCAGATGTGCCGAAGTCACGCCCGGACTGCGCACGGTGACGTTGTCGTACCAGACCACCGGCCCTCCGTCCACGCTGTACCCGAAACTGGCGCTCGCGCCGTACGATGAGCGCGAGACCGTTATTAGGAGCTTCACGTTCAACGGGAGGGAATAGCTGAACGCGCCCGTCTCGTAGCCGTAGTAGGTCCCGGCTGGTGAGGTGTAAACCGCGCCGCTCCCGATCACGGTCGAGTTGCTCAGGCTCGACGGCGACGACGTCACGTTCCACACGTTGCTGCTCGCGTACATGGTGCCGTTGTTCGTCAGGAAGCCGAGCACGTCCTGCAGCCAGTACGCGTAGTCGCCGTGGGTCGTGTTCACCGCCATGACCACGTTCAGCTGGAGGCTCGCGCCGTATGGGCTGATCCCGGATGGGGGACTCGGGTTGTAAGCGCCCAGCGAGTAAATTGTAGCCGTGCCGATCGCCCCCTCGTAGACGATCCTGTACGGGCGCAGGGCCCCCGAGGCGTTGAGGACCCCGTAATCGGCGATGCCGACGGGCGCAGGGAGGGACGAGTAGTACTCGTAAACGTCGACGGGCAGGGTGGACGCGCTGTAGGTAACGCTCGCGTCCTGCGACGACAGGTCGTTGTAAATCACCAGGTAGTAGGTGCCGCCGGAGAGGGGGCCCACGTTCCCGTCCACGACCGTTCCCTCGGCCCCGTAAACTGAGCTGACGGATCCCGTGGATTCGAATTCGGAGAACTGGGACGACGCCATGAGGTAGACGTCGACCGGCACGCTGGAGCGCACGCTGAAGGTCACGTTCATGCCCGTGAGGACGGTCACCGGTTGGGGGAAGTAGTAGTGCGGGCTCAGGATGGTGGAGCCGGATGGGTCCTGGATGAATCCGCGTGCGGGCAGGGCCGCGGCGTGGCCGACGGAGGCGAGCGCAACCTGGGGGCCGGCGGGGAGGAGCGCAATGATCGCCGGGACAAGGACGGCGACGCAGCGCAGGATCGGGCAGCGCAACGCGCGAATTCGGGCGGTCGCCGATAAATGAGTTTCCGAGTCCCGCGAGCCCGCTAGCGCGGGATCCCCTCGGGGATCACCGGTGATCACGGGGACGCCCTTGCGGAGCGTGAGCGTCGCGAGCCCGCGCCGCCTGGCCTCCCTGAGCACCCCCTTGTCCATCGCGGCGACCACCCCGCCCAGCTCCCGGGCCAGCTCCACCACGGCCTCGTCGGGTGGCCCACTCGCCTCGACCACCTCCATCCCGCGGGCGAACTCCAGGGCCAGGGCGGCCCCCGGCAGGCGGCGGGACAGGGCCGCCAGCTCCTCCAGGACGCAGGACGGCACGACGAACCTGGGCCGGCCGAGCGCCTCCTCGAGGAGCTCCAGCGTGAGCCTGCCCCCCGGCTCCGACAGCTGCACGAGGAAGCTCGTGTCCGGCACCACCGGGCGACCGGGCCTCATTGGACCATCCTGCCGGCACCCACGAGCCTCCAGCGGTCATCTATCCTGCGGCTTATCGCGACCCGGGCGCCGGGAGGGGGACAGACGGGCCTCTTCAGGGCCATCGAGACGCGGGAGCCGTGCACCTCGGATACCACGCCCACGGTGACCATCGTGCCCACGTTGAGCCTGAGCGCCTCCCCCTTCCTCAGCGGCTCCACCCTCGTGGGGACCGCGGTCCCCACCACGCTCGGCAGCAGCTCGACGTCCATGGTCAGGCGATCCACGACCTCGGGGAGCTCCCCCGGGGGGCCCATCAGGTTCCCGACCATCTGGTCGCCCTTCGTGAAGAACGGGTCCAGCTCCGTGCCCACCGCTATGAGCCCGCCGGGCCTCACGGAGTCCACGAGGCCCGCGCTGGTCCCGAGGCTCACGACCCTCGTCGTGACCGGCACGTACCGCTGCTTCTCGGGGTCGAATATGCCGGGCCTGAGCTCCACCTCGTCGCCGACCCTCAGCACGCCCTGGGCCAGCGTGCCCCCGAGGATCCCGCCCTTCAGGTCCCCGAGCTCCGTGCCCGGCTTGTTGACGTCGAAGGACCTGAGGACCTGCATCATGGGCGGCTTCGCCTCGTCCCTCCTCGGCGTGGGGATGCGCTCCTCTATGGCCTGCAGCAGGGCGTCCAGGTTCAGCCTCCTCTGGGCGGAGATGGGCACGACGGGCGCGTCGGCGTACCCGTGCTCGCCCAGGAAGCTGAGCAGCTTCTCGTAGCTGGCTAGCGCGTCACTCCAGCTCACGAGATCCACCTTGTTGAGCGCGACCACCAGGTGCTCGACGCCGACTATCCTCAGGGCCTGCAGGTGCTCCCTGGTCTGGGGCTGCGGTATGGGCTCGTTCGCGGCCACCACGAGGACCGCGCCGTCCATGGCTGACGCGCCGCTCAGCATGTTCGCCATGAGGGACTCGTGGCCCGGGCAGTCGACGAAGCTCACCACCCTCTCGAGCACGGGCTCGCCCCCGCACCCGTCGCACTCCCCTTCGGTGTTGTACGCCGCCGGCGGCTCGCACCCCGTGCAGCGGTAGACGGCCGCGTCGGCGTAGCCCACCTTTATCGTGATGCCCCTCCGGAGCTCCTCGCTGTGGGCGCTGGTCCACTTGCCCGTCAGCGCCTCCACGAGCGTGGTCTTCCCGTGGTCGACGTGCCCGGCGGTGCCTATGTTGACCTCTGGCTGCCTCGGTATCTTCCTGCCCTGGGGCAATCGCTCAGCCGCCCCCCGCCCCGGCCGGGAGCTCCCCCTCCACGAGCACCGCGTTCACCTGGTAGATCTCCGGGGTTATCGTGTCGCCCCTGACCAGCTTCCTGCGGCGCTCGCCGCTCCTCCTGGGCCTGAAGCCGGGCGGCCCCGAGAGCAGCACGTACTTCTTGACGCCCCCGTGCACGTCGGGTCTCATGGGCGTGCCCGACCTGTCGCTCCCGCCGGTGATCCTGAACTTCCCCCTCACCCCGATGGCCGAGCCGTCCACGACGTCCCCGACCCTGAGGCCCAGGAGCACCGAGGACTGCGGGTCCTTGAGCTCCAGCTTCACTGACCTGCCGCTCTTGGGGTCGGAGAGCACCAGCTGGAACTCCGGCATGCGCGCCCTCTACTCGGGAAATTAATAAGCGTATGGGAATCAGATCGCGTACAGGGGGTTCCTGGACCTCTTTATCCTGATTATCTCGTCGAGCACCGCGAGCTCCTGGTCGGAGAGCGCCCCCCTGTACTTCTCCAGTAGGGCGCGGGCCTCGTCGGAGCTGGGCGACGTGTACAGGACGTCCCCCTCCTTCACCTGCCTCCCCACGGTGGGGCCCCTCACGGATATCGCCACCTGCTCGCCCGACCTGGCCTCCTGGACGGGGGAACCCGATGACTGTATCTGGAGGACCTCCCCCACCTCGCGCCCCTCGGCGTCCATCAGCCTGACGTGCGACCTAAGCCTCCCGGCCAGCACCTCTATCCCGAAGATCGCGGGATCGCTCCTCCTGAACACGTAGCCGGGAAGGATCCTCAACTTCGCGGGGGGAGTGAGGCGCGAGAAGGCCTGGGCCGCGTCCCTCGCCCTCTCCTCCTGGACCCACCTGTCGTACCCCTCCACGAGGGAGTAGATCACCCTGTCGAGGATTATCCTGACGCCCCTGGCGTCCGCCTCCTCCTGGGCCTCCGGCAGGGGCCTGACGTTGAACCCGAGGACGACCCCGAGGTACTTGTCCCTCTCCCTGACCACGGAGGCCTCGACCACGTCCCTCTTCGTCACCGGCCCTATGTCGGCTATCCTGATGGGCACGCCGCGCCTCTCGAGCATGGAGACGATCGCCTCCAGGGACCCGAGCGCGTCCGCCTTCACCACGACCCCGACGCTCTCGCTCTGGCGAACCGCTGACCTGATCTCCGAGGACACGGACTCCCTGAGCTCCTCGAGCCTGTCTGGGGTCGCGACGTACATGGGGGTGCCCGGTATCACCTCCTCCAGCCCGGGAGCGGACAGCTTCACGCCCGCGGCGGCAGTCACGCGCTCGACCGGCGTGAACCTGTCGCGCGGGTCCCTCATCTCGTCCAGGGGCTTCGGCATGAGGAGCGCCCTGACCCTGGTCACGATGGCCCCTGACCTCGTCCCCAGGACCACCTCGTCGCCGACCCTCAGCTCGCCGTCGATGAGTATCACGTTCGCGGTGTGCCCCAGCCCGGGCTCCTCCTTCACCTCCAGCACTATCCCCCTGCCCGGGCCCTCGGCCAGCGCGAGCCTCCTCCTCATGAACTGCTGCGCCAGCCCCACGAGCACCGCGAGGAGCTCCGGTATTCCCTCCCCAGTCCTGGCGCTGAGGGGCACTATCGCGACCTCCCTCGTGAAGTCGCGGACCCTGTAGAACGCCTCGCTGGAGAAGCCCTGCTGCGAGAGCTGGCCCACCACGCGATATATCGCCTCGTCGAGCCTCTCGGCGACCGCCCTCTGCTGCGACTTTATGGAGTGGAGGAGCTGGAGGCCCGGGCGCGGCACCCATCCTGTCAGCAGGTCGATCTTGTTGAGCGCGACGACGAACGGCACCTTCCTGGATCTGAGGATCTCGAGGCTCTCGTAGCTCTGGGGCTCCAGCCCCTTGGTGGCGTCCACCACAAGCACGGCCAGGTCGGCGGCCGATCCTCCCCTCACGCGCAGGTTGCTGAAGGCCTCGTGGCCCGGCGTGTCTATGAAGAGCAGCCCCGGGACGGTTATCTCGAACCTGAACTGCGAGAGGAGGGGGCCGCAGATTGCCCTCAGGGTGTCCGCCGGTATGAAGCTGGCCCCTATGTGCTGCGTTATGCCGCCCGCCTCCTTCGCCTGAACGGCGGTCCCCCTTATCCTGTCCAGCAGGCTGGTCTTGCCGGCGTCCACGTGGCCCAGCACCACCACTATCGGCTGACGGAGCCTCTGGCCCTGCATGGCAATCACGCCGCCTACGGGGGTCGTCCCCGGCGTCGCCGTCTTAAGCTTTCGCCGGATCCGGCCGCGCCCGTCGCTCCTCCCTGCTGAGGAAGCCGGGGAAGAGCACCTCGACCTCCCTCTCGAAGGCCTCCTTCGAGTCGGACGCGTGTATCACGTTCGCGGTGAGGCCCAGCCCCAGGTCCCCCCTCACGGTCCCGGGCGGCGCCTTCGAGGAGTCCGTCGGCCCTATGAGGATCCTCACGGCCTCGATGGCGTTCCTGCCCTCCAGAACGGCCGCCACCACGGGGCCCGAGGTTATGAAGGATATCAGGTCCTCGAAGAAGTCCTTCCCCTTGTGGGGGCTGTAGAAGTCCTCCGCCTGATTCCTCTCGAGCCTGATCATGCGCAGCTCGACTATCCTGAAGCCCTTGCGCTCGAACCTCGACAGTATCTCCCCCACGAGCCCCCTCGACACCGCGTCCGGCTTCACGACCACCAGCGTGCGCTCCTCGTTGCGCCCCGAGGCCTCAGCCAAGGGATCCACCCTTCCTGTACTTGGAGGTCCACTTGAGCTTCCTGGGATCCCTGCGGAGCTCCAGCATGTTCTTCCTGCACTTGTCGGAGCAGAACCAGAGCACCGTGCCGTTGTTCCTCACGTACATGAGGCCGCGCCCGGGCCTGACCTCGCGACCGCAGAAGGCGCACCTGTGTGTCTGCAGCTGCGCGCTCAAGCCGGACACCTCACTTTATCTTCCTGGCCTCCCTCTCGGTCTCCCTGAGCATAAGGACGTCCCCGAGCCTCACGGGGCCCCTCACGTTCCTCGTCAGTATCCTGCCCTTGTCGGGCCCCTCCAGTATCTTGACCCTGACCTGGGTGACCTCCCCCGCGGCGCCCGTCCTGCCGACCACCTGTATGACCTCGGCGGGCGTCAGCTTCTCCTCGGGGATCTTGCTCAGGGGACCTCACCTCGCGCCTAGGAGACTACCTTCTTCAGGCCCTCCAGCACCTGGTCCAGGAGCTGCTTGGCCTCGCCGGGCTCCACTATGGCGACAGCGGCCGCCGAGACCTCTATGCCGGAGGCCTTCCCGAGCTCCTCCTTGCTCGGGACGTAGAGGTAGGGTACCTTCCTCTCCTCGCACAGGAGGGGCAGGTGCGCGACGACCTCGGGCGGCTCGACGTTCTCCGCTATTATCACGAGTTTGGCCTGCCCGCGCTCCACGGCCTTCGTGACCTCATTCGCGCCCCTCCTGACCTTGCCGGACATCCTGGCCTGCTTCACGGCCTCCAGCGCGGTCTCCGCTAGCTCCTTCGGCGTGTCGAACCTGACGTAACTCGGCTTACTGGCTGACGCGCTCATCGGCGCCGCCTCATCGGCCCCGGCCATCTTAAATAGGTATCGCCGGCGCTGCCGCGCCGCACTACGTGGGCAATGG
>JBMFHR010000041.1:0-7282 GCA_049976725.1 Conexivisphaera sp. | reverse complement strand
GAGGAGAGGCTCAACCAGCTGGCCGAGAGGGTCGATAGGCTGGCGGAGGCCGTCGGGGTACTCAACAAGTCGGTCGCATCGCTCGGCGAGATAATCGGGTTCGGGCTGGAGGACATAGCCAGGGTCGTCCTCCCTGGGTGGCTCCACAGGCACCTGGGGATCGAGATGGGCGAGCTGGAGAGGAAGTTCCTGAGGGTGGGGGAAAGGGAGTACGAGGTGAACCTCTACGGCGAGGGATCGATGGGCGGAAGGAGGGCGATCGTGATAGCCGAGGCCAAGTCCAGGATCCACGCGTCGGACGTCGACAGGTTCAACGAGCTGCTCTCATCCGCGAGGAATCTCTTCGGGGACGCGGAGGTCGTGGGCGTGATATTCGGCTACGTCATATATCCTGACGCGAAGGAGAGGGCCCAGGAGCTGGGAATCCACGCGGTGGCGTCCTACGAGAGGTAGGCGGTCTGTGCCGCTCGCGGGGGCGAGCCGGCGGGAACTAGGCCGCGTCCGGACGCTCCGATCCGAACGTTCCGCCCCGGACGTGGCGCGGCGGCCCGAGCTCAAGGTTCCCGTCGTCGACCCCCATCGTCGCCGCGTCGCAAGGCCCGTCCCGGGCCCGGTGGCGATTCACCGGCGCGGGCACCTCGCCGCGAGGGATGCGGCCTCGCCCGCGGGGCATCAACCCTCACCCCCCCAACCATCATCCAGGCGGTTCCCCATCCGCGCGACGTCGGCGAAGCCCTCCCGGGCGCGTGGTCAGGGCACGGAGGATATACTTGGCCCGGGCTCGTGAGGGCAACGGATATATTTGAGCCGGGGACCACGCTGCCCCAAATGGGTTCAGGCCACCGGCTGATGATCTCGAGGGGTCACGGCGTTCCGGTCAGCTCCAGGCCCATCGAGATGGTCGAGCGCAAGGGGAAGGGGCATCCGGACACCATATGCGACAGGGCGGCCGAGGAGGCCAGCGTGTCCCTCTCGAGGTACTACCTAGAGAAGTACGGCAGGATCTTCCACCACAACCTCGACAAGTGCGTCCTGATAGGGGGCCAGTCCAGGGCCTGGTTCGGCGGAGGGGAGGTCCTCGAGCCGATGTACCTCATGATAGTGGGGAGGGCCACCACGAAGGTCGAGAAGGGCGGCACCACGGAAGTCGTCCCGATAGGCAGCATAATACTCAGCACGACGAAGTCGTGGCTGAGGAGGGAGTTCCGCTTCCTGGACGTCGACTCGCACGTCGTCGTCGATTACCGCGTGAAGCCCGGCAGCGTCGACCTGGTGCACGTCTTCGAGTCGGGCTCCGGGGTCCCCCTGGCCAACGACACCAGCCTGGGGGTCGCGTTCGCGCCCCTCACGGAGACCGAGAGGCTGGTCATGGAGACCGAGAGGCTGCTCAACTCGCCCGATTTCAAGTCCCGCAGGCCCGAGGTGGGCGAGGACGTCAAGGTCATGGGGCTCAGGGAGAACGGCTCGATACGCCTGACAGTCGCGGCCGCCATGGTGTCCAGGCTGATAAGGGACAGGGACCAGTACGCCTCGGTGGCGCGCGAGGTGAAGGAGGAGATACTCAGGCTCGCCTCCCGCCTGACGGACAAGGACGTCGACGTGAACTTCAACGCGGCGGACGACTACGAGAGGGGCAGCTACTACCTCACCGTGACCGGCCTGAGCGCCGAGAACGGGGACGACGGCCAGGTGGGCAGGGGGAACAGGGTCGGCGGGCTCATAACGCCCATGAGGCCCATGTCCCTGGAGGCGGCCGCCGGGAAGAACCCGGTGAACCACGTCGGCAAGATATACAACATAGCCGCCCGGGAGATCGTGGACAGGCTGGTCTCCGAGGTCCAGGGGGTTGACGAGGCCTACTGCTACATGCTGAGCAAGATCGGCCACCCGATAGACGAGCCGCAGGCCGTGCAGGTCGAGTACTACGGGAGCGCGAGCGAGGATCGCGTCAGGAGCTACGCCTCCTCCCTGGTCGAGGAGGAGCTCTCGAGGCTCCCCAGGATCTGGGAGGACGTGATACAGCGCAGGTACGAGCTCTTCTGAGTTGAGCTGCCCCGGGCCGCGCGTCATACTCGAGTTCTGGCACCCCTCCGACACGGGCCTCCTGGCGAGGCTCCACTCGAGGGGGCTCGTTGACGCCGCGTTCGCGGCGGACCTGCCGCTCGGGAACGCGAACTTCGACTCGCTGGCCGCGGCGCTCTCGGCGCAGTCGCTCGGCGTGCCGGCGCTCCCCGCGGTATCGCTGGGAGCGAGGTCAGCCGCGGCCTCCGTCTCGAGGATACTAACCGCCCACGCCTCCGGGCTGGCGGGCGTGGTCCTGGTGGCGGGCGACTCGCGGGCGTGCCAGGATTCCCTGGGGGTACTGGACGCCCTGAGGATCGCCTCCTCCCTCCCGAGGGTCACCGAGGGCCTGCGCGTCTCAGCGCCGCTCAGGGCGGCGCTCCGTGAGCGCCCCTGCTTCCTCAGGGGCGCGGCGGTGGACCCCGCGAGCGAGCGCTCCGTGCGGCTGGCCCGTTCCAAGGTGGAGGCCGGCGCCAACCTCCTGCTCTCCCAGCTCCTCACGGATCCCTCGTCCGCGGCCGGGGCGCTCGATCGGCTCGCGTCGCTCGGCGTCCCCGTGGCCCTCGGGATCCCCTACGCGCCCACAGAGGCCGCCAGGTCCCGCCTGGAGTCCATAACGGGGGCCAGGGCGCCCGAGCCGCGCGAGCTCCTCAGGTCCCTCGAGTCCCTCCCGGGGCGCCTCAGGTCACACGCGTACGTCTCGCCCCTCGGCCAGTCGCGCGAAGGCCTGGAGCAGTTCCTGGAGTCCCTGGCCTCCATCCTGGACTAACGATTTAAGGGGGCCGCGCCCGCGGTGGTGCGTGAGGTACTGGCTGCTCGACGTCCTCGCGTGCCCCATGTGCAGGGGCTTCCCCCTGGAGCTGCGCGTCTTCGAGGAGAGGGTGGAGGACGTCGACGCCAAGCTCGAGGAGGCGCCCTGCGAGCTCAGGTGCGCCTTCAGGGGCGTCGACATGAGGGGCGTCGACAGGAAGGCCTACGTCCAGAACTGCTCCGAGTGCATGAGGCACGTGGTCGTCAACGGGCTGCTGGTCTGCCCCAAGTGCGGCCGCTGGTACCCCATAATAGACGAGATACCGCACATGCTGCCGGACAAGCTCAGGAACAGGAACAGGGAGCTGGAGTTCCTCTCGAGGTTCAGGGACAGGGCGCCCGACGTGGCCCTCAGCGGGAAGCCCTTCCACCTCTGACCCTCGCCTCCACGCCGAGCACCCCCAGCAGCTCCTCCATCAGCCTCCTGCTCCCCGCGGCGATGAGCCTCAGGCGCGCTCCGGAGTCCAGCTCCAGCGAGTCCAGGTCCACGCCCAACGGGGCCAGGTAGCCGCCCGCGGCCTCCAGGAGGAACATGGACGGGACGCAGTCGAACGTCCTGAGCCCCCCGTAGTGCGCCACGAACGCGTCAGCCCTCCCGATCGCGACGTACGCTATCCCGAGGGCCGCGCTGCCCAGGATCCTTGGGTACTTCGTCCTCCTCATGAGGGCCGCGATTCCCCCGATCTCCTCCTCGCCGGCCGCGTAGACCTGGGACTGCATGTCGACCAGCGCCTCGTCCAGGCGCTCCACCCCCGAGGGCCCCGCCGGCCTCCACCCCAGGTACACGCCGTCCGAGTCGCCCCAGATGATCTCGCCGGTCGCGTGATCCACGATGCCCGCCGCCACGATGTCCGCGTACCTCCTCCCCCCGGGCCTCGTGACCGCTATGGCCGTGGAGAAGGCCGGGATCCCCCTCCTCGCGTTCATGGACCCGTCGACGGGGTCGAGCAGAACGAGCGGGCCGCTCCCCTCCCTCAGCCCGGCCTCCTCGCTCACCACGTAGGCGTCGGGCGCCGACCTCCCGATAACGGAGAGCACCGCCTCCTCGGCGGCCCTGTCCACCACGAGCGTCGCGTCCCCGAAGTACCCCCTGGTCCCCGTGTACTCCCTCCCGCGGTCCGCGAGCGACCTCGACACGGCTTCCTGCGCCGCCCTCAGCGCGTCCCTCACCAGCTCCAGCTCCGCGGACCCCGGGGCCAACCGCTACACCTCCAGGTAGATCCTGGAGCCGTCGAGCTCGAACTCCGCCCACCCCTCGCCGTCCGGGCTCCCCAGGACCTCCACCCTCCTGGCGCGCACCAGCCTGGACAGCTCCCCGGACCTCGACTCCACGGCCCTCCTGGCCTCGTCCGGGAGGCCCGCTATCCTCACCACGTCCAGGATGTCCGTCGGCCTGTAGCCCCTCTCCTTCCTCAGGACCTGGATCCTCCTGGCGACGTCCCTCACTATCCCCTCGGCCACTAGCTCCTCGTCCCTCCTGGTGTCCAGGACCACGGCGTACCCGTCCCTGAACGCCCCGGCCAGTCCCTCCCCGACTTCGAGCGAGAACTCCACCATGTCCCTCGTCACCTGGAGGCCGTCGCCGACCGTCGCTGTCCCCCTCGAGCGCAGCTCCTCCTCGAGCCTCCACGGGTCGGCTGCCGCTATGGCCGCCTCCACCTCCCTCGTCCTCCTGCCGAACGCCTTCCCTATCTCGGGCCTCACGGGCCTGGCGCTGAGGGCCGCGCCCAGCTCCCGGGGATCCTCGACGAGCTCCAGCTCCCTCACGTTCAGCATCGACCTCAGGAGCTCGCCCAGCTCCCTCGGTATCCCCACGGGCGAGCGGACCCTGGCCCTGGGGAGCGCCCACCTCCTCTTCAGCCCGGCCCTCATCCTGGCGGCGTTCGCCACCGAGACGATCTCCCAGAACGCCTCGAAGGCGCGCTCCAGCCCCTCGTCCTCGAGCTCCGGGGCCGGCTCCGGGAGGCGCTCCAGGAGCAGCGTCGACCTCCTGCCGCCGGAGAAGAGCCTGTTGTAGATGTGATCGGTCGCGTAGGGGGATATCGGGTGGAGGAGCCTGATCACCGAGAAGAGCGAGTGCGCCAGGACGCCGTAGATCGCCATCCTCCTGGGCAGGGTCTCCGGGCTGTCGTCCCACAGCTCCTGCCTCACGAGCGGCACGTACCTCTGGCTCAGGACCTCTATCACGAAGCGCTCGATGGCCCTGGCGGCCTCGTGGAACCTGGCCGAGCCATAGGCCGCCATCACGCCCGAGATCAGTCCCTGCAGCTCGGAGAGCACCCACCTGTCCTGCGGCCTCAGGGCCGGGTCCCCGGCGAGCGCGCGGACGTCCTCCCCTCCCCAGCGGTACCCGTCGTACCCCCCGTTCTCCTCGAGGAACGCCGCCAGGTTCATGAGCGTGTTGATCACCTGGTAGGGTCTGCCCCTCATCTCTTTCTCGGAGAAATTAATCGGGTCTATCGGGCTCGACTTCCAGACTAGGTAGAAGCGCACGACGTCCACCGGCTCCCTGGTCAGTATGTCCAGGGCGTAGATGACGTTCCCCTTGGACTTGCTCATCTTCTCCCCCCTCTCGTCCAGCACGTGGCCGGTGAACAGGAACGAGCGGAAGGGCGCCGTCGGCTTCCCAGTCATTATAACGTGCTCCATGAGGAGCGAGTAGGCCCACCCCCTGGTCTGGTCTATCCCCTCTGTGAGGAACGGGGCTGGCACGAGGGACTCGAACTCCTCGTCGCTCATCGAGGCATAGGGCGCCGCGCCGCTGTTGTGCCACGTGTCAAGCACGAAGGGTTCCCTGCGGGCCGGCCCCCCGCACTTGGGGCACCTGAGCACCACCCTGTCTATCCAGGGCCTGTGGAGCTCGAAGTTGGGGCCGTCCGGCAGCTCCAGCGCGTTCTCCAGGATCTCCCTCCTCGAGGAGACCATGAACTTGTGCCCGCACCTCTCGCAGACCCAGATCGGGAGCGGGGTACCCCAGTACCTCTCCCTGCTGATGCACCAGGGCCTGGCCTCCCTTATTATCTCAAGGAACCTGTTCCTGGGCTGCTGGTAGAAGTACTCGACCCCCTCCGCGGCCCTGAGCGCCGCGTCGACTATCCTATCTATCCAGTAATAGTACTCGCGCCTGGCCACGAAGACCAGCCTGTGCCCGCTCCTCCAGCACACGGGGTAATCGTGGACTATCCTCTCGGAGCGCACGAGCAGCCCCTTCCTCCTCAGGTCCTCCACGACCTCCTGGTCCGCGTCCCTCACGAACTTCCCCGCGTACTTCCCGGCCTCCTCGGTGAACACGGCCTGATCGTCTATGGGGTTGAAGACCGGCAGCCCCCTCCTCCTGGCCACCTCGAAGTCCTCCTCCCCGTTCGCCGGCGAGAGGTGGACTATCCCGCTGCCCGTGGTCGGGTCCACGAAGGGCTCCGCCACCACGCGGTGCACGCGCCCCTCCTCCGCCAGCCTCCTCTGGCCGGGGACCTCCTCCAGCAGCGGCGGCTCGTACCTCAGCCCCTCCAGCTCGGAGCCCCTGACCCTCCTCATTATGGGCTTCCCCTCCAGCCCGAGGTCCGCCAGCCTCCCCTCGGCCACGACCCAGACCTCCCCTCCCACGTCCACGTAGGCGTAGGTGGCGTCCGGGTTGACGCCGACCAGCTCGTCCGTCACGACGGTGAACGGCATCGTGGTCCAGACCACCAGGTACGTGTTGCCCTCGCCCACGACCCTGACCTTGTAGTACACGGACGGGTCCTCCAGCCTCTCGTAGCTGGACGCGACCTCGCTGTGGCTCAGGGAGGTCTGGCAGCTGGGGCAGTACGCGACCACGCGGTATCCCTCCCCCAGGATCCCGGACTCCCACGCCCTCCTCAGGTACTGCCACTCCCTCTCTATGTACTCATCCCTGTAGGTCCAGTAGGCGCGGTCGTAGTCGAACATCATGCCGAGGAGCCTGTCGGCCCTCCTCCAGGACTCATTGTACTTGTGGACTATCTCCTTGCACTTCTCCACCAGCCTCTCAACTGACGCCCTGCGGAGGACCTCGGCCTTGCTGCCGGTCAGTCCCAGCTCCCTCTCGGCCTGGAGCTCCACGGGGAGCCCCTGCGTGTCCCAGCCGGCCCTGAAGACGACCATCCTCCCCCTCATGGTCTCCAGCCTGAACCAGACGTCCTTCAGCATCCTGCCCCTCAGGTGGCCGACGTGCGGCTCCCCGTTCATCGTGGGGGGGCCCTCTATGAACCCCTCCACCTCCCCTCCCCTAGCCTCCAGCGCCCTCCTGACATCCTCGGACTCCCAGATGCGCCTGACGTCCTCCTCGAGCTCCTTCAGCGCGGGGGCTCCCATGGGGGAGAGCGCCCGGTGCGGGCAGATAAAAGCGTTAGGAGGCGCGCTCCCTCACTCGGGCGAGG
Source organism: Conexivisphaera sp. (assembly GCA_049976725.1). Taxonomy (GTDB): domain Archaea; phylum Thermoproteota; class Nitrososphaeria; order Conexivisphaerales; family Conexivisphaeraceae; genus Conexivisphaera. The sequence continues at coordinate 14 of JBMFHR010000041.1, read as the reverse complement.
CGCCGCCTCCCCCG
>JBMFHR010000040.1:0-8088 GCA_049976725.1 Conexivisphaera sp. | reverse complement strand
GCCGCCACGCTCCTCAACGGCGTGTCGGGCGAGAGGATACTGCCGGAGTAGCCAGCCCCTCTTCCCTTCCTCCAGTTTTTGTACCATTATTTACTCTAAGTCGCACGTCCCCCGGCGTGGGGAGATAATTCATTAATGGCGGCTCCCACAGTGGGGGCGTTGGAAGGGGGCCCCCTGGCCGAGTACGTCGTCAAGGGAATCAGGTACCGCTTCAGGCTCGCCGACCGGGGGGACTCCGCCAGGATAGTGAAGTTCTACGAGTCCATGGACCCCGAGACGATATTCATGCGCTTCCTGTCGGCTTACAGGAACTTCGAGGGGCACGTGCGCGGGATATTCCCGCCCGAGAACCCGATGGGATTCGTCCTCCTCGGCGAGATAGAGGACGTCCTGGTGGCCGAGGGCGAGTCGTTCATGGACGGCAGGCGCTGCGCCGAGCTGGCGCCCGTCGTCCACCCGTCGCACAGGTCCAGGGGGCTGGGATCCGTGACCATGGCGCTGATGGTGGTGGAGGCCGCCAGGAGGGGCGCCATCTGCATCGAGGTGTACTACCACCTGGAGAACACGCCCATGGCCAGGATAGCGAGGTCCCTGGGGATGAGGCTGAGCGTGGTGGAGGACGTAATGCACGGGGTCGTGGGGGCGGAGGACGGGGTGGCCAGGGCGCTGGACGTCCTGAGGAGGAGGGGCGTGGCGCTGGCGGAGGTCACCGGGACAGCATCCTCCGGGCCATGACGGCCAGGAGCCCCGTGAAGAGCGCCGCGAAGGCGGCCAGGTAGGCGAAGTCCGCGAGGAGGTTGACGCCGGGCGTGCCCAGGAGGAGCCCCCTGATCGCCTCGTTGGAGTAGGTTATCGGGTTCACCATGGCTACGTACCTGAGCCACTGGGGCATCATCTGGAGCGGGTAGAACGAGTTGCTGGTGAAGAGGAGGGGCATGTTGACGAGGTTCATGATCATCATCTGGCTCTCCCAGCTCGTCGCCCTCAGCGCGAGGAGCAGGAAGAGGGACGAGAGGCCCATCGAGAGCAGGAAGAGCGCCGCGTAGGTGCCGAGGAAGTCGAGCGGGCCGATCCCCGCAGCGAAGCGCATGCCGAGCAGGACTGCGACCAGCAGGACGACTGACGCCTGCACCAGCGACTTGACGACGGACGCCAGCGACTTCCCTATCACCAGGTTGGACCTGGGGACGGGCGTCGTCAGGAGCTTGCCCAGTATTCCGAGCCTCCGGTCCCAGACCAGGGTCATCCCGCTGTTCATGGACATGAACAGGACGATGAAGGACAGCATCCCGGCCGCCAGGAAGGAGAAGTAGTCGGTGACGCCGAAGACCCTGAGCATGACCTCCCTCCCTATCTCGTCGATCACCCGGGATGGTAGGTTGAGTCCCGGTATCTGGAGGCTGGAGGAGCTGAACAGGTTCCCCAGGTCCATGGCCTTGCCGAAGAGGGCCAGCCAGAGTATTGGCTGGACCAGGGACATGCCTATGATGAAGGGGACCTTGTACCACTTGACCAGCTCCCTGTTGGCGACCGCCAGGATCCCGTGGAAGGGGCCGTAGCGCCTGGCGCTCATGACCTCGCCCTCCTGATGGTCGACCTCAGGGCGAAGATCTCCTCCGAGGAAGCCTGCGCGTCCCTGAGCCTCCTCCCGGTGTACTCCATGTAGACCTCGTCCATCGTGGGCTCGGAGACCTCCATCCTCCTCACCTGGATGCCGGATCCCATTAGGCTCCTGAGCACCTCCGGGAGGGCCGTGGACGCGTCCCTCAGCTTGAAGACTATGGATCCCTCGTACTCCCTCGGCTCCAGGCCCATGGAGCGCAGGAGCCCGACCGCCGCGTCCCTGTCGTCCACGGTCAGGACCACGACGTCGCCCCCTATGCTCTCCTTGAGCTCCCTCGGGGTCCCGACCCTCACTATCCTCCCCCTGTCCATTATCGCGATCCTGGTGGCGTAGGAGTCGGCCTCCTCCATGTAGTGGGTCGTGAACAGTATGGTCATGCCGTACTCATCCTTCAGCCTCCTGATGTACGACCACATGGCGGTCCTGGTCTGGACGTCGAGGCCCAGCGTTGGCTCGTCCAGGAAGAGCACGCGCGGCGAGTTTATGAGCCCCATCGCTATCTCGAGCCTGCGCCTCATCCCGCCGGAGTAGGCCTCCACCTTGGTCCTGGCGAACCTCGACAGCTCGACCATCTCCAGGAGCTCCTGGGCCCTCCTCCTGGCCTCGTCCCCCGGGATACCGTAGAGCCTGGCTATGAACATCAGGTTCTCCCAGCCGGTCAGGTCCTCGTCGGCGGTGTACTCCTGGGGCACGACGCCGATCACGCGCCTGACCATCTCGGGCTGCGAGGTCACGTCGTACCCTCCCACCAGCGCGCTGCCCTCCGTCGGCCTGATGAGCGTCGTCAACATGCCGATCGTCGTCGTCTTCCCGGCACCGTTGGGCCCCAGGAGGGCGAACACCTCGCCCTCCTCCACGTCCAGGTCAACGTGGTCCACGGCCACGAGCCTGCCGCCGTACACCTTCGTGAGGCCCCTGGCGACTATCGCCCCTCCGCCCTCAGGCATCGGCCGCCAGCCTCCTGAGCCTCTCGGCCAGCTCGAGCAGCCGCTGGCCGCGCCCCGCGAGCGAGCCCCTCATGTCCTCGAGGTACCGGAGGTAGCCCTCCAGCTCCTCCAGGGCCGCGTCCACGCTCATCGGCTTCCTCTGAGGGATCCAGTAGCTCTCCTCCAGCTCCCTCCTGCCCGACTCCGTGATCTCGTACCTGCCGTCAGGCCTCCTCCTGATGAGGCCCTCGCTGGCCATCGACGAGAGGAGGGGGTAAATCGTGCCGGGGGAGGGCCTCCAGAGCCCCCACCACATCTTCTCCACGGTCGAGATCACCTCGGCGCCGTTGGCCGGCGACTGGTTGAGGACCCAGAGGACTAGCCCCCTCAGGGCCCCGTGGGCGTGGTAGCCCCTGGGCATGGGTATCATGTCAGACCCGATATCGAATACGATATTTACGCGTTTCCCACGATCCGCGGCGGGCCGCGCGCAATATTTATAAACAATTTATTCTGGAACTTTAACGATGAGCACGATAAGTCGTGCATCACTTGATCAGGAAATTTACCTGAGGTCGCTGACGGGGTACCTCGTCGGGAGGCACATGCTCAGCGGCTTCAGGAGGGTCGCGGTCCTCGCGTACCCGGACAGGATATGCTCAGCCATGGCGGCGGCCGCGCTGGCCTCCTACGAGGCCTCGGGCAACTACCGCGACGCGGCGGGGGCGGTCTTCCTGCTGGAGCCCGGGAAGGAGGACGCGGCCGCGCGCGGCGCGGTCGGCTACGGCGCAGACGCGGTGTACCTGTCGCTCGGTGGCGAGCAGAGGATGTCGGACGTCGCGTCGATGACCGCGAGGGCGTTGGGAGCCCTCGCGAGGGCTGGGTACAGGGGCGCGCTGCTCCTCCACGTGAGGGCGTGGCTGGCCACGAAGCAGCTCTCCACGGTGCTCCCGGACGCCTCCCTGGCGTCGTACCTGGGCGGGCTGGACCTGAGGGTCTTCACGGCCGACGCGGGCGCCAGGAAGTTCTACTTCAACAGGGTGCGCGTGGGGGCCTCCGGCGCATCGCTGGAGCGCTACGCCGAGGCGGAGATAACGAAGGAGCACGCGGACCTCCTCAAGATCTCGCTCCCTCCGCCCGAGTAGGCCTCAGCTCGAGGTATGCCGGCGGGCTGCGCCTCAGCGGGTCCAGCATCATGCTCAGCCTCTTCTCTAGGCAGCAGGACCTGAGGATCCTGGCAGCCTCTCTGGCCTCCTCGCCCTCCAGCACCCGGCCCATGACCTCGATGGGCGGCCCGAGGGGGCGGCCCAGGATCGTGGACGGCTGTACCAGCGCGCGGGGGTTGCGGCGCAGCCTCTTGACCTTGCCTGAGTCGGCCGACGTGTGGACCAGGATCCTGTCGTCGTCCAGCGCGAAGAGGACGGTGGTCCCCACGGGGGTCCCGTCCCTCCTGAACGTCGTCAGGAGCAGGTACTTGCGGCCCCTGAGCTCCTCGAGGGACATCGCTAGCCCTTCCAGATGCCCACGGCCAGCCCCACTATGAACAGGATGGAGACGCCCGAGAAGAGGGCCGGGGCGCTCGAGGCCCAGGACGCGAGCACCGAGGCAGCCTTCGCGATGAGCGCCGACGCGGAGAGCCCGGGGATGGAGAACCCTATGTAGCTGCCCAGGGCCAGCGCGACGACCAAGAGCACGAAGGAAACTATGCCCTTCTTTATGGCCAGGCCGAGCAGCAGCCCGTCCACGAACGACAGGATCACCAGGATCAGGGAGTCGTACGGCTGGAGCGCGGGAGGCAGCGGTATCACGCCCCCAGTGTCGGGCTACTCCTTATTAACGTTAGCCGCGCGGATGCGATCAACTTATTAAACGAGCGCCGCTGGAGAGGGACGTTGGCCAAAGGGCTCGGATTCTACATGGGAACGGTAGGGTTCGCATTCGGCCTGCTAGCCTTCCTGCTCGTGCTGGCGCACTTCCTGCTCTCTATCCTGCTGCCGCCCATGTGGCCGGTGGATCTCATGATCTTCCCGGTCTGGTTCATACTCTCGGTGGCGGTGCTGGCGATAGGGGGGATAGGGCTCTCGATAGCGGGATCGGAGGACAGGTCGAAGGCGAAGACCGGCTACGTCCTGCTGATCCTGTTCTCGATAGTTGCCTTCCCGATCCTCTGGGGCTTCGTGATAGGGTCCATACTCTCGTTCGTGGGGGGAATCGTGGGGCTCGTGGAGAGCTAGGACCGCTGGAGCGGGTCGCGGCGCGCGGGGGCGCTGGTCAGCTCCAGCGGGATCCCCGATACGTCGTAGCCCCGGAGGCTCCACGCGACCGATGCCGCCGCCCCGACTGCCCAGAGGGCGGCGCTGTAGGCGAGGAACCACGCCTCAGTGAGGGCCGAGGTGAGGTACGCGGACGCCGTGTAGGCTGCCATCGGCGCCGCCCTGACGAGGCCCACCATGAACGCCCTGCTCTCCGTGGGGAAGAGCGCGGGCTCGTAGATGATCCTGACCGCCCAGGCCAGCTCGCTGAACGCCATGTTGAGCACGAGCAGCGGGTAGAAGGCCCAGGGCGCCGGCCAGTAGAGGGCCCAGGCGATTATGGGCGCCATCGAGAGGAGGCCACCGGCGTACGAGAGGAGCGCGAACCTCACCGAGCCCAGGCGCTCCTCGATCAGCGGCGCCGCGAGCCCGGCGACCGAGGCGGCGCCGTTCGCGACGAGGATCACGAGGTTCAGCGACTGCCCTGAGAAGAAGTAGTCCGCCACCACGAACGCCATCAGGCCGTAGGTCAGGTACTGCGAGACCCCCAGCGCGGCCAGGAAGGAGTACCTCCCGAGTATGCCGACGGTCGGCGCAGGTCCCGCGGCCTCCTGATCACGCGGGCCCGCCGGGGGAGCGCGGCCCCTGGCGCGGAGCCACCTGAGGGACTCCGGGAGCAGGGACCTGAGGAGCGCCGCGGCGGCCAGCGCGGCCAGCGCGGCCACGGCTATCGAGAGGGCCTCGACCGAGTACGAGGAGCCGGAGCCGTAGGTGAGGAGCGCTATCGCCGCAGCGACCGCCGCGCCTATGTTGTCGAAGTTCGTGGACAGCACCAGGACCCTGTCCCTCAGCGCGGTCGGCGTCACCTCGGCCAGGTACGCGAGCGACACCGGGACCTCCCCCTCGACCGCCAGGGTCGCGAGGGCGTAGCCCGCCAGGAACACGGCGACATTCATGGAGAGGTACAGGGCATCCAGCGCGACGAGCAGCGAACCAGCCGCGTAGAGGGACATCGTGTAGATGAAGGCGCGCTTCCTCCCTATCATCAGGTCGGAGAGTCTGGAGAGGGCCAGGTCCCCGATGAGCGGCACCGCCGCCACAACCGCCAGGTAAGCTGGGCTGTGGAACTCCGGATAGATCACGTACCCCAGCGACGTTATCAGCCCCCACAGGAGGAAGCCGACCGACGCGGACGCGAAGACGAGCCAGTGGGACCTCCCCCAGGGGGAACCCTCCTGGATCACGGTCGCGGCTCTCTGAAAATTGGTTTTAAGATTTTCATAACTGGGTTATTAAAGGCTATATCTGCGGGCCACCGGCCGAGCACGTGCCCTTCGAGCCGTACGGCGGCAAGTTCTACAGGCTCCTGCACCCGAGGCCAACGGTGATAATCGTGACCGACTGCCGCGGGAGGCTCAACGCGGCGCCCTTCAGCTGGGTCACCCCGGTCAGCGAGGACCCGCCGACGGTCGCGGTGTCCATGGGGAGGAGCACGTTCACGCGCGAGTGCCTGCGCTCGGATCCGGAGGCGACCCTGAACGTGGTCCCGCCGGAGATGGCCTGGGTGGCCCGCGAGCTTGGCGCGGCGAGCGGGAGGGAGCGCGACAAGGTCTCGGAGCTCGGGCTGGAGCTGGAACCAAGCGCGGTGGTGCGCGTGCCGGGCCTGGCCGGTGCCGTAGCCATCTACGAGGCCGTGGAGGAGGGTTCCCTGGAGGTGGGCCACATGGACCTCGTGCTCATGCGCGTCCTGGCGGTCCGCGCCAGGGCTGGGGCGGCCGGCGAGAACGGGCTGGCCCTGAGGGTCGCCAACCTGGCGCTCCACGGCGCGGGGGACGAGTTCTACCGCGTGGACCCGGATCCGCTGCCGCTCACGCCGAGGCGGCGAGCGCCGCTCCTAACGCTTATCAGCGCGCCGCGGCGACCAATTCGCGTGAGCTCGGGTCCCGAGGTGCGCAGGATCTACTACTTCATCCTGCTGCTGGCATTCATCCTGGCGGTCGTCTACGTCGTGACTTACGTGGTCCCGGTGGTTCCAGTGAGCTACTCGAGGGTAGCCGCGGCGGCGGCGCTGGCAGTCGTCCTCTACGTGGTCCTGAGGATAGTGCTGCTCCTCGTCGACCGCTGGTTCCGCGCGACCGGCGTCGGCCCCAGGGCGGTCCTCAGGCAGCTGATATCGCTCGCGTGGTTCGCGCTGATGGGGATAGCGGTCGCCGCCGCGCTGGGCGTAGACGTGAGCTCGGTGGTCCTGGGATCCGCGTTCGCGTCCGTGATAGTGGGGCTCGCCGCGCAGACGGTCCTGTCGAACGTCATCGCGGGCGTGGCGCTCATGGTGACCCGCCCGCTGGAGCCGGGGCAGCGCGTAACGCTGGTCACGTCGCAGTACTCCAACGTGTTCCCCACGTATCCGCCCAAGTACTTCTCGAACGATTACCTGATCAACGGTTTCACGGGGAGGGTCGTGTCCGTCGGGCTGTTCTACACGATGATAGAGGACGACGAGGGGGTGCTCGAGGAGGTCCCCAACAGCGTCGTGGTGCAGGCTCTCATAAGGAGGTACTCGGACAGCATAGTTACCACCGTGCGCTACTGGGTGCCAGCGGGCGTGGACCCGGATCACGCGCTCGGGAGGGCGGTGGAGGCCGCGGCCAGGTGCGGAATGGTGGAGGGAACTCCCTCGGCGGTGATAGACGAGGCGGACCAGACGGGATACGTGCTCGTGATAACCGCCAAGTGTAGGGGGGACTCGCAGCGCGCGTGCAGGAGCGCCATCCTGAGGGAGCTCATGCGCGAGCTGCCCAGGGAGGGCGGGACGGCCGGACGCTGACCGGCCCGTCAGCCGGCGGGCACGTCGGAGCGCACGCCGGAGTAAACCTCGACGCCCCTCTGCGCGCCCATGCGGGCGGCATCGGGCTCCACGTACGGCGATATCATGACCACGCGATCGGGCCTGCGGCCGGTCACCCTGGAGTACAGATCCGCCTTCCTCAGGAGGGCCGCGACGTCGGACCGATCGACGTGCGATTTAATCTCGATCAGCACCACGGCCCCGTTCCTCACGGACACGTCGATCTCGACGTCTGACGGAGACCCGTAGACGATGCCCTCCTCGTCCCTATAGGTCCACTGCTCTACCTCGAAGCCCGCCTCCCTGAGCACGCCCCGCATGCCGGCCCTGAAGGCCTCCTCGCTCAGGACACCCCACCTCGCCCCCAGGGCGTCCATCTTGGTGCTCAGCGCCTTGACCTCCTGCCAGAGCCTCTCGTTGCTCTCCCAGAGCTTCTCCTGG
>JBMFHR010000039.1:0-8418 GCA_049976725.1 Conexivisphaera sp. | reverse complement strand
GCGGACCCGTCCGCGCGACAATCTTATACGGAGTGCGGGGCCGCGCGGTGAGCGAGCGGGGGTTGCCGAGCGGTCAAAGGCGCGGGGCTTAGGCCCCCGTCCCGCAGGGGTTCGTGGGTTCGAATCCCACCCCCCGCACATCCCGGCGCCCGAGAACCTTTTTATAAGAGCGGTGCCCAATTGACGCCATTGCCGTAATCACTGACCTGATCATCGGGTTCATTGTGCTAATAGTTGTAATCATACTCCTGAGCGGGATAAAGATCTTGAACGAGTGGGAGAGGGCGCCCGTGCTGACCCTCGGGAGGTACGCGGGGATGAAGGGCCCCGGAATAATCTACGTGACGCCATTCGTGAGCAGGGTACCGATGAGGGTCAGCACGCGGCTCCAGACGTACTCGTTCGTCATAGAGCAGACCCTGACGAAGGACAACGTGCCCGTGGACGTCGACGCGGTCATGTACTTCATGGCCGCGGATCCGGAGAAGTGCGTCCTGAAGGCGGAGAACTACGTGGAGGCCACGAAGTACGCCGCCCAGACGACCCTGAGGGAGGTCATAGGCCAGACGATGTTCGACGAGCTGCTGACCGAGAGGGAGAAGGTGGGCGAGATAGCCAGGAGGATAATAGACGAGAAGACCGAGGCCTGGGGCGTCAAGGTGACGTCGGTGGAGGTGAGGGACATCAAGATACCGTCCGCGCTGCAGGAGGCGATGTCGAGGCAGGCGCAGGCGGAGAGGGAGAGGCGCGCCAGGGTGACGCTGGCGCTGGCCGAGGTGCAGGCCGCGGAGAAGATGGTGGAGGCCGCCAGGATGTACGAGGGCAACGAGAAGGCGTTCCAGCTGAGGTGGATGAACATGCTCTACGAGCTGGGGCTGCAGGGCGGAGGCCCGCTGATAATAGTGCCGGCCAACATACCGCCGGCCGGCGTCCCCGCGCTGGGGCTCCTGGGACTCGAGAGCCTGGGCGAGGCCAGGAAGGGAGGGAGCAGGAGGAGGCCGCGCGAGGGCCAGCAGGAGCCCCAGCAGGGGCGGTCCTGAGTGCGCGCGGGGTGACCCGGGGTGCGCAGCGCCGCGGTCGCCGCGCTGCTGGCCGCGGCGTGCATGGTGCTGCTGGCCGCCTCCAGCGCCGCGCGCGCGGCCGGCCAGGGGGGCGTCGTGGTCATCGACATGAGGTACCAGGTTGACCTGGGATCATCGGCCATGTTCAGGGAGGCGGTGGGGTACGCGGTCTCGCACCGCGCCTCCGCGATCCTGATCGTGATGAACTCGCCGGGCGGGTACCTCGAGGACATGGGGAGGATCCTGTCCTACCTGGACGAGGCGAACCAGTCGGGGATCCCGGTCTACACCTACGTGGTGCCCGGCGGGCTGGCGGCGTCGGCGGCCAGCTACGTGGCGCTCGACTCGAACGAGCTCCTGATGGGCCCCGGGTCCGAGCTGGGCCCGTCCACGCCGATAGTAATCGGGGGATCCCCGCTCGAGCAGAACCACACGGAGTCGGCGATGCTGGCGCTGATTGAGAGCGAGGCGGCCAGGTGGGGCCGCAACTCGACGGCGGCCGCCGACATGGTGCTCTACGACCGCTCCTACACGGCGCAGCAGGCGGTGCAGCTGGGGCTCGCGGACGGAATCGCGGCCAACCTGACGGCGGCGGAGGGGATGCTGGGGATACGCGGCCTCCCCCAGGTGACGTTCTCCGAGGGCTACTACGAGCAGTTCCTCAGCGCGATAAGCAACCCGATCGTGGACGGCGTCCTCATGCTCGTGGGGCTCGCGCTGATAGCGCTGGACCTGCTGCACCCCACGGTGATCATGAGCGCCGCCGGGGGGGTGACGCTCGTGGTGGGGCTCGTGGGGGCCGAGCTGATAGGCGCGTCGGCGATAGGGCTCGCGCTGCTGGCGGCTTCGGCCGCCCTGATGGTGCTCGAGGTCAAGACGGGCCACGGGCTCGCCTTCCTCGCCGCGGTCCTGGTCGGCATAGCCGGCATATACGTGCTGGGGCTCGGCGTGCAGGCCTCGCCCTCGCCCTACGGGAGCGATTTCTACGCGCTGGCCGGGGCCCTCGCGGCCGCGGGGGTGCTCCTGGCAGTGTACGCTAGGTCGCTGTCCAGGTACAGGAGGCCCCCCATGACCGGGAGGGAGGCGCTCGTGGGGAGCAGGGGCACCGTGGTCAAGGAGCTGAACCCCTGCGGCGAGGTCAGGGCCGGGGGATTCATCTGGAGGGCCTGCGCGGAGGGCGGGAGGATCCCCCGGGGGGCCGAGGTGATAATAGTCGGCTACGAGGGGCTCACCCTGAGGGTCAGGGCGCCCGGGGGCGGATAGAGGTGCGGCGGGCGGGATTCGAACCCGCGATTGCTGGCTTGGAGGGCCAGCGTCCTGGTCCAGGCTAGACGACCGCCGCGCTACCGGGCGGGGGCGCGGCGGCCTTTAAGCGTTAGCGGGGGCGATCGCCCTCTCGACCTCGTAGATCAGGCGGCACGCGACGAGGCTGGCGCTGTAGGGCTCGGGGCCCAGCGACGCCTGCTCCGGGAAGAGCGCGAGCACCTCCTCCGAGAAGTCGCCGCTCGGGAACCCGCCTATCCCGACCAGCGGCCTCCTGGCCGAGGCGAGGCCGGACGCGAGCTCCTCCAGCGATGTCCTGCGGCCGAGCTCCCTCAGCAGCACGGCGCGGTCGGGCGACAGGCGCCCGAGCAGCTCCCCGAGCCCCATCCTCTCCATCCTCAGCAGGGCGCGGCCACCCTCGCCGGACACCTCGCCCCTCGCGTAGAGGTCCTCCAGGAGCCCGATGAACCTGTGGTAGGACCTGGGGAGGCGGACCCCCTCGCCGACCTCCAGCACCATCCCGTCGCGGGTGCTCAGGTAGAGCCCGAGCCTCCCCGAGGAGTACAGCGGGGAATCCACAGCGTCCAGCAGCACGTGGTAGGAGATGTCGGGCCTCCCCCTCCTGGCCGCGTCGTCGAGGCGCCTCATGGCCGCGTGGTGGTAGCTCCTGTCGAGGAGGATCCGGGAGGGATCCTTGCCGGTCCTCCGCGCGTGCCTCCTCACCGAGGGATGGTTCCTGAGCTCCGGCGGCACGAGCTCGACGGCCGCCTCCACGAGGACCAGCGAGAGCCTCTCCACGGGACGCGCGGGCGCCGGATGGCGGATAAAGCTTAACGCGCTCCGGGCGGCCGAGGGGGTGTGCGCGACAGGAGGCTGGTGCTCGCCGTCGCAACGGACGCCCTCTACGGGTCGGCCAGGCGCGGGGGGGAGGCGGGGGAGCTGCTTGCCGGATACGCGAGGGAGCTGCTGGAGAAGGCCGGCCTGAGGAGGCCCTACGAGTACAGGCTGATCTTCTGCAGGAAGTGCAAGAGGTACTCCCCGATCGGCGTCACCCGCAGCGTGAGGGTCAGGAGGGGGAGGATCGTCTTCCACTGCTCCCTCTGCGGCGCCACGTACCGCGTGGTGCGCGGGCGGAGGGGCACGACGCGAAAGGCTATTATGCCCCTCCTCGGAACAGGCGCCAGGGCTTGCCGACCGCATACGATGTGCCGCCGGACGCGCTGATATCGAGGCTCGCGGAGTACCTCAAGCAGCAGGTACCGGAGGTCAGGCCGCCGGAGTGGGCGCAGTACGTCAAGACGTCGAGCGGCCGCGAGAGGCCGCCGGCGGACAGGGACTGGTGGTACACGCGCTGCGCCTCGGTGCTGAGGAAGGTTTACCTTTACGGGCCGATCAGCGTGAAGGACCTGAGCTCGGACTACGGGGGAAGGAGGGGGAAGTCCGTGGCTCCCCCGCACCGCGCGAGGTCGGGCACGTCGATACTGAGGCACGCGCTCCACCAGCTGGAGGCGGCCGGGCTCGTGGAGAAGACCGCGAGGGGGAGGGTCGTGACGTCCAAGGGCAGGAGCGTGGTCGACGCCGTGAGCACCGAGATTTTCGAGGAAATGGTTAAGGTGAACCCCGACCTGGCGAGGTTGGTGGGTGCCAGCGGAGTTGAGCGCGGAACAGCGTAGGGAGACCAGCGAGGAGGAGCGCGCCAAGGAGCGCGCGCTGAGGGAGCAGTACCTGCGCCTGTTCCTGACCGCGGAGGCCAGGGAGAGGCTGGCGAACGTCAGGATGGTCAGGCCCGAGGTGGCCGACCAGGTGGAGAACTACGTGCTGCAGCTGGGCCTCGCGGGCAAGATCAGGAGCCCCATAGACGACGAGGAGCTGAGGGAGATCCTGGCCAGGCTGACGCCCAAGCAGAGGGAGATAAGATTTAAGTTCGTTTAGGGGATGAAGCTGGGCATGAGCAGCAGGAAGACCTCGGGCGAGAAGATCAGGTACATGGCGTACCTGAAGTCGAACAGGCCGCCGCCCACCTGGGTCATCATCAAGACCAAGCGGAAGGTCATGCGCAGCCCCGCCCAGAGGAACTGGCGCTCCAACAAGCTCGACCTGTGAGGTGTGAGCCATGAGCGAGGGCGAGCGCGAGTACGTGGTGCCCCTCGACCGCGTGCTGCTCGCGCCGAAGTACAGGCGCGCGGAGAAGGCCGTCTCGGTCCTCAGGAGCTTCGTGGCCCGCCACGTGAGGGCGAGGGCCAGCGACGTCAAGCTGGACCCTGCGCTGAACGAGCTGATCTGGTCGAGGGGGATCAGGGCCAGCTGGAGGAGGATTAGGGTCAAGGTCTCCAAGGAGGAGGACAAGTACAGGGTGTCGCTGCCCTAGAAGAGGAGCCCGATGGAGATCCACCGCGTGCTTCTGTACAACAACCCGAACATAGGCCTCTACGCGAGGGCCGACGACGAGTTCCTGCTGCTCCCGAACGGCTTCCCGGAGGACAAGGGGAGGCGCCTCGCGGGGCTGCTGGGGATCTCGCCGCTCAACGTCTCCGTGGCCGGGACCAGGCTCCTGGGGCCGCTCATGGTGATCAACAGGAACGGGGCGCTCCTGAGCTGGATGGCGGACGAGGAGGAGGTGGCGAGGCTGAGGAGCGCGATGCCCGGGAGAACCGTGGAGCGCTTCCGCTCGAAGGCCACCGCGGTGGGCAACCTGCTGGCCGCCAACGACAGGGGAGCGGTGGCGTCGGACAGCCTGGGCAGGCAGGAGCTGAGCCAGGTCAGGGACGTGCTGGGCGTGGACGCCGAGAGGATGACGGTGGCCGGCTTCCACCAGGTGGGGGCCGTCGTTGTGGCGAACGACCTCGGGGCGCTGGTGCACCCGCTCGCCACGGACGAGGAGCTAGAGAGGGTGAGGGACGCGCTGAGGGTCAGGGACGCCGACAGGGGGACCGTGAACGAGGGCGTCCCCTTCGTGGCATCCGGCGTCGTGGTGAACAACAGGGCCGTGCTGGTCGGCGCCAAGACGACGGGGCCGGAACTCTTCATTCTGGGCAAAGTCTTTAAGGGCGGCTGACGGCCCGCGCACCCATGAGCGACCAGGGGCAGCCGGACGAGCTGCAGGCGCTCGCGTACAGCGCGAGGGTCCTCCGGGAGTACCTGAGCGACCTCGTCTCGCGCGAGACGCTCCTCTCGAGGCTGGTGGCGGAGCACAGGGCCGCGCTGGAGTCCATAGAGAACCTCCCGGACGGGGAGGGCACGGTCACGTGCATGATGCCGCTGGGCGGCGGCGTGAGCGTCCCCGCGAGCGTGAGCGGATCGGCGAAGTACCTGGTGGCGGTCGGCGCGGGAGTCTTCGTGAGGAAGGGGAGGGGGGAGACGGTGGAGTTCCTGAACAGGAGGATCAGGGAGCTCGAGGACGCGCTGAGGGACGTGTCGGGCCAGAGGAGGAAGATCGAGGAGGAGCTGGCGAGGCTGGAGGACCGCATAAACTCCCTCTACCAGGGAGGGCCGGCGGGGACCGCGTGATGTTCGGCAAGCTCAGGGAGGCGCTTTCGGGCCTCAGGGAGGCCCTATCGACGAAGGAGCTCAGCGAGGAGGAGCTGTCGGGCGCCCTCGAGGAGCTGAAGTGGCGACTGGTGGAGGGGGAGGTGGCGCTCGAGGCGGCCGAGGGCCTCGAGGCGGCGATGAGGGAGGCGCTTTCGGGCCTCAGGGTCAGGCGCGGGCACGTCGAGGAGGACGTCACGTCGAAGATCAGGGAGGTCCTGCTCTCGTGGCTCAGGCCGCTGGAGGCCAGGCCCCTGGAGGAGGACGTGGCGCGGAGGAGGCCCTACGTCATGGTCTTCCTGGGGGTCAACGGGGGAGGGAAGACCACGACGATAGCCAAGGTGGCCTACGCGCTGAAGGGCAGGGGGCTCAGGCCGCTGCTCGCGGCGGCCGACACCTTTCGCGCTGGGGCGATAGAGCAGCTGAGCCTCCACGCTCAGAGGATAGGCGTCGAGGTCGTCTCCCAGGGGTACGGCGCCGATCCGGCGGCCGTGGCCAGGGACGCCGTGGAGCGCGCCGAGTCCAGGCGCTTCGACGCGGTCCTGATAGACACGGCCGGGCGCATGTACACGAGGTCGCGCCTGATGGACGAGCTCAGGAAGATAGTGGAGGTCGCCGGGGCACACGAGAGGGTCATGATCGTGGACGCGCTGACCGGCAACGACGCCGTGGCCCAGGCCAGGGAGTTCGAGAGGGAGGTGGGCGTGGACAGCGTCGTGGTGACCAAGGCCGACGCGGACGTGAGGGGAGGCGTCGTCCTCACGCTCGCTTACGAGATCAGGAAGCCCATCAGGTACCTCGGGGTGGGGCAGGGCTACGGCGACCTCGTGCCCTTCAGGGCCGAGGAGATCGCAGATAGCCTTCTTCGGCCATCCTGACGAGCAGGGCCTTCTGGACGTGCAGCCTGTTCTCGGCCTGGTCGAACACGACCGAGGCCTCGGAGTCCATGACGGCGTCCTCCACCTCCTCCCCCCTGTGGGCCGGGAGGCAGTGCATGAATATGGAGCGCTTCCCTGTCATGGACATCAGCTCCCTCGTCACGCGGTAGCGCGGGAGGAAGGCCCTGAGCCTGGCCTCGCGCTCCTGCTCCTGGCCCATGCTGACGAAGACGTCCGTGTAGACCACGTCGGCGCCGCGCACGGCCTCCGCGGGATCCTCGTGGACCGTGAGGCTCCCGCCGAGGTCCCTGACGCGCTGGACGAGCTGGGGGGACGGGCCGTAGCCCCTGGGCGAGGCTATGCGGACTTCGACGCCCAGCAGGGCGCCAAGGATGGCGAGCGAGTTGAACACGTTCGTCGCGTCGCCCACGAACGCCAGCGTCACTCCCTCCAGCCTGCCGAGCTTCTCCCTCACGGTGTAGTAGTCCGACAGCGCCTGGCATGGATGCTCCGCGTCGGACAGGGCGTTCACCACGGGGATCCTGACCGAGGAGGCCATCCTCTCGAGCGTTGAGTGGCGGTTGACCCTGGCCACTATGGCGTCGACGTAGCGCTCCAGCGTGCGGGCCGTGTCCTCCACGCTCTCCCCCCTGGACAGCTGCGTCGTCGTGTAGTCCAGGTATATCGGGGTGCCGCCCAGCTGGCTCACCCCGACCTCGAAGCTGACCCTCGTCCTGGTGGACGGCTTCTCGAAGAGGAGCGCGACGGAGCGGCCCTCGAGCGCCCTGGATGACAGCGGCGAGGCCTTCAGGCGATCGGCGAGCGAGTAGATCGCCTCGACGTCTGACCGCAGCAGGTCCGACGCGGACAGCAGGTCCTTCCTCACGGTCCCTGCGGAGCGGCAATGCTTAATTAAATCTTAGCCTGCGGAGCGGCGTGGGCTCGAGGGCCAGGGCCGGCGCGAGGAGGAGGGGAGGGGAGAAGGAGGAGCGGCGCCCCGGGCTGGCCGAAGGCCTCAGGGAACGCTGGGAGTCCGTGGTGAGGGTGCTCAAGTACAGCAGGAAGCCGGGGCGCGAGGAGTACTCGATGTTCCTCAAGATCGTGGGGCTCGCGCTCCTGGTCGTCGGGGGGATCGCGTTCGTGATACACTTAATAGCGACCCTGATCTCGGGAGCGCTGGGATGAGCGAGGCTCACGGCCCGCAGCTCTTCGCGGTGAAGGTGGCGAGCGGTCAGGAGGGCAACGTGGCCAAGCTGATAGCCAACAGGGTGGCGCTCAAGGGCCTCAAGGTGCGCTCCGTGCTGGTGCTCCCGAAGGCCAGGGGCTACCTTGTGCTGGAGGCCGATGGAATAGAGGACGTTAACGAGGCCATCTCGGGGATGAAGAACGTCAAGTCCGTGGTCCCCGGAATGATGAGGATAGAGGAGCTGGAGCCCGTGCTGACGAGGGTGAAGGAGGAGATAAAGCTGGAGCCGGGGGACCTCGTCGAGGTGGTGTCGGGCCCATTCAAGGGCATGAGGGCGCGCGTGGTGAGGTTCGAGGAGGGGAAGAAGGAGGCCACCGTCAACCTGGTGGACGTTCCCTACCAGCTCCAAGTGACGGTGGACGCGAGCTACCTCAGGAAGGTCCAGCAATAGTACGCCGTTGCTAACAGCTCCAAAACAGATAGGCTTAAATAGACATTAGTCATG
>JBMFHR010000038.1:2454-8561 GCA_049976725.1 Conexivisphaera sp. | reverse complement strand
ACATTTCGCATCAGCGCAGCTGCATGCCCCTCGTCTCCGGCACCGCCCATATGACGAGCGCGGCGACCACGAAGAGGAGGGAGAACATCCCTATGACGCCGGATATCCGGAACGCGGGGGCCAGGATCCCGACGAGCAGGGGCGCGATGCCGCCGAATCCCCTCCCGGTGTTGAAGATGAAGCTGACGGCCGTGGACCTAGCGTGGGTGGGGTAGGGCTCGGAGAAGAGGGCCCCGAAGATCGTGAAGTAGGAGTTGACGAAGAACCCGGTGAGCATGGACGCAACGAGCACCTGGAGCGCCGTCCTGGACATGGCGAAGTAGATCACAGAGAGCGTCATCCCCAGGAAGCCGACGCTGACGGCGACCCTCCTGCCTACCAGGTCCGAGATTAGCCCGAAGACGAGCATCCCGAGGAGCACCATTCCGTCGGTCGCCAGGAGTATGTATATCGTCCTGGTGAAGGCTATGTGGTACTCCGTCAGGAGGGCGGAGGGGAGCCAGATCATTATCCCCCAGTACCCCATCTCGGCGACTATGGCCACCACGAGGAAGACGGCGGTGAACCTCAGGTAGTTGCTGGAGAAGAGCTCCCGCAGGGGCATCCTCCTGGAGGTCCTGCCCCTCTCAACCCACATGGGGGACTCCGGGATCCTCCACCTCACGTATGCGGCGAGGAGCGCCGGCGCCACCCCGATCAGGTACATCGCCCTCCACCCGTAGAGCGGCATCAGGAAGAGCGCGAGGACCGTGGCTATCACGACGCCGACCGTCCAGCCCATGGAGACGAACGTGGATCCCATGCCCCTCCACCTGGCGCGGAAAGCCTCCGACATCAGGGTCATGCCTATCCCGTACTCCGCGCCCGTTCCCACGCCGCTGAGGAACCTGGTTATCAGGAGCCATGGATAGCCCGTGGCCGCGGCGGTGAGCGCCGTGAACACCGAGTATATCAGGATGGAGTAGGTGAAGGTGCGCACCCTGCCGAACCTGTCGGCCAGGATCCCGAACGTGTAGCCGCCGACCACCATTCCGCCGGTGAGCACGAACCCGAGGAGCCCCTGCTCCGCGGAGCTCAGCGCGAAAGCGACCGCCAGAGCGGTGAGCGTCAGCGAGAGCACCATGGTGTCCATTCCGTCCAGCATGTACCCGAGGACCGCCGCGACCGTTGCCTCGAGCTCGTACCGCGCATTACTGCGTTCCCCGGAACGGAGGTAGAGAAGTCCCCCCAGGGTGGTGGCGCGCTCCTGGTTTCCCATTGCCGCTGCGCCTGCATATCGTGTTTTTAACCTTTCATATATTGATATGGCACCTGAAGTTAAATTGATTTACTCGCAGGATAGGATTGAGCGTCTTCCCCGCAGCGCGTCCCGCCACAGTCTTTAATGTCGGACCCCAGGGGAGCCGCGTGGACGTCCCGCGGGAGGTGCTCCGCAGGATAGAGCTGGTGAAGGACTCCCTCCTCCCGGCGTACGAGTGGTACCCCTCGGATCCCGGGTCCCCCAGGTGGTGGGGAGGGCTGGGGAGCGCGGAGGAGATAGCGATCTCTGCGGTGCTGGTGCAGCTCTCTCGCTGGAGCTCCGCGCTCGCGTCGCTGGAGGAGCTGAGGCGCCGGGGC
Organism: Conexivisphaera sp.; assembly: GCA_049976725.1. Taxonomy (GTDB): domain Archaea; phylum Thermoproteota; class Nitrososphaeria; order Conexivisphaerales; family Conexivisphaeraceae; genus Conexivisphaera. Next base: position 6,944 of record JBMFHR010000038.1, on the reverse strand, counting down.
CTCCTGGACCTCGGGAGGCTGGCGGACGCGGACCCGGAGGAGGTGGCCGGGCTCATAAGGAGGTCCGGCATGCCCCGGGAGAAGGCCAGGAGGATCGTGGACCTTGCGAGGGCCGCCAGGGGGAGGCCCGGGGGCCTGTGCGACAGGGACCTCCTCCTGTCGGTGAGGGGGATAGGGAAGGAGACCGCGGACGGGATACTCCTCTTCGGGTGCAACCAGCTGATCTGGCCGGCGAGCAGGCTGAGCGTCCGCGTGCTCTCCAGGGTGGGAATGGAGGTCAGGGGCGGGTACGAGGCGTGGAGGGCCGCGGTCGAGGGATCGCTGCCGCGCGACCTCTACACGTACAAGCTGATGCACGCGGGGCTCGTGAGCGTGGCGAGGGCGAACTGCGCCCTCGGGAACCCTAGGTGCGACGGATGCCCCCTCTCGGACATCTGCGCTCACTCGCTGGCCAGGCGGCGGACCTCCTGAACCAGGCGGGGGAGGAGCTCCTCGACCCTGCCCCTTATCACGAGGTCCGCCTCGTCGTCCATCTCCGTCTCCTCGCCGTTCAGTATCGCGAGCTTCGCTCCGTTGAGCTTGGCCCTCAGGGGGAGCGTGTTCGCCGGGGAGACCGTCAGGGACGTCCCTATCGCCATGAAGACGTCCGAGCCGGCGGCGTATTCCATGGCCATGGAGAGCGCGTCCGCGGGGAGCGGCTCCCCGAAGAAGATCACGTCAGGCCTCAGGAGGCCCCCGCATGAAGGACACCTGGGGGATCTGCCGGTGGACCTCACCTGGGCGACGGCGGCGGAGATCTCCACCCTGCGGCCGCAGGACATGCAGGTGGCGTGCGCGGATGACCCGTGGAGCTCCACGACCCTGGAGCTGCCGGCCCTCTGGTGGAGGCCGTCCACGTTCTGCGTTATGACCGCGCAGAGCCTCCCCATGGACTCGAGCTCCGCGAGCGCAGTATGTGCCGGGTTGGGCCTGAGGTCGGCGTCGGGCAGGAAGTGCTCGACGAACATGCGCCACACCCAGTCTGGATCCTCGTAGAGCGCGTCTATCCCGAACCTGGACGGGTCTATCCTCCTCCAGATCCCGGAGGGACCCCTGAAGTCCGGGAGCCCGCTCGCAGTGGATACCCCGGCGCCCGTCAGCGCCACGGTGCACTTGGAGCCCGATATCCACCTCGCCAGCTCCTCGATCCCCCGATCCGGCCCGGACACGGAATGTTGCTGCTGCGCGGCGCGATTTATAGTTCTTCATGGTCCCGGGGATCCCGACCCGCAGGCGCGGCGCCCGTGAGCTCGGGCCTGACCTTCTCCCAGCTCTCGACGTCCCCGGGAACCGGGATGAACAGGTCGTTGGGCTCCGCGCGCTCAACCCCACTGATCAACTCGTGGTATTCGGGCGACCGCACGGCCAGTTTGCGCCTGAGAAGGGCCAGCTCGTAGTCCAGCTGGCCCTGCGTGACCGGTATCCTGATCCCGACGTCGACCCTGTCCATGTCGATCTTGCTCACGTCGAATTTATAGCCTCTGTCGATCGACTCCCTGTGAACGTGGTAAAGATACGTGTTTATGGCTGCCAGCGGATCGCGATATCCCCTGAACCTCAGCAGCTGAGGGTGTCTCGTGTATCCGACGGTGCGGCCCTCCAGGACGGCCCTGGCAAGCAGGGATTCCCTCCAGAGCGCCACGATGCCCGCCTTGTCCAGGTATCTGAAACTGATCGACCAGAGCCTCACGTTACACCTCACCGCGCGGACGTCCCTTAAGATCCATTCGAGGGATCCCCCGGGCGAACGCGGTCCTCCTCGGCCGCGGCGCCCGACCTGCGCAGGCGCACCGCGACCCCGTTGAGGACGGGGGTCCCAGCGTAAGGTCCGGCGACTCCTCCCAGGAGGCCGTTGATCGACCTGCCGTCGAGGTCCACGAGCGCGCTCTTGTAGATCCAGGCGACGCCGGGAGGGGTCCCGGGATCCGCGACGGCCATCACCCTGGCACTGCCGAAGTTCGTCTCCAGCACGACCTCCCCCTCTACGTCGTGCGTGTGCAGGACCGGCTCGGGGCGCCCGTGAACCTCCCTGAACTGGGTGTTCGTGTAGAGGGGATGGGATGTGAAGACCAGGAGGAGCTCCCCCTCCCGGGGGGAGGGAGGGGACCCTGGGGAGGGGAGCGGGAGCGCGTCCGGGTCGCGGGGTGACGGGTAGTTCCTGACCCTGACGGCCCCCCTCGACCTGAGCTCGTCGAGCGAGACCCCGGTGCCGCGGATGGCTGCCTCGACGGCGTGCCAGGGATCCTCGTCGAGGAGGGGGTGCGATATCCCGGCCTCGCGGGCGATGGCGCGAACCGCGTCCGGCTCCGGGACCCCCCTGGGGGGCGCCACCGGCTCGTTGAACACCAAGTAGTCGTGCCAGTAGCTGTAGCCCACGTCCTCCTTCTCGAGGAAGGTTGGGGCCGGGAGGACTATGTCCGCGGCCCTCGCCGTCTCGGAGAGGAACGGGTCGTGGACTATGAGGGACACGCGGCCCTCCTCGACCGCCTCCAGGAGGGAAGGGCCGCCGGGCATCGTCACCACCGGGTTCATGTTCCACACGTAGACGAGCCTGATCCTCCCGGACTCCAGCTCCTCCCTCAGGTGGGCCATCCCGACGACACGGGACCCCCTGCCCAGGTGATATCCCCTCAGGTAGTCGAAGTCTATCCCCAGGCCCATGGAGTTCGAATAGTAGAAGCCCCTCCTTAGCCCCACGAGCGCGGGTATCAGCGATATCAGCGATACGGCGTCGCCGCCGTTCGGGGAGCGCCCAAGGGCGAATCCTATCAGCGTGAGGGGCCTCTCCTGCGCATAAAACCTGGCCAGCCACCTGACATCTTCCTCACCCACGCCGGCCGCGGCAGAGAGCTCGTCTATCCCGTAGCCCATGACGAAGTCCTCCAGCTCCCGCGCGTGAGACAGAGTGCCGGTGACCAGTCCCTCCTCGAAGAGCGCGCGGATGATGCCCATAGCCAGGAATACGTCGGAGCCGGGCCTGACGATTATCGCCCTCTGGGACCTCCTGGACGTGTCGCTGATCCTGACGTCTATCGATACCTTCTCGGCCCCGGATATGGACCTCCAGATGTGGGGCGCCGAAACGCTCGCCGGGAAGGCCCAGAGCACGACCGCCCCGTAGCCCGGGAACTCCTCCGGGAGGGCGCCGGCGCTCGTCCCGTAGTGCGCCCCTATTGCGGCGTGCCCCTCCGCCGAGCATATGGAGTAGTCGGTCCTCGAGGCCCCGATGGCGGTGAAGAGCCGCGCCGGGTAGTACCAGGTGAGCAGCCCCTGGTTCCCGTCGTAGTTGATGTGGAGGATCCCGCCGGGGTCCCTGTCCATCTCGGCGCGGATCGCGCGGGCGGCGCGGCGGATCGCGTGGGGGACGTCGACCTCCCTCCCGTCCACGAGCGCCGACTCGATGCGGTTCACGCCGTTCCTGGAGAGGTCGGACCTACCCCTCGAGCAGGTGAAGCCGAAGGTGGGGGCTGGCCGCGTCGGGACGTAGCCGCGGTCGAAGATGCACCCGTCGTAGCAGTCCCTGGTGCAGATGATCATCCCAGGATCTCCTCGACCTCGCGGGGGTCCGGGATCGAGTCCAGTCCCCTCCCCCTGAGCTTCAGCCCAGCGGCCGCGTTCGCGAAGTCCAGCGCCTCCCTGAGCTCGGATCCCGAGAGCAGCTTGGCCAGGAGGACCCCGTCGAAGACCTCGCCTGCCCCGACGGCAGAGGCGATGCCGTTGACGTGGATCGCGGGGGACTCGACGCGCAGCTGTCCGCTGTGGGCCCTGGCCCCGCGGGGACCCATCTTGACCACCAGGAGGGCATCGGGGCTGATGTCGGGGGATGAGCGCTGGAGCTCCTCCTCGTTCAGCAGGACGATCCCGGCGGACCTGATGAGTGAGCCTGAGGAGCCGGAGAGGGGTCCCGGGTCCACCGCGACGACCGCGCCGGCCTCACGCGCGAGCTCGGGGATGGACTCCACCGCCTCGCGCCTGGGGGATCCGATGAGCGAGTAACCGCTCAGGTAGACCATGCGGGGACCGTCGTCCATCGCGCGCTCCAGGTCCCCGCGGGAGAGCTGGGAGCCCGAGCCCCAGGAGCCTATGAAGGAGCTGCGGCCCCTTCCGTCCTCCAGGACGGCGACGAGTCCCGTGGAGCCGGAGCGCCTGACGCGGCGCATGGACACGCCCCTCGACTCCATGTCGGATATCAGCTGGGATCCCAGGGGATCATCGCCGACCACGTCGACGACCTCGACCCTGGCGCCGAACCTGGAGGCGGCCGCCGCAAGGTAGCAGGAGCCGCCCGGCGACGCGATCGCTTCGGGGGACGCCTCCACCGCCCCGGCGGGGACGGGGAAGGCGCTGACCCTCAGGTAGATGTCCATCACGCAGTCCGAGACGACCAGGAGGTCCGGGCCCGCCATGGGCGCGATCGGGGGGCTGGGCAATTATGTCATTCGGTCGAACCG
>JBMFHR010000038.1:0-2354 GCA_049976725.1 Conexivisphaera sp. | reverse complement strand
AGGCGACGGCGCGGCTCAGACGCCGTTCGGGCGCGAGTACTTGCGCGCGTAATCGCCTATGACCGGGACGCTGACGTCCGTCCCCCTGTAGGCCTCGTAGCCGATGTACATCCCGTAGAGCCAGATGAGGAGGATGAGCACGGATCCCAGGTAGTGTATCGGCGATAGGACCACGCCCAGTATCATCGCTATGACCCCGAGGAATATGGCCTGTAGGGCGTGGAACTTGACCCTCTCGCTCCTCTGACCCTCCGTCACGTATACTATCATCCCGGTTATCCACGTCAACAGGTACGTCAACAGGTAGATGATGTTACCCGTACCTGAGTCACTGCCGCCAACGCTGCTCATTTTGTATTAGTAATTTCATGCTTATTTATAAATCTTTTCCAATGCGTCCGCCCGTCCCAGATGAGCACGCTCGATCCCCTGCCGGTCTCCACGCCCCACCTGTACCAGATGATCGAGGCCACCAGGCCGACCGCCGCGGCGCCCAGCGAGAGCGCCAGGTAGTCGTCGAGGGACAGGTAGGAGGACAGGTACACTATCGGGAGCACCGCCATGAGGGAGGAGGCCCTGACGAGGGCCGTCAGCGTCCCGCGGGAGGAGACGGGCCACGCCTCGGACTTCAGTACGTCCTCGAGGAGCCAGAAGACGTTGAGGGACGCGTTGAGCGCGGCGAACGTGGGCCAGAAGAGGGATGCGGAGGAGGACCCGAGGGATACCAGGAGGGCCAGCAGGACGAACGAGGCGAAGGAGCTGACCACCAGGGGGAGCCTGCGCCCTGCCCGGTCGAAGAGGAACCCCAGGAGGCCCGACGCGAACGCGGCGGCGGATGCCACGAGTACCAGCAGATCCGTCGCGGTGGGCATGAAGTAGGGCCCGAGGGCGAGCGAGACCATCGTGAAGGTGGCCGTGTAGGACCATCCCATGGCGCTGAAGGCGACGAACCTGAGGGCGCTCGAGGGCGCGCCGATTGAGGGCGGCGGGGAGACGGGGGACGCGGGCTCGGAGCCGTAGCGCCGGAGCTCGAGCTCCGCCCTCCCGGGACCGCTCCTCCTCTCGAGCCACATGATGGACTCGGGGACGCGGAGCCTGAGGGCGAGGAGAATCGCGGCGGCGGCGCCGGCGGTTGCGGCGACCGCGACGCGGCTGGCGGACCAGGAGAGGAGCGCCACCACGATGCCGCCGGCGTTGGCGAAGTTGAGACTCAGCGCCAGCGCCTTCGCCCTGTGGGTCCTGGGGAAGAGCTCGTGGGACGCGGTGAGTATGGAGTGGTACTCGCCCCCGGCGGCGAAGAGCAGGAGGGAGAGGGAGAAGAGGAGGAGCGCGAAGGATGAAGCGATCGAGAGGAGGACCGCGCCCGAGATGTAGAGCGCGTAGTTGACGTAGAGGGACCTCCTCCTGCCCAGGCGATCAGCTATGACGCCCGAGAGGACTCCGCCAGAGAGGATCCAGAGGGGGGACCATATGGTGAGGAGGGGAAGGAAGGCGCGGGGGACCGGCGCCCACGACACTGCGACGTAGGACAGGGCGTAGACGTAGGCCTCGAGGGCCGCCCCCGCGGCGAACGCGGCGAATGAGATCGTGTGGACGCGGGACCAGGGGAGGACCTCCGCGACCAGGGAGGGAGAGCGGGGGGCGGAGGACTCCATGGATGGCTCATCCATCCATAGTCTTTATTAGCCTTTTGAGTCGGATGGCGCATCTCAGGCGGAGAAGAAATCGGGTGGATGGGGTCCGGGGGTGGATCCCGAACGCGACGTGGATCCCGGGGGAGCTCACTGCTTCTGCTGCTGTTGTTGCTGCTGGGGCTTGGGAAGCAGGTAGATCTTGTTGCCCAGTATCGAGTTGTTCGGTATCAGGACCTTCGTGCCGTCGTCCTTGACTATCTCGGTGAAGAGCAGCGCCGTGTCGCTCACCACGCCGGCGTCGCCGAGGATGTTCACTCTGTCGTTGATCCGGAAGGGCCTGGCGAGCAGGAGGAAGAGGCCGGCCACCGCCTGTCCGAGGACCTGCTGGACTGCGAAACCTATCACGATACCGAAGAAGCCGCCGGTAGCGACGCCGGCAGCACCCCCTCCGATTGCGCCAGCTATGCTGGCCACCAGGGCGCCGATTCCTATGAGCAGGAAAATGTTCCTGACGGCCCTGGCGGTCGCATGATCGTACTTGAACCGCATGGACCAGTAGATGACTTCGACGAACGCGTAGATGATCAGGTAGCCGAAGGCAAGGGCCAGGAGGACGTTGATGTAAATCCTGTATCCCGAGAGGCTCACGTGGAACGCGGGGAGAACGGAGGCCACGAGGTACTGGACCAGCGCCGCCACGACCACGTAAGCTACTATGTA
>JBMFHR010000037.1:0-8578 GCA_049976725.1 Conexivisphaera sp. | reverse complement strand
GTAGTCAGGAGCCAGCTTCAGAACCCCTTCCTATCTGTGCCGCAATCACGGCGGATCGGGAGGAGGGCCTCATCCGAATTTGGATCTACCGGTTGGGCTTGAGTTGACGGAGCCGGCCAGCCTGACCTCCACGGACCGAGCGTGGCTGGGGAACCCCTCGTGGCCGGCCATCGTCAGTATGACGTCGCTGAAGGACCTCAGGCCCTCAGGAGTCGCCATCTCCGTCGTGGGCTTCCTTATGAAGGCGTCGACGCTGAGCCCAGAGTACAGCCTGGCGTACCCGCCAGTCGGAAGGGTCGCGTTGGGCCCCAGCCCGTAGTTGCCGGCTGATATCGGCGTTCCCAGGCAGAGAGTCCCGAAGTTCCTCAGCCTTCCCCGGTAGCGCTCGTAGAGCTCGCGGGCGCGGGCGCTGTCGATCAGCAGGTGCTCCGCCGCATATCTGTCAGCGAACTCGACCGCCTCGTCGAGGGAGCGCGCGACCAATATGGCGCTGTACTTCCCGGCGTTCGCCAGCACGTAGGACCTGCGGGGCTCCGGGAGCTCCTCCACAGCGCGATCTATAGCCTCGGCCACCCTCTGGGCGTACTCGAGGGACGTGGTCACCATGACTGAGGAGGAGTCCGGCCCGTGCTCGGCCTCGTTCAGCACGTCCCACGCCACGACCTCGGGGTCAACGGTGCCGTCGGCCAGCACGAGCGCCTCGCTGGGCCCGGCAGGCAGGTCGACCCGGACGAGGTCCCTGACGAGCCTCTTGGCCGCGTGCGTCCAGGGCCCGCCGGGCCCTGCCACGACGTCCACGCGCTTGACCAGCTTCGTCCCCAGCGCGAACGCGGCTACGGCGTGGGCTCCTCCCATAACGTAGAACTCGTGCGCCCCGGCGAGATGCGCCGCCACCAGGGTCGCCGGCTCCATCATCATCTCGTTCCCCCAGGGCGGCGATGCGACGGCTATCCTGGGGACGCCCGCGACGCTCGCGGGGACCGTGACCATGACGGAGACCGAGGGGTAGCTGGCCTTGCCAGCCGGGACGTAGAGGCCGGCCGAGTCCAGCGGCACGACCTCCATCCCGGCCACGAGCCCCGGCTCGATCTCGAGGGTGAAGGGCCTGGGCATCATTGCCTCGTGGAACTTCCTGACGTTGGCTATCATGCGCCTTATGGCGGAGAGCAGCTCCTCGCTGACCAGCCTGTACGCCTCGGAGATCGCCTCGGGCCTCACGACGATCTCCTCGGGCCTCACGCGCCTGCCCACCTGGGACGACAGGAACTCCGCTATCGCCTCGTCCCCCCGCTCCCTCACGTCCTCGATTATCCTGTGGACATCGGGCTCTATTTTGGAGACGTCCAGCTCGGACCTCCTGAGTATCCTCTCCACAAGCTCTGGCGGCGCGTCCTCTAGGCGGTAAACGGGGTAGACCGTCATGCCACGGCCGGTGGTCGCGGGCCTCTATTATTATTGTCTTCCCGGCCCGGCGCCTGCGCGGCGGAGCGCTGGGCCCAGGATCGCTGCGGCGGAGGCCGCGGAGGCCAGGCCCAGGACGTCGACCGATGCCCAGAGGGCCACCGGGTCCCGCAGGAGCGACGACATGGCGAGGCCCCCGTAGAGGGCGCCGAGCGACCTCGAGAGGCCCGTGAGCATGCCGAATGCGCCGAGGTACGAGCCCCTCCTGGCGGGGTTCGCCAGCGCGTTGGCTATCGCCGAGACCATGGGGGACGTGAAGTCCTCGCCGACCGTCATAATGGCTACCGACAGCATGGCCCACTGGAGCGAGCCGCGCAGGCCCAGCATGGCGAAGCCGGCAGCGTAGAGGGCTATGCCCGCGTAGAGCCACCTGAGCGTGCCGCCGCGGGCCTCGAGCGACGTGATCGGGTACTGGAGCGCCACCACGAGGAGGCCATTCACTGTGTAGAGGGACCCTATCTCGGCCAGACTGAGCAACCTCACCGCGCTCTCGAACACGGTGAGCGTGAGGCCGAACTGGGCTATGAACGCGTAGAGCAGGATGAAGGGCGATATTCTGGCAATGTAGCCGCGGTCGGGGATGCCGGGCCTACCGAGCGCGCCGGTCGGCTCGACCGCCAGGACGAGCAGCGACGAGGCGGCCAGGGCGGCGCCGGATATCAGGAAGGCGGCGCCGTAGCCCATGGCATCCGCCAGCGTCCCCCCGACCAGGGGGCCGAGCGCCCACCCCAAGTTTATCCCTATCCTCACGGTGCCGTAGTTCCTGACCATCTCGGTGAGGCCGTTCCCGCGGTCCCCTACCATGGTGTTCAGGGCTGAGAAGGACATGCCGCCGAACAGGTTCTCGAGCGCGGTCGCCGCGGCGAAGGGCCCGTACCCGGGCGACTCCAAGGAGAGGCCCATCAGCGCCAGCGCCGCCCCCGAGAGCAGGAGGCCGATCATCATGACCCGGCGCCTGCCGACCCTGTCGGACCAGGCGCCGCCCGCCAGCTGCCCCAGCGCGGATGCGGCGCCCAGGCACAGGTAGTACGCACCGACCTCCCCCAGGGGCATCCCCCTGGAGTACAGTATCAGCCCCACGTAGGGAGTCACCAACGATATCGCGAACGTCCTCAGCACGCCGAGCGCCGTGAGGCGCCCTATCCCGGCGGACGCCATGCGCCGACATGCCGGCGCACCGGCCTATACGTTAACCGGAGCTCCTCCAGGAGAGAGCCACGTAGATGCCCACCAGCACCAGCGCTGTGAAGAGAGCGAAGAACGCCACTGAGAAGTAGAGCACCGCGGGATCCGCCGAGACGAAGTCGGCGAGCGCGTTGAGGGTTGCGGCCATCGTAGAGGCGCTCAGCACCTTGGCGACCGTCAGGGCGAAGCTGACCCCGTACTCGGAGACGAGCCCCTCCGCGGCGGAGACCGGAGGTATTATCGCGTACGGCAGGTGGGAGAGGAGGTTCACCTCCTCCACGTCAATGACCAGCGCTATGGACGCGAGGAGGCCGAGCGCGTTCAGCGCCCTGCTCCTGACCCTGGGGGAGGCGGCGAGCGCTGCGGCGGCGATCAGACCCAGTGCTATCGCCGCCGCGAAGGGCACCGTGAGTGAGTAGGTGGGCGCGTAGACCTGGGCGAGCGACGCCGGCACCGTGGACGGCATGCTGCCCAGAATAGACCAAGCCATCGTCGGCGCGTAGTAGTACAGCTCGACCAGATACCAGACGCCGGAGAGCGCCGAGGCCGCGCCGAACGCGAGCGCCACCTTCCCAGCGATCGAGGCGGTCTCGGGGTGCGACGACCTGTAGCCGTAGACGAAGGCCACCAGCGCGTTGGCGAAGGCCACCGCGCCGAGGAGCGTCGCCAGCAGCAGGGGCGGATACGTGGGGTTCGAGAGAAGCGACCAGTAGTTGCGCACAACCAGGTCGAATCCGATCAGCGACGATGGGTCCCTCACGACCTCCACGCCGGCTGGGTAGTTCACGACAGCGAAGATCAGGCGGAACATGGCCGGTATGACCGTCGTGAAGCCCGCCGTCAGGAACCCGAGGGCCGCGTGCCGGCCGGGGCTCATGCTGCCCAGCGTCCTGTACCAGTACCCTATGAGCGGCAGGGCCACGGCGACGCCGAATGCTATGGCGGTAGCCCATACGGGCCACAGGAGCGCCCCGGCCAGGTTCGTGAAAACGGGCAACATGCCGGCCAGGAAGACCGTTATTATCGTCCCGAAGACGCCGCCCACGGCGTACACGGCTATCAGGTAGCGCGCGATTCCCCTGACCGCGTCCATGTAGCGGCCATCCCGGCGTGATGCGTACTCCAGCGCCGGGAGCGTCCAGATCATGCCCAGCACAGTGTAGACGAGCGGTATGTGGACGCCGAAGACCCACGCGAGCAGGATCGTCGCGAGCTGCACGGCGTTCATTCCGCCACCCTCCTGTTGAGGTACAGGTAGACCATGTATATGGCCAGCGCCGGCATCGCGAGCTCCACGGCGAATATCAGCGCCGCGAGCCAGGACGTCAGCGCGAGCGTCGGATTGTACAGGCCGCCGGGGCCGACCGGGATCCCCGTCACTTCCGGGGGCCCCGACGCCGATGGCACCGCCTTCACCAGTATGAAGGGCTGCCTGCCCACCTCGGCGGTCACTGCTCCCCCGATGGAGGCCAGCGCCGCCAGGAGGACCAGGGCGTAGGGGCCTCCCCTCACGAGCAGGGGCTCGAGCTTCCCGACCCACCCGAGTCCCCTGACCCTGTGGAGGCCGTAGTAGTAGATCGTGAGCCCGAGCGCCCATGCGCCGAGCAGCACGCCCCCCGCGACCATGAAGCCCAGGTAGAAGACTGGGAGGAAGGGAGGGGGCCTCACGTACGCGGGCCAGCTTAAGTATCCCCAGAACGCGTGCGTCGTGTCACCGTAGGCGAGCAGGCTCATCAGGGGATCCACCCTGTAGCCGCTCCAGAAGAGCCCCTCGATCGCCGCCAGCTTCAGGGGGTCGAACTGCACGACGAGCTCCCCCTGGTAGTGGCCCAGCACGAACCCCTCCGCCGCCACGAGGGCCGTCAGCGCGGGGAGAATGGTCCTGAGGGCCTTGAGCTTGTAGGGCCGGGGATTTCTGAGGTGGCTGTAAATGGTGATCCCGGCTATCCCGGACCAGCTGAGTATCAACGCCGCCAGTATGCCGTGGAATATGTAGATCTCGGCCCCGGACCAGAACATGTTGAGCACCCCTGAGGGCGACGTGAAGACGGCGGCGTAGCGTATCACCTGCCCTATGGGCTGGGGCAGCTGGACTATCTGGAGCCCCGGGGGCCTCATGCTGAGCGCAGCCATCACGGCGAGTATGTTGAACGCGCTGTAGAGCGCGCCCAGGGCGGCCACCAGGCCGATGAGCCAGTGGTGCCACTCGTTGCGGAACTTGTTCCAGGTGAACACGTAGATGGGCAGGAGCACGACCTCCATCAGGAAGGCGTAGAGCTCGAAGTAGAACGGGAGCACAAGCCCGGATCCTATGAGCGTCACGAAGTTGCTCCAGAGCACGACCAAGCCGAACTCCACGAGCGTCCCGAAGGCTGCGCCCACGCCCAGGAATATCGTGGAGATCACGGAGAAAGTCCTGGCCAGCGCGCGCCAGTCGGGGTCGCCGCTCCTGAGGTACCTGTACTCGGCGACGACCGCGAAGGTTATTGTTCCTATGAACATCGATGCCAGCAGGAGGTGCGCCATTATCCCGACGCCCGAGAGCCACCTGGCCAGCAGCGGGGCCTCTAAATCCACGCTCACATGATTTACTACACTAAGGAAAAATTTAAGGATTATGTTAACTATATAAACACTATATAAACAGCCCGCAGTCAGAGCACCCTGAGCATGAGCCCGCCGTCCACCGCGACCGAAGCGCCGTTGACGTAGCGGGCCGCGTCGCTCGCGAGGAAAACTGCCACTGATGCAACCTCGGACGGGTCGGCGGCCCTGCCCAGGGGTATCCTGGACGTGAGGGCGCGCTCGGCCTCCTCGACGCTCAACCCCCTGGACTCGGCCGTCCTGCGCACCAGGGCCTCCATCCTATCGGTCCTAGCCAGCCCGGGGAGCACCATGTTCGCCCTGAGGCCTAGCGCCCCCATCTCGTGCGCCACCACCCTGAGGAGTCCCGCCAGACTGGTCCTCAGCACGGTGCTCAGCGCGAGGTCCAAGTTCGCCTCGGCTATCGATGTGCTGGACAGGTAAACTATGCTGCCCCCCGGCCTCCTGAGCCTGTCTATTGCCTTGTAAGTTACCCACACGGCGCTCATTATCAGGAGCTTGACCGCGTAGTCCCAGTCCTCGGGGGCAAGCTCGAGGAACCTGCCCGCCTTCGGGGGGCCGGTCACGTACACCACCGAGTCCAGGCCGCCCATCAGCTCGTGCGCCTTGTCCACAAGCCCCTCGGCCTGGTCCCTCACGGTGAGGTCCGCCGGCACCGCGTACACGCTGCCGGCGCCGACCCTCGAGAGCTCCCTGGCTGCGGCGTCGAGCGCCAGCCTGTCCCTGCTGGATATCGTGACCGCGGCCGCGCCGTTCTCCAGGAAACCCCGGGCGACTGCCTTCCCCAGCCCCCTCGAGGAGGCAGTGACCAGGACCCTGTAACCGCTCGCGAGCAACCCGACTCGTTATATAGTGACGAGCCGATTTAAGCTTGGCGAAATGCCGCTGATCGTGGTCGAGGAGGTGGAGGACGGTGGGCGCGTGCGCGAGGAGGTCAGGCCCGCATCCATCGACGATTACGCGGAGGCGCTCAGGGCCCTCCTTCTGCTGCTCGAGCCGGGCGATGTGACGACTTACGGGGAGCTGGGGAGGGTCATGGGGATCAGCCCCAGGCTCGTTGGGCGCCTCCTCTCCAGGAACCCGGAGGCGGTGATCATACCCTGCCACAGGGTTGTGTCGGAGAGGGGCATCGGGGGGTACAGCTCCGGGGGACCACGCGTCAAGGCGAGACTGCTCGAACTGGAGGCCGCGGGGGCGCGGCCCAGGCTGAGGCGCCTGGCGGCGGAGCTCCTCGGGCTCAGCTCCCGCGGAGGCCCCGCTCCAGGAGGCCGGCGCTCGAGAACATCCTGACCAGCTGCTCGAGCTCCCTCCTGCCCTCCTCGCCCCTCGGGTACGTGACCTCGCGGACCGGCTCCGGGATGCCTAGCTCCGCGACCCTCTCCCTGTACTTGGGCGGCCAGTTGGATGGATCGAGGCCCTTCTGCGAGAGGAGGGCCAGCAGCCACCTCTCCGTGCCGAAGCCCGAGCAGCCCGTCCAGAGGGTCTCGCCCCTGTTGTGCTTCACGCGGAAGGGCTTGGTGTACTTCGTCCCGTGGATCGATATGTTGCCGATCTCCAGCCAGGACCTGCGGTCGCCGCGATCCCCCCTGTAGGGCAACCACGCCTCGAAGTCTATCGTCCCCGGCTGGTTCACGTCGACCGCCTCGCCCCCCTCCGACTCCACCTCGCCCGACTGCTCCAGGTAGAAGGGGGTTACCCAGGCCCACCTCCACTCCAGGTCCAGGATTTCGTCCATGAACCTTCTGTAGCCCTCGAGCAGCTGGTTCCTTATCTCGACCGCCTGCTCCGTCCTCCCCATCCAGACGACCTCAACGCGGTGGAACTCGACCATGCGCTCTATGCCGTAGATCCCGCCTGCCTCCCACCTGTAGGACGGCCCCGAGCGGTCGAACCACTTGACGGGGAGGCCCCCGTCGTCGATCACCTCGCCGCCGAAGAACCAGTAGAAGGGCTCGCACTGCGCGTAGCATAGGAAGCTGTTCGGCGGCTCCAGCCTCTTGGCGAGGTCCTCCACCGGGATCTCGTCCGTGACCGACATGTAATCTATCACGTCCTCGAACTCGGATATGTCGTACGACCTGGGGAACGTCGCGAATAGCATGGAGTTCACGGTGCCCTTCAGGTGCCCCGTCTTCAGGCCGACTTCGAGCGGGTACATCTTGGGGAACATGGCCTCGCGGAAGCCCAGGGGCCTCACCACCTCGTCCACGAACAGGTCGGCCAGGGGCCTCAGGAGCGCGTAGAACGTGGGCGTGTACACCCACTGGCCCACCGAGAACCTCTTTATGAGCCCGGACGACTCGAGGACCTTGTTCGGGTCCTCGAGGTAGCGGGGCTCCTTCTCGGCGCTCCTGGCTATCTGGATCCAGTGCTCGGCCTTCCCTCCCCACGCAGCCCTGGCCTCCTTGTCCTCCAGCAGCTTCAGCAACCTGTCCAGCACAGGTTTCTTCATTTCCGACTCGCTGAGCCTGACCAGCGAGACGTGGGTCCTGCCGCCCTCCGATGATATTCCCGACACGTAAGGGAGCTTGAGGGAGACCCGGTACTCCCTGTCGAGCTCGACGACCAAGTTCTCGAGAGCGACCTCCCTGACCCCCAGCCTGTGCGCCCTGCCCCACGTGGCCTCTATGTGGTTCCTGATCCTGAGGGCGGCGTTGTGGGGCTTGAGGCGCCTCCCGGTCTCCAGCCCCAGCCTCAGGACGTCGCCCGAGGCGCTGTGCGACGTGATCCTGGCGTCGGATCCGCCGAGCACGGAGCCGTTGATCTCATCGACGAACGCCTGGACGGATTCCAGGATCTCGCGCGGCAGCTCCCTGTTGAACCTGTAGACCGCGTCACCCGTGAACTTCACGTCGAGGGGCCGGAGCCACCTGCTAAATACCGTTATCCCTGCGTTGCTGGACCTCTTAAGATTGTTTTCGGCCCGAGGCCTAGGTACGTCCAACTGTCCCCCGACGCGTTGATGCGCGCGTCGCTGGGGAACGCCCGCCACGGCCGCCATCCCTCCACGAATGAGATGAATTAAAATTGATAGATAGGACCGAGGCAGCGCGACCTTCCCGTCGCCTGCGCCAGTGAGAATTGCTGGTGCTCGACGTGCGCTCCTGTAAGTGGCGCTGAAGCTGGTACCCCCGCCGAGGAGTGCCGGTGGATAAGCCAGGACTTGACCCTTGAAATTGACCATCGTTATCGACGTGGGATTGAACGCGGATGTTCCCAGGGATGAGTACGTGTCGTCGATTTCCGCGTAGCACGTCCCGCTCACGCCTGGTTGTAGGGCCCGAACTCGGCGGTCCCGAAGTTCGCGAGGGTCGTCAGGCTTCCCCCT
>JBMFHR010000036.1:0-8751 GCA_049976725.1 Conexivisphaera sp. | reverse complement strand
GCTCCTCCTAATCTCGTCCGGAGCGGCGCTCTTCGTAGGATTCCTAGCATACGCCAGGAGGGCTGCGAATCCCCTCATAGGACTGGACCTCCTGAGGCGCAGGAACGTCATGGTGGCGAACCTGACGGGACTCCTCTCCGGCGTCGTGATGTTCACCCTCTACCTCGGGGTGATCTACTACGCAGAGGAGCTCCCACCGTACGGCCTGGGCCTCTCGGTCCTCAGCGCGGCCCTCTCCCTCCTGCCGGCGACGCTGGCGATGATAGTCATAGCGCCGTTGGTGGGCTCCGCGACCACGAACCTCGGTCCCAGGCCGGTCCTGGCATTCGGCTCGCTCGTCTCCGCGCTGGGCTTCTGGCTGTTCATCTTCGACAGGGCCGGCCCCCTCGAACTCGTGGTAGATTCATTCGTCACCGGGGTGGGCGTGGTCTCCCTGATGATCCCGATAGTGAACATGGTGGCGGTGTCCATGCCGAGGGAGAGCGTGACGGTCGGGCTCGGGTTCAACACCACCATGAGGTACCTGGGAGCATCCCTCGGCCCCGTGCTGGCCGCCACGATCATGACCACCCACAAGTACTGGGTGCTCTACTCACCGCTCCCGACGGCCGGCCTCATGTTCGCGGAGACGGGGCCCATCGCGTTCAACTACGTGTTCGCGGTCGGCATGGCGTTCTCGCTGGCAACGCTGGCCGTATCGCTCCTCGCGTCGAACTACAGGCCGAGGGCCGTCGCCGCGCCGGTCCTCGGGCGATAGCGCCTGCCCGGGAATCCCTTATGAGGGTCCCGCGCCGCCCGATCGGCGTTGAGAATAGCGTCCTGGAACATCAACGGGATCAGGAGCGCGATGCGGAAGGGGCTCATGGACTTCCTGGGCAGGGGGTTCGACATGGTGCTGCTTCAGGAGGTGAAGTCCGACTCCGTGCCCCTGGACCTGTACTCGGGCACCGGGTACGATGTGTACCTGAATCCATCCAGGAGAAGGGGTTACTCGGGCACCATGACGCTCTCGAAGGTCAGGCCGCTCTCCGTGTCCTACGGAATGGGGGATCCCGTGTTCGACGGCGAGGGCCGCGTCATAACTATGGAGCTCGACGAGTACTACGTGATCAACGTGTACTTCCCTAACGCGCAGGAGGGGCTCACGAGGCTGGGCTACAAGCTGGAGTTCGACAGGAAGTTCGAGGATTTCGCCCAGGGCCTCAGGTCCAGGAAGCCGCTCGTGATAGGCGGTGACTTCAACGTTGCGCACACCGAGCTCGACATCGCGAGGCCAAAGGAGAACGTGAACCACGCTGGTTTCACCCCGCAGGAGAGGGAGTGGATGACGCACTTCCTCAGCCTCGGCTACGTCGACACGTTCAGGATGTTCTACAGCGACGGAGGGCACTACACGTGGTGGTCCTACAGGTTCAACGCCAGGAGCCGGAACGTGGGGTGGAGGATAGACTACATATTGGTGTCGGAGGAGCTCAGGGACAGGGTGAAGGGAGCCGGCATACTGGAGGACGTCTTGGGATCGGACCACGCGCCCGTCTGGGCCGAGATAGGCTAGGGATTCTCGCGAATCAGCGCCCCGATGGCCGACATGACCTCGGGAGCGGCGGTCGTCCCGCCGTAGATCGCGGACGCGAGCTCCGCCAGCCTACCGTCGAGCTCGTCGCGCGACCTGGCCACCGCGCACGCGTGGCCCATCTTCCTCCTGGGCCTCGCCTCCGACTTCCCATACCACCAGAGCCTGGAGCCGGGCACCGAGAGCACGCGTTCCACGCGGAGCTCCTCCCTGGGGATCCCCAGGATGTTCACTATGCCGGAGGGCCTCAGGAGCTCCGCCGACCCAAGCGGCAGGTCGAGTATTGCCCTCAGGTGGTTCTCGAACTGGCTAGTGGCTGCCCCGCAGAGGGTCCAGTGCCCCGTGTTGTGCACCCTGGGCGCGAACTCGTTCGCCAGGACCCTCCCATCCCTTGAGACTAGGAACTCCACCGCCAGCACCCCCACGTAGTTCATCGACCTCGCCAGGCGGAGCGCCATCTCGGAGGCCGTGGCCGCGGCCCCGGAGTCGCGGGCGGGCGCCGCGCTCCAGAGCAGTATCCCGTCCAGGTTGTGGTTCTCCGCCGCCGGATAGACAACCTCCTCGCCCGACGCCGAGCGCGCCACTATGACCGAGATCTCCTCCGCCACGTCCACGGCCTCCTCCACCAGCACGGGGTAGCCCCAGGGCAGGGAGCGCGCTTCAGCGGGATCCCGCAGGAAGCGCACGCCCTTGCCGTCGTAGCCGCCGTAGGGCGCCTTGGCGACGACGGCGCCAGACCTCCTGACCGCATCCTCCAGCTCCTCGGGCGAGTGGGCCACGGAGTAGTCGGCGGTCGGGATCCCGAGCTGCCTGAGGAGCGCCTTCTCCCTGGTCCTGTCCTGTTTGGTCAGCAGCGGCGCGAGCCCCGGTCTCAGCTTGCCTGCGCCCTCGGCGGCCCCGGCGACGCCAGCGTCCACGTTCTCGAACTCGTAGGTCACCACGTCGCTCCAGCTCACGAGCTCGCCGCCCTCGGCCGGCGAGAACCGGCGATCCGAGATCCTGAGCGCGGGCGCCGACGGATCCGGCTCGAGCACGCCGAAGGAGATCCCCAGCCTCCTGCCCTCGAGTATCATCATCCAGCCCAGCTGGCCGCCGCCCAGTATGCCCACGCGGTGCTCACGCGCCAAGCGAGGTCCCCAGCACGTCCTCCCTCATCGACTCCATCAGTGCCAGGATCCTGCCCTGTATCTCCGGGTGCTTAATACCAAGTATCCTCGCGGCCAGCAGCGCCGCGTTCCTGGCTCCCCCGATGGCGACGGTCGCTACCGGGACACCGTAGGGCATCTGCACTATCGACAGGAGGGAATCCAGTCCTCCCAAGTTCCTCGTCGGCACAGGCACGCCTATCACCGGCAGCGGCGTGAGCGAGGCGGTCATCCCCGGCAGGTGGGCCGCGCCGCCTGCGCCCGCTATTATGACCTCTATGCCCCTGGATGCTGCGGTCCTCGCGTACTCGAACATGAGGTCGGGCGTCCTGTGCGCGGACACCACCCTCACCTCGTACGGGATCCCGAGCTGCCTGAGCACTTCTACCGCCTCCCTCATGACCTCCCAGTCGCTCCTGCTGCCCATTATCACGCCCACGAGGGGGCCGCCGGCGCCTGAGCTCACGCGCACTCCGAGTCGTCCGTGGCTTAAAACGGATTCTCAGCTAGGCCGTTTAAAGTTTAACGAATCGAGGCCGCCAACGGTTTTAGGGCGCGGGGGATGGGGAGCGCGCGTGGACCCGACGTCCCGGTTCACGCGCTATAGGGACCTGGGGGTGGATCCCCGGAAGGAGGGCGTGGAGGTCCTCTCGTCGCTGGTGAGGCCCGCCGTCAGGGGATTCGCCGACGTGATGGAGGACCCGGAGGCCCGCGGGAGGGGGCTCGTGCTCCACGTGGACGGCGCCGGATCGAAGCCGATAATCGCGTACCTGCACTACCGGGAGCACGGCGACGCCTCGTGGTTCGGGGGCCTGGCGCAGGACGTGATGGCCATGAACGTGGACGACGGGGCCGCCGTCGGCGCGCGCCCGCTCCTTTTCGCAGACTACGTGGTGTACAACAGCCTCAGGATAAGGAGCAGCGACCTCCTCCCGGCGCTGGCCAGGGGGATCTCGGAGTCGCTGTCCGCGCTCGGGGAGGCGCTGGCGGGGCTCGGGGGCGGCCCCTCGCTGGCGGGCGGCGAGACCGCGCAGTCGCCGGACCAAGTGGGCACCCTGGACGTGTCGGGGGCCGTACTATCCTCCGTCGACCTGGAGGCAGCGCGCCGCGCCTCCGCGGTGAGGGAGGGGGCCCTGGTGATCGGCCTCAGGAGCGGCGGAAGGTCCAGGTGGGAGCGCGGGGAGAACAGCGGCATAATGTGCAACGGGCTGACGCTCGCGAGGCACGTCCTGCTGTCAAGGGAGTACAGGGAGAAGTACCCCGAGGCGTACTTGGGCGGCGCGCCGGGGGACGGCAGGTTCCGCCTGGACGACGAGCCGGAGGGCCTCGGCATGACCGTGGGCGAGGCGCTCTCGTCGCCCACCAGGTTCTTCGCGCCCGTCGCGCTCGAGGCGATCAGCCGCTGCCCGGGGCAGCCCCTCCCCATGGTGCACGTCACGGGAGGGGGGCACACGAAGATCCTCAGGGTGGGCTCGGGAGTGCGCTACGTGCTGGACGGGCTCCCCGAGCCGGATCCCATCTTCCGGCTGATGAGGGAGGAGGGGAGGCTCGGGTGGGACGAGATGTACGGATCCTTCAACATGGGCGTGGGGTTCGAGGTGATCGCGCCCCGCGAGTGCTCCGAGGAGGTCCTGAGGGCGGCCGAGCGCCACGGCGTGGGCGCCTCGGTGGTGGGGAGGGTCGAGGCCTGGAGCCCGGGGGAGGTGGCGCTGGAGATAGTCTCCGAGTGGACCGGGAAGCTGGGCTGGAGGAGGGCCGCCGGGGAGCCAGCGACATAAATTTTTTATTTAGAGTCAATAAACAGCCCGGGAGGCGGGATGAGGGGCATCAGGAGGGAGTACATAAGGAGGGCCCAGAGGATGGGGGACTTCACGATCTCGGTGAACCTGCCCAAGGACTGGGTGAGGAACGCAGGCATAGGCCCCGGGGACCTCGTCGCCATGAGCGTCAGGGAGGACGGAGCCCTGGTGATCAGGCCGAGCTCCATAGGCCGCCCGAGGGACTTCGGGAGGATCTCCAGGAGGGTGCTCGCGGAAGAGTGCGGGGACGCCGGCCTGCTGGGCAGGATCCTGGTCGCGCTGTACATAGCGGGCGCCGACGACCTAGTAATCGAGTCGGCCGGGCGCCTAGACGACGCCATGCTCAGGGAGATTAGGCGCGTGGTGTTCGCGCTGAACGGGGCCAACATATCCGAGGAGTCGGAAGGGCGCGTGACCATACGCGTGTTCGTCGACCCGGCCGGCTCACGCGTCTCTGACGTTCTGAGGAGGATGAGCTCGATCTGCGTCGAGATGCTGGAGGGATCCCTGAATGCGCTGCGCGGGATGAACGCGGATCCCCTCAAATCCATCGACTCGCAGGAGATGGAGCTGAACAGGCACTACTGGCTGGCGGTGAGGCAGCTGCTCCTGGCCGCCAGCAGGCCGGAGCTCATGGGCCAGATAGGCGTCGAGGATCCGGGCCAGATACCGGGCTTCAGGACCGTCGCCAAGGCCCTGGAGGAGGTAGGCGACGCTGCGGCGGATGCCGCCAGGGAGCTGGCCCTCGCCCTCCGGGATGGGGCGCTGCGGCCCGAGCCGGCCGCGGAGCTCTCGGGGTACACGGAGCACGTGCTGGGCGCGTGCCGCGGCGCTTTCGATGGCTGGTTCGGGGTGGATCCCGTGGCAGCGAACTCCGCCGTGAACGCTCTGCGCGAGGCCAGGCGCAAGCTCAGGGAGGCGGTCGCCCGCCCATCCCTCGGGAGCGCCGCCGCGCCCTATCTGTACGAGCTGGCCCAGGTGGCCGCCGCGTGCGGCACGGTGGCGGAGATGGCGATAAACAGGAGCGTGATAGAGGCCTCGAGGGCTGGCTGCGTCAAGCGATAGCCCCAATCAGACTACAGAGGATACAGAGGGCTCCCGCAATCCCCGCGTTTCCCTGATGGGAGAAGGCGATCGCGCGGAGATAATCGCTGATACGTTCTCGCCGCCATCCTGGCGCTGACCCCGTGGGTCGTATGCCTCTGGATCGGCTCGTACAACATGGTCCAATCCGCGGTGCTACTCGCAGTCGCCGCGTCACTCATGTACAGGGGTGAGGACGGCATTTCACAATTTATCGTCTTCGTAGGCGTCCTCACTCCCCACGAAGCGCGGCATCGGCGCTAAATCAGGGGATGCCGTGGGGATTCATGGTCCTCCAGGGCCAAACGATAAAGGGGCTCCCGCGATCCCCGCGGCGTGCTCCTCGCGCTCAGCCTGCTGGGTGGGGTGTCCCTGACGCTGGCCGCCAGCGCGCTCTTCACCGACGCCGCTGAGAGGCTGGGCGCGAGGATGGAGCTGGGATCCTCCTTCGTGGGATCCGTCATCTCCCCGCTGTTCACGTCAGCGCCAGAGCTCGTGGTCCTGCTCGTCTCGGTGCTCCTCTACGGGGGAGCGGCCGGCGATGAGGTAGGGGCCGGGACGGTCCTGGGCGAGCCGCTCCTGATCTCCACGGTCTCGGCGCCAGCGCTGCTGCTGGCAGCGGTCGCCGGGCAACGCGCGAGGATCAGGGGGCCGGGCGTGCGCGTGGACGCAGGGATCTCCATCCCATTCGCGGTGTTCGCGTCGCTCTACCCGCTCGTCCTACTGCCGGCCGCCATTCCCGCGTCGAGGACACCAGTGGCGGCGGCTCTCCTCGCCGGTTACGCCATCTATGTGGGCGCCATGTCGAGGAGGATGGGGCCCGGCGTGGAGTCGGAGGGACCGGCGTGGCTGGAGAGGAGCCTCGGAGTCGCCGGACTGGCGCTCCAACTGGCGTCCTCGGTGCCCCTGCTGACCGTGGGATCCTACGAGCTAGTGGCGTCCACCGTCGAGCTCTCCGGCGTCCTGAGGATCCAGCCCGTGTCGCTGTCAATGATCCTCGTGCCCCTGGCCACGGCGCTCCCGGAGACGGCGTCGTCGCTGATCTGGGCCTACAGGGGCAGGGACAACCTGGCCGTAGGGGCACTGGTCGGCGAGATGGTGATGTTCTCCACGGTGTACCCGGCGCTCGGCATCCTGCTCACGGGCTGGCGCATCAGCGCGGCCGCGGCGCTGGGAGTTATTGTCACGGAGCTGTCCTCCATAACCCTCCTGCTCCAGGCACGCTCCGGCAGGCTCGGTGCGGCGTCCGCGCTGGGGACTGTGCTCTACGCTGCGTACGCGGCGTCCATCGTGCTCGGCTCGCTGAGATAGCGCGCCGGAAGAATTTGAGACTATCCGATCCCTTCGCAGCACAATGGTAAACTATCATATAATTATTGGTTAATATTAGATATAACGTTCAAACACTATAACCTTATAAGTAAATATGAATTATTTCTCATACGAAATGAGCTCGAGTTATCGGCTGAGGCCTGCCCCCGCGGAGGTGAGCGGCGCGTGAGCTGGCTCTCCGCGAGGGCCGAGCCCAAGTTCGTCGCTCTGTGGACCATCGCTTGGGCGCTGGGCCTCACCGCGATAATACCGGCGATCAACGCGGTGACGCCCCTCCTGAATCCCGCGTACGAGAACTTCTGGACCCCTGGGGTCTTCTGGCGCCTCGTCCTGTACTGGCACGGCGCAATATTCATGCCGATCGTGACTGTGGCCGCCTGCCTGATATGCACGACGTTCGGGCTCGACAGGATGCAGGGGACGGCGGCCCGTCTGATCAGGGAGTCGATACTCTACGGCGGAATAATCGCGACCCCTCTGGCCGGGATAGCTGGCATCTTCGACGTGTACGACAGGTTCGCCTTCGGCATCCCCCTCTGGCTGCAGATAATAGCGTTCCTGATCGGCGACGAGATGGCGGTGGGCTTGATAGTGGCTATGCTGCTCTACCCCAGGCAGAGCGGGGGATATGAGGCGATGGGGCTACCCTACTACACCACGCTCCTGGCGCTCATCGGCGTGCTGTTCGCGGCGATCGAGGGACACATAGCTGGGTGGATAACGTGGGCTGGGCCGTGGCCGTCCTTCGTCGGCGACTACATAAATTACACCATGTACCCCGTGCTCGGGTACTACAACGCGACCGCCGTGCAGACGTGGACTGTGGACGTCGTGACCTCGCACTCCCACACGATGCTCCCGCTGATCATGGCGGGCATAGTCGCCCTGGTCGCGGCGGTCTACGGCTACCGCGGGATGAAGGGGTCGCCGAAGTTCCTGGCCGCCGTCGGTTTCCTGATCATGGCCTACATGATAATAGCGGTGACGTGGCTGTACATAGTGGCCGGAGTGGGCAACTACTCGATACCCACATTGTTCTCGTCGGGCCCCAACGACGTAAGCGGGCTGGCCATGGACGATGCCATGACGGGCATGATAGGGTGGGGAGCTCTATTCGTGCTGATAGGCCTACTCCTCCACACGAGGAGGAGCGGGAGGTTGAAGGACCCGCTGTTCCTAGCGATAGTGGTGGCATGGATCCTGATCTACCTCGTGATCCCGGGCACCGGATACTACATAGAGTTCAACGAGGCGTACTACGGGTTCGCCACGCCCCCAGCACCCGGGTGGATGAACGACTTCGTGTACCTGAGGTTCCACCAGGACTTCGGGTTCTTCCTCCTGCCTTCGATAGTCGTGGCCCTCCTATTCTTCAGGTCAATGGGGCTTCCAGCGCCTGCCGAGAAGAGGGTGTCATACGCGCTGATAGCCGGGATGATCTTGACGTTCCTGGCGGGCGAAGCGTACTTCGCGACCCTCGCCGCGCCGGCGCTCTACGCGGCGATTTTTGGGGCGGCGATCATTTGGCTCGGACTCGCGATCGGCGTTTACTATTCGTGGAGGGCCTACAGGCCGGGTGGCTCCTGCTGTTCGGTGGGGCCAAGTTAATTTGATTTTATGTTTTATCTAATTTGAATCTAATGAATCTAATATTTTTCAACATGCGCTCCTGGGTGAGCGACTCGGTCGTGCGCCAAGGGGATCCTGGGAAGACTGCCGACCCTGCTCAGGAAGTAAAGAGATCGGCCACCTATTTTTTAACTGTTTAACTGTCAAACTGTAATATGACTAGTGCGGATAGTGCCTAATCGTATCATGA
>JBMFHR010000035.1:0-8872 GCA_049976725.1 Conexivisphaera sp. | reverse complement strand
ACGCCCTGGACCCGGCCCTCAGGAGGCCCGGCAGGTTCGACAGGGAGATAGAGATCAAGGTCCCCGACAAGAAGGCCCGCGCCGAGATACTCCAGATACACACCAGGAACGTGCCGCTGGCGCCTGACGTCGACGAGGAGAAGCTGGCGGCCGTGACGCACGGGTTCGTGGGGGCGGACCTGGAGTACCTGGTCAAGGAGGCCGCGATGAACGCCCTCAGGAGGGTCCTGCCCCAGATAGACCTGGAGGCCGAGAAGATACCGGCGGAGGTCCTCGAGAAGATACAGGTTACCATGGAGGACTTCGAGCAGGCCCTAAGGGGCATAACGCCGTCCGCGCTCAGGGAGGTCTACCTCGAGGTGCCCGAGGTGCACTGGGACGACATCGGCGGGCTGGACCCCGTGAAGAGGGAGCTCAGGGAGGCCGTCGAGTGGCCCCTCAAGTACCCGGAGCTCTACCGCAGGCTGGGCTACACGATGCCGAAGGGCATACTCCTGTACGGCCCGCCCGGCACGGGGAAGACAATGCTCGCGAAGGCCGTGGCGACGGAGAGCGAGGCGAACTTCATAAGCGTGCGCGGCCCCGAGCTCCTGAGCAAGTGGGTCGGCGAGAGCGAGAGGGCGGTGAGGGAGGTCTTCAGGAAGGCGAGGCAGGCCGCCCCGTGCGTCATATTCTTCGACGAGATAGACGCCCTGGCCCCCGTCAGGGGCGTCTCGGCCGACTCCATGGTCACGGAGAGGGTCGTGAGCCAGCTCCTCACGGAGCTGGACGGGCTTGCCCCGCTCTCCGGCGTGGTCGTGCTGGCGGCCACGAACAGGATAGACATGGTGGACCCGGCGCTGCTCAGGGCCGGCAGGTTCGACAAGCTGATCTACGTGCCGCTGCCGGACAGGAGGAGCAGGGCGGAGATACTCAGGATACACCTCAAGGGGAAGCCTCTGGCGCAGGACGTCGACGCGGAGAAGGTGGCCGAGCTGACGGAGGGGTTCAGCGGCGCAGACCTGGCGTCCGTCGTGAACACGGCGGTGTCGATAGTCCTCCAGGAGTTCATAGACAAGTACCCGAACCCCAAGGACGCGAGGGACCACGCCGAGGAGGCCACGATAGAGCTCAGGCACATCGAGGAGGCCATAAGGCGCGTCAGGAGCTCCAGGGAGGGCAAGACGATAGAGAAGCAGCCGGTCCCCTACTACAGGTGATGCGGGGCTCTCCTTTTTAACCGGCGCGGCGCCCCCGGCCCGCGTGCAGCCCGAGGTCATAGGCAGGGGCACCTGGATCGACAAGGTGGCCCGCAGGGTGCTGGAGAGGGAGGAGTCGCTGGGGAGGGACACGTCGCTCCTTAGGGTCGAGAGCGGCCTCGGCGCCTCCGGGATCCCTCACATAGGGAGCCTCTCGGACGCCGTGAGGGCGTACGGGATCAAGCTGGCGCTCGAGGACTCCGGCCACAGGTCGGAGCTCGTGGCCTTCTCGGACGACATGGACGGCCTGAGGAAGGTCCCGGCCGGGCTGCCCGACTGGCTCTCGGGGCACATAGGCGAGCCCGTCTCCAGGATACCGGATCCCTTCGGGTGCCACGGGAGCTACGGGGAGCACATGAGCTCCCTCCTCATGGACGCCCTGGACGATCTCGGGGTCGAGTACGTCCGCATGTCGGGGGCGCGCATGTACAAGTCGGGCGCCCTGGCGCCGCAGGCCAGGACGATCCTCTCCCGCGCCGCGGAGGTCGGGGAGATAATACGGGAGGTCACGGGCCAGGATAAGTTCACCCGGGCCCTCCCGTTCTTCGCCGTCTGCGAGAGGTGCGGGAGGATCTACACGACGGTGGCCACGGGCTACGACCCCAGCACGGACACCGTGACGTACGAGTGCGTGGGGGCGCGCATAGGCGGGAGGTGGGTCCCGGGGTGCGGCCACAGGGGCGAGGTGAAGCTCTCCAGCGGCGAGGGGAAGCTGAGCTGGAAGGTGGAGCTGGCCGCCAGGTGGGCCGCGCTCGACATCAGGTTCGAGGCGTACGGGAAGGACCTGGAGGACTCGATAAGGGTCAACGACAGGATCTCGGACCGGATCCTGGGTTTCCCCCATCCGTACCACGCCAGGTACGAGCTCTTCCTCGACAGGAGCGGCAGGAAGATCTCCAAGTCCGCGGGGAACGTCGTCACGCCGCAGGCGTGGCTCAGGTACGGGACCAGGCGCAGCCTCGTCCTGCTCATGTACAAGAGGATGGTGGGCCACAGGTACGTCTCGCTCGAGGACATCCCGAAGTACGTGGACGAGTACGACGAGCTGGAGGACGTGTACTTCGGCGCGAGGAAGGTGGACGAGTCGAGGGAGCGCAGGCTCAGGGGGCTCTACGAGTACGTGAACTTCCTGCGCCCGCCGCCCGCGCCGGACGTCCACGTGCCCTACAGGCTCCTGGCGGAGCTGGGGCGCGCCGCGCCGGAGGACGGGGCGGTCGACTTCGTCGTGGAGCGCCTCAGGAGGTACGGCATGGTGAAGTCCGTGACCCCCGGGCTCGTCGAGAAGATCGAGAAGGCGCGGAGGTGGGCCCTCGAGGTAGTCGGCAGGGCGCTCGAGTACACTCCGACGCCGGAGGAGGCGGAGGCAATGCTCGAGCTGGCGGCGGCCCTCAGGTCCACGTCGGACCCGCGGGAGATACAGAACGCGGCGTTCGAGGCGGCCAGGAGGCACGGGATAGAGCCGCCCGCGTTCTTCAGGGCCCTGTACATGGCGCTCATAGGATCCGACAGGGGCCCCAGGTTCTCCTCCTACGCGCTCGACGTGGGCAGGGAGCGCGTGGCCGCCGCGCTCGAGGAGGTCGCCTCCCGCGCGGCGCGCGGGGGAGGATCCCCAGCGCCCCCAGCGCCCCCCTCATGACCGTGACGCCCGCCCCCCCGCTGAGCTCCGGGTGGAAGAGGAACCCGTAGATCCCCTCGCCCGAGTAGGCCTCGATTCCCCCAGCCTCGCTGCGGGCTATCTCCCTGAGGCCCGGCGCCAGCCTCCTCACCCTCCTGGCCCTCGCCTCGTAGAACCTCGCGACGTCCGTCGGGAGCCCGGAGAAAGCCGGATCCTCCCTGTCCACGCGCACCGGGTTCAGCCCCAGGAGCCTCCCCCCCATCACCTCGAGCGTGCCCCCGAGCGAGTTGTTGATCAGCTGCGCCCCGTAGCAGATCCCCAGGGCCGGGATCCCCGATCCGCGGGCGGCCCTGAGGAGGCGGGTCCCGAGCCTGTCGACCGCGGAGCTGGCGCGCCTCCTGCCCCCTATCACCAGGGCGTCGGCGCCCTCCAGCGCGAGCTCCGCCTCCTCCGCTCCGAACGTCGCGTCCACGACGCGCACCTCGTTGCCCAGCGCCAGCAGGAGCTCGTAGAGCCTGGGGGCCGAGCAGCCCCCCGCGTCCATCATGAGGATGACCGCCAGCTCCGGGATCCCTCCCTGTTGAAGAACGCCCTCACCGTGACGGCGTCGCCGTCCCTCAGGCCCAGGGCCTCCCTGAGGTTCACCGGGGCTATCACCTCCATGACCGTGTAGTCGTAGTGGGTCCTCTCGGCTATCACTATGGCGCCGGCCACGTCCTCGACGAGCGCCCTGTAGCACGTGACGGCCCCGTACGTGCGCACCCCGTCCGTGAAGCCCCCTATGCGTATGCCCTCCCTCGCGTGGAGCTCCCTGAGCTGCATCGACTGCGACGGGGACTCGAGCCTCAGATTCAGCGTCCCGGGGTACGGGTCGAAGCCCAGCTTCTCGACGAACTGCCTCCTGTAGCCCTCGAGGGACATGTAGTACCTTCCCTCGCCCATGCCGCTGAACACCCTCCCGGTGAAGACGTAGGACTCGGGCGGCTCCTCCAGCATCGACCTCAGGATCAGGTAGAGCCCCACGAGCTCGTTCACGCCCTTCGCGGTCAGCTTGACCTCGGTGGACCTCCCCCTCCTGTAGCGCTCCACGAGCCCCTCCTCCTCGAGCGCCTCCAGGTGCTTGCTCGCCGCCTGCTGGCTCCTCCCTATGCGCCTCGCCAGCTCCACGGTGGTCACGGGCACCGGCCCGTCCCTGGCGCCCATGAGCAGCAGCTCTATCAGCGTCTGGACGTGGGCCGGGCCCGGGCGCCATCTCCTCCCGCTCGGCACGGCGCCGCCGCGGCATCCCCGCGATATCACGTTTACTACAAAATTTTTTGTAGATACAATTAAACTTAAATTGGGGTGCGTTGGGGGAACCCCGTGCGCACCAGGAGGAGGATCGCGGTGGCTCAGGGGGCGGCCCTGGGGGCGCTGGCGTACGCGCTCAGCCTGGTGCAGGTGCCGTTCCCGCTCGTGCCGTACCTGATATTCGACCTGGGCGAGATACCGATCGCCGCCGTCATGCTCGCCGGGTCCCCCGTGGCCTCGCTCGTGGCGGCCGGCGTCTACTTCGGGATCCTGAACCTGATAGGCCAGTTTGTCCCCATAGGGCCCGCGCTCAAGCTGGCCGCCGTCCTGTCCATGCTAGCGGGCCTGTACCCGTTCTCGAGGCGCGGGCCCCCGTCGGGCGGGCCCCTCGCGGCGGCGTTCGCCCTCTCGGCAGCGATCAGGGTGGTCGTAATGACCGCGCTCAACTACTTGGTCATAGAGGCGCTCTTCCCGGGCTTCCTGGGGATCGCCGCGGCGGCCGCCCTCAGGTACCTGCACGTCCAGATCTCGCCCCTGGCGCTCGTGCTGCTCCTCACGGCCGCGTTCAACGTGGTCCAGTCGGCGATATCCGTCCTGCCGGCGGCGGCCGCCGCCAGGGCGCTCAGGGCCGCCGGCCTCCCCTGACGGTGCCGGCCATGGTGTTCCCCCGCGTCCCCTTCGAGCCCATCAGCGTCCCCCTGCTCACGGCCTCCTCGATATCCGCGATCCTCGGGGCCGCTCGCCGCGGCGCCCCCTCCGCCAGGGTATCCCTCGACCTACACCTGAGCTACGAGGAGGTCCCGATCCGCGGCGGCGAGGCGCACATCCGCGGCGTCGCGGTGAGGCTCGGCGACCTCGAGGAGGCCCTGGCCAGGGCATCCTCGCAGGACGTCGTAGCGGCGTGGCCGGACGGGTCCCTCGGGAAGGTCCAGTTCTTCTCGTCAGGCTCGTTCTACAAGCTCAGGAACGTCGAGGGGTCCGCGCCCACGCTCGAGATAAACGGCATACACATGCACAGGATCTCGGGGAGCACGCCCTGGGACGACGCGCTCGCCAAGGTCAGGGCCGCGCGCGTCGGGCCCGGGTCGGTGGTCCTTGACACCGCGACCGGCCTGGGCTACACAGCCGTCCACTCGCTCGGGGCGGGCGCCTCCCGCGTGCTCACCGTGGAGGTGGACCCCAACGTGCTCAGGATGGCCTCCCTCAATCCCTGGTCCCGCGGGCTCGCGTCGGGGCGCGTGGAGGTCGTGCCCGGGGACGCGGTGGAGGTCGTGGGCTCGCTGCCCGGGGGCACCTTCACGCACGTGCTCCACGACCCGCCCCGCTTCGCCCTAAGCCCCCGCATGTACTCGGGCGAGCTCTACTCGCAGATCCTCAGGGTGCTCAGGCCGGGCGGGGTGCTACTGCACTACACGGGGGAGCCCGGGCGCGCGAGGGGGCGCAACCTGCCGGGCTCGACCGCGTCGAGGCTCCGCTCCGCGGGCTTCGAGGTCCTGGGGTACGACCCGCGCGTCATGGCGGTGATCGCCAGGAGGCCCAGGCGGAGCTAGAAGCCGAGCTCCCTGGTTATCTGGTCCAGCACCTTCCTCCTCCTCTCCTCCATCTCCGCGTAGAAGTTCCTGCCGTGGCTGTCTATCGTCACCGCCAGGGGCCCGAACTCCTCCACCTCCAGCTCCCACATCGCCTCGGCCATCCCGAGCTCCTCCAGCCAGTGGACCCCGAGCACGCGCTTGATGGACTCCGCCGCCAGGACGCCCGCGCCGCCCGTGAAGACCGCGTAGGCCGCGCCGAAGCGCTGGGCGGCCGCCGCGGTGCCCCTGCCCAGCCCTCCCTTGCCGATTATCAGGCGCACCCCCGTCCTCTCGATGAACTCCGGCTCGACGCTCTCCATCCTCGCGCTCGTGGTGGGCCCCGCCGCGACCACCCTCCAGCCCTCCCCTACCCTCTCGACCACCGGCCCGCAGTGGTAGACGGCCAGCCCCCTCAGGTCAACGGGTATCGGCTTCCCCTCCCTCAGCAGCTCCAGCACCTTCTTGTGGGCCTCGTCGCGGGCAGTGACCAGCTTCCCGGTCACGTAGAGGACGTCGCCCACCCTGAGCGACCTCGCGTCCGACTCGGACATCGGGAGCCTCAGGTGGTACTCAGCCATCATCACACCCCCACGTGCCTCGATACAATGCGGTGGGATCCGTCCGCCTTAAACTCGGCGGTCCCCCTCCTGACGACCCAACAGTTCGTGGTGAACGCCGCCGCGAGGGACGCCGGATGCCTGTGCCCGTACTCCACCTTCACGTCGAGCGCAGTGGTGGGCCCCCCGAAGCCGTGCGGCCCTATCTCCAGCCTGTTGACCAGCGCCAGGATCTCCTCCTCCAGCGCCGCCACCTCCGGCTCGGGGTGCCTCTCCCCGATGGGCCTGAGCAGCGACCTCTTGGCCAGCTTGGCCGCCACGTCCACGCCTCCCGCTATCCCCACGCCCACCACCACCGGCGGGCACGGCATCGCCCCGGCGTTGAACATGGACTCGACGACGAACCTCTTCACGCCGTTGATCCCCTGTATGGGCGGCAGCACGCGCGCCACGGACGGGTACTCGCTCCCGCCGCCCTTGAAGAGCACCGTGAGCGAGAGCCCGTCGCCCTCCGCGAGCTCGAGGTCCACCCACGGCATGTGCTTCCCGGTGTTGTCGCCGCTGTTCCTATCCCTGATCGGATCCACCGCGTTCGGCCTCAGGGGTATCCTCCTCGTGGCCTCCCTCGTCGCCTCGGCGAGGGCATCCTCGAGCTCCGCGAGGAGCGGGAAGCCCAGCCCGGCCCTCGCGAAGAAGTACACCATGCCCGTGTCCTGGCAGATGGGCCTCGAGAGCCCCCTCGCGAGCTCGGCGTTCCTGAGCATCGCCTCCAGCTGCCTCCTCGCCAGCTCGTTCTCCTCCCTCTCGAGGGCCCTCCTGAGGGCCTCGTGGACGTCCACCGGCAGGCGCGTGGCCGCGACCTCCATGAGCTCCACGACGCCTTCCACGAACTCCCTCCTCAGGGACATGCCGGATCCCCCGCGCCACAGCCGAAATATTTGTCTTCCTGGCCCCGCGCCCCTGCCAACCTCTCACCGTATCGTTCTTAGGAAACGCTTAATACTTCTGACGCGCCGCGTGCCACAACAGATGAGGGTGGCTCTAGTAGCCTCGCCCGGCCTCAGGCCACTCGAGATCTACCAGAGCATAGGGGTGCGCTCCCCTCCCCTGGGCCTCGCGTACATGGGCGCCGTCCTGGAGGCCGCCGGCCACCAGGTCATGATACTGGACGCCCCGACGCTCGAGATGGGCGTCGAGGATGCCGCCAGGGAGGTCCTCTCCTGGAGGCCCGACGTGGTCGGGATAAGCGCCGTGACGCCGACCGTCAAGGGAGGCTACCGCCTCGCGTGCGCGATAAAGAGCCGCGCCCCGGACCTGCCCGTCGTCATGGGCGGCCAGCACGTGTCGTTCATGTACGACGAGGCCCTCTCCACGGGGTGCGTCGACTACGTGGCGGTCGGGGAGGGGGAGAGGACGATGGCGGAGCTCGTCGAGTCCATAGAGGGGAAGCGCGCCGCCTCATCGGTGGATGGCCTGGCGATGCCCGGCCCCCGGCTCACGAAGCCCAGGGCGCCGATAGCGAACCTGGACGAGCTGCCCGAGCCGGCCCGCCACCTACTCCCCATGGACAAGTACACCGTGTTCGACAAGCCCGTGAGGATAGTCCACGTCATAGCCAGCAGGGGGTGCCCCTACGGTTGCATATACTGCTCCACCAGCTACTACTGGGGGCGCAGGTACAGGATAAGGAGCGCGAGGCTCGTCGCCGACGAGATAGAGAGGGCGACTCAGAAGTACGGGACGAACGTGGTCGTCTTCGCGGACGACGAGCTCACGCTGTCCCACAAGTGGGTCCACGACTTCCTCGCGGAGCTGGACTCCAGGAAGCTGGACATATCCTGGACGTGCGGCACTAGGGTCAGCAGCGTCAACAGGGATCTCCTGGAGGGGATGAAGTCGAGGGGGTGCAACATAATCTACTACGGCGTGGAGTCCTACAACGACGAGGACCTGCTCAGGATAAGGAAGAAGATAACGACCGGGCAGGTGCAGGACGCCGTCCGCGCCACGAAGGAGGTCGGGATGGAGGTGGCGGGCAGCTTCGTCCTCGGGTTCCCGTGGCAGAGGGTGGACGACGTGAGGAACACGGTCAAGTTCGCGGAGAGGCTCCACCTGGACTACGCGCAGTTCACGGTGGCCACGCCCTATCCGGGGACACCCCTGTACGAGGAGGCGCTGAGGGACGGCCTCGTGGAGGTCTGGGACTGGGACTACTACACGACCGTCTACCCGGTGATGAGGGGCCTCTACATAGGGCGCGAGCAGATGATGAAGCTCCTGGGCTGGGCCTACAGGAAGTTCTACATGAGGCCGAGCTACCTGCTCTCCCAGCTCAGGAAGAACAGGCTCTCGACGATACTCGACATGGCGGTGCGCGCGGTGAAGTCGGCGATATCGTCCATGAGGGGCAGCGTGGCGCCGCGCATCTACGGCAGCCTCGAGGAGTACGAGAGGTCCCTGCTCGAGGAGGTGCGCGCCGGTTTCGAGGGGGTGAGGAGCGCGTGGCGGGCCAGGGAGGCGGAGGAGGCTTGAGCGAGGGCGGGCGGGGAGGGCTCACCAGGTTCTTCGCGGCGCTGCAGATGACCCTCGGGAACCCCGCCT
>JBMFHR010000034.1:0-9245 GCA_049976725.1 Conexivisphaera sp. | reverse complement strand
GGCCTAATCTGACCAGTATTCAATGGAACAGCCCCAAAGTTAAAACCCCCGGAGCCCCTGTGGCGGGAGGATGCCGGTCAGGTGCTTCGTCGCGGTCGACGTGAGGCTCGAGGGGGACAGGCTGAGGGCGTACGAGGAGATAACGAGGGCGCTGGTGGGCGCGATGAGGGTGAAGCCCGTGGAGGAGGAGAACCTGCACCTAACACTTAAGTTCATAGGGGAGGTGGAGGAGGAGCGCCTGCAGAGGATAAGGGAGGCGCTGAGGGGCGTCAGGTACCACCGGTTCACGGCGACGCTCAGGGGGCTCGGGGCGTTCCCCTCGCCGAGGAACCCCCGCGTCATATGGATAGGCGTGGAGGAGGGGGAGAGGGAGCTGAGGGAGCTGAGGGAGAGCGTTGAGGAGGCGCTGAGGGGCCTCGTCCCGAGGGACGAGGAGGGCTTCACGGCGCACCTGACGATAGCGAGGGTCAAGGGGCCGGCCCGCGGCGGCACGGAGCTGTTCAGCGAGTACGGCGACTACGACTTCGGGCGCCTCACGGTGTCGGAGTTCAAGCTGAAGAGGAGCGTCCTGACGAGGACGGGCCCCGTGTACACCGACATAGAGGTGTACCCGCTGGTTGAGGGCGGAGGAGGTAGTGGAGGAGGTTAAGGCCAGGCTGAGGCCCTCCCCCGAGGAGAGGCGCCGCGCGGACGGCGTGGCCGCTAGGGCGCTCGAGGCGGCCTCGCGCGCCCTGGCCGACCTGGGGCTCAGGGGGGAGGCGAGGCTGGGGGGGTCGTACGCGCACGACACCTGGCTGGCCGGGCACGCCGACGTGGACGTCTTCCTCCTCCTAGAGCCGGGGACCGACCTAGAGGCCGAGGGACTGAGGGCGGCCGAGAGGGCGCTGGAGCTCGCCGGCGCCGGGCGCGTCGAGAGGAGGTACGCCGAGCACCCATACATGAGCGGGGAGGTGGAGGGAATAAGGGTGGAAGTGGTCCCATGCTACCGCGTGCCCCGCGGCTCCTGGATGAGCGCGGCGGACAGGTCGCCCTACCACACCGAGTACCTCCTCGGCAGGCTGAACGATCCACTGAGGGATGAGATAAGGGCCACCAAGGCCTTCATGAGGGCGCAGGGAATTTACGGTGCCGAGATAAAGGTGCGGGGCTTCAGCGGGTACTTGGTTGAGGTCCTCACGCTGAGTTACGGGAACCTCGTCGGGCTCATGAGGGCTGCCGCCTCCTGGAGGCCCGGGGAGGTCGTGTCGCCGGAGCCGCTCCAGGCGGACGTTGCGGCCATTCACAGGGGAGCCCTCCTGGTGGTGCCGGATCCCGTGGACCAGAGGAGGAACCTCGGCGCGGCGGTGTCCGCGTGGAGCCTCGGCAGGTTCGTAGTGGCCTCGGAGATGTTCCTGGAGGAGCCCGACACCAAATTCTTCGAGGAACCGATCGAGGCCGGCTCGCCGCTTGGGCTGGAGGACGTGGCCCGCGACTCCCTCGCGGTCGTGATCAGGAAGCCCGAGAAGCCCGAGGACATCCTCTGGGGGGAGGTCTGGAGGACGATGAGGGGCCTCGCGGGGTACCTGCGGTCGAGGGGCTTCGAGGTGCTGGCCAGCGCGGCTGGGGAGGACGACGACAGCGTGGCGATGGCGTTCCTGCTCGATTCCCTGGAGTGCTGCAGGCACGTGCTCAGGAGGGGGCCGCACGTTCTCATGGCAGGCGCCAGGAGGAGGTTCCTTGAGTCCTCCAGGGGGAGGGGGCCCGTCTGGACCGGCGAGGACGGCTACCTGTACTCCGTCAGGTCTTCGGGCGGCAGGATCGCCCGGGAGGAGCTGCGCAGGGCGCTGGAGGATCCCGTGAGGCTGGCGGGCGCGGCGAGGGGGCTCGAGGAGGAACTCCGCTCGGCGGAGGTGCTGGAGGGAGAGGAGGTGATGCGCGGCCGTGAGTCCGCCCGGAGGGGCCTCGTCGGGATCGCCTCGGGGCGCCCGCTTGTATAGGCCGCTCGCGATAGCGTCGGAGGCGCCGGTGCTTCTGGCCTACCCGAGCGGGGACGCTGGCACCGCCCTCAGGGTGGCGGAGGAGCTTGAGGCGCTGGGCGTGGAGGGCGTGGCGCTCGCGGGCAGGTCGCTGGTGGGGAACCTCGCGGTCCTGGGCAAGGGCAAGTCGTCGATCGTCCTCCTGTGCTCGGTGGGCGGGAGGCCGGCCGCCGCGAAGATCAGGAGGGTTGACTCCCCCGCCCCGGACATGAGGATGGAGGCGAGGATGCTCCGCGCGGCCAACTCGGTCGGCGTCGGGCCGGGCCTGATAGGATGGATGGACGACGTGGTGCTGATGGAGCTGGTGGAGGGGGAGGCCCTGGCGGAGCACCTGCGCAGGATCGGCCCGCGCTCGCCGGCCGCCGCGAGGCCCATCAGGGCAGCGCTCGATGAGGCGAGGGCGCTCGACTCGATCGGCGTGGACCACGGCGAGCTGCACCATCCGGGGGATCACGTTATGGTCACGGCCGAGGGGGCGGAGATCCTGGACTTCGGGTCGGCGAGCGCCTCCCGGAGGACCTCGAACGTGACGTCCCTGGCGGGCGCGATCGCGCGCATGATTGGCGCGTCTGTGGAGGGGAAGCTGCTGGGCGCGCTCAGGTCGTACAAGGAGCGCCCCTCCGACGCCTCCTACGAGGAGGTGCTGGAGGCCCTGGGAATCCAGGCCCGATAGGATTATAGGAGCCCCCGGCGCACATTGGCGATCGTTGATGTCGAACAGGCAGGCCCGCAGGATGATGGAGAGGATGGGCCTGAGCGTGGAGGAGGTGGAGGGCGTGGAGGAGGTCACCATGCGCATGAGCGACGGCAGGACCATACGCATCAGGAACCCGGCCGTGTACCGGATGAGGACGAGGGACAAGGAGGTGGTCATCTACAACGTGATGGGCAAGGAGGAGGCGCCGGAGGAAGAGGAGGTTTCCCTCTCGGAGGAGGACGTGAAGCTCGTCATGGACCAGACAGGGGCCTCGAGGGACGAGGCCATACAGGCGCTGATCGAGTCCGGCGGCGACCTGGCGGCCGCCATACTCAGGATACAGCAGCGCTCAGGGCACTAGCACGCCGTCGTAGAGCGGGGACAGGGACGAGGACCCGCACTTGGAGCAGGAGGTCGCCCCGGGCGGGTTCAGCGAGCCGCACGCCCTGCACACCCTGAACGTCGGGACTAAGGAGACCTGGCCGCTGGGCAGCTCGCGCGCCTCGTGCGACTGGACGACGAGCGTGTAGGCCGGGGGCGGCGCCTGCAGCCGCGCGCCGTCCGGCGAGTAGTGGCCGCTCGTGTAACCTTCCAGGATCCAGCCGGGAGCGCGGGGGAGCTCGGTCGGGGGCATGCGCTCCGCGTCGAGGTGGCGAAGCCTCCGTGCAGATAGATTATCGTAGAGGAACGCCGCGCGGACGCCCGCGCCCTCGATGAGCTTCACGAGGCCCTGGCCGAGCCCGACGGCGGGGGGCGACTCCGCGTAACCGATCACGTTGACGAACCCCATGACCTCCGCGCCCGGTAGCCGCAGGTGACCGTCGGTTGACCTCGATATGTGCCTCAGGCGGTGCTCAAGCGCTATCGAGGCCTTCTCGACGACCTGGAGGAGCCTCGCGCTGAAGTACGCCTCGTCGCCCTGCGTCTCGTAGGAGAGGCGCGGCACGTTGACGGACGCCCCCGCGACGGACACGATGGGGAGCCCTGGATCCACCGGCGCGCCCGCGAAGGACCTGAGCGCATCGCCCTGCGAGGTGGCAACCGCCAGTCCCCGCGAGGCCATGTCGAGCGCCGCCCTCTGCGATCCCCGGAAGGCCAGGGTGAACGCCAGCCTCGAGCCCTCGCCGCCGCGGAGGCCCTCGGCGACCTCCAGGAGGTCCTCGTCGGTGAGGACCGCGTTGAGCAGGACCGGCCAACCGTAGGCCCTCAGCGCCATCTCCGCCTCCGACAGCATGCCGCGAAGGCCCCGCGCGTCGCTGCCCTCCGGGACGACGATCGAGAGCTCCACCCTCGTGGAGAGGGCCAGGGACAGGAGGCGCTCCAGGGATCCGCCGATGAGCTCGAGCGGCACCGACACGTAGTCGGGGGACAGCGTCGAGGTGCCCATGTCCCTTATGTTGAGCTCGCCCTCCAGGTGCGCGTCCACGACGTCCTTCGGGTACACCGAGAACAGCTCGCGCTCGCGGAGCGCGCGGAGGCCGGCCACGCGGATCGAGCTCTGAATGCCCGGCGACGCCGAGAGCAGCGACTCCAGGTCCCACGCTGATATTCCCAGCTTGGCGAATCTCCCGCGCTCCTCGTCCCGGCCGTCCATGAGGAGTATGTAGGATGCCATCTCCCTCACCATGGGGCTGGTCAGGTAGAGGCCCTCGCGCCCCGCCACCAGGTGCTCTATCTCCGAAGCGACCTTCTGCGCGGCATCCCTGGACATGCCGGCCTCCTTGATGAGGCTCTGCACCAGCCTGTTCGAGTTGAAGGGCTCCAGCGTCTCCCTGGTGGTCCTCAGCATTATCTGCTCCACGTGGAGCAGCGCCCTCTCGTCTATCTCCCTGGCCGCGTTCAGCACGAGGCGACCGAGGGGCGTTATGCTGTACTTCTTGTCCATCCTGTTGTGCTGTATGAGGCCCTGCCTCAGCAGCTTCCTCAGGTGGTAGGCGAACTTCCCCGACTCCTTCTTGGCCCTGAACCCGGTGCTGGACTTGAGCTCGGAGTAGCTCATGGGCCCCTTGGAGTTCAGCTGCCTCAGGATCTCCAGCCTGCTGGGGGAGGAGACGACGGAGAAGATCCCAATGGCACGCCTGAACTGCCCCTCGGACAACCCACCACTCCCGAGGGCATCCCATCAATTAAATTTTGTTGAGCACAGTTTAAATATATTTGACAAGAGGGGGCCGGGCACGGCCGGTCGGCGGGAGCCCGCGGCCGCGATGAGAATGGCCGGCGCTAGCGCCTCAGGGACCTCCTGGCCTTCTCGGCCGCATCGCCCAGGACCGGCGGGCCGTGGCCCGGGAGCAGCAGGTCGAAGTCGAGCTCCAGGAGCTTCCCCAGGCTCTCCCTGGCCTTCGCGCCGTCCCAATCGTAGGGCGCGGGGGAGCCCTGTATCGAGCCGTCCCGCACGTTGATGTTGTCCCCCGCGAAGAGGGCACGGCCATCGTGGAGGACTATGGAGCCCGGAGTGTGGCCGGGCGCGTGTATCACGCGGAAGCCGAGGACCACGTCGCCGTCCCTTAGAAGGGAGTCCGGCTCCACCGGCTTCATGCTCGAGTACGCGCTCAGCGTCTCCCTGGGGACCGTGGGCGGGAGGGGCGGCCTCTCCCTGCCGCTCACGAAGGGCGCATCTGCCTCGTGGACGTAGACCCTGGCGCCGGTGGCCGCCCTGAGGTCGGCGGCCGAGCCCGAGTGATCCAGGTGGTAATGCGTCAGCACTATGGCCGAGACCCTGGCGCCGCCCAGGGACTCGACCTCCTTCAGTATCCTCCCGGCGTTCCCGGGGGTTCCGGTGTCGACGATCAGGGCTTCATTTCCCCTCACGACGATGTAGGAATTGCCGTTCACCTGCTCTATCGGGATGCGGTAAATGCCGTACACGAGCTCCGGCATCCAGTGGGCGCGCGGCGGCGGCCGGATAAAAACATGCCGCGCGCAGAGCCGGATCCGCGGGTCCGTTGGCGGAGGAGGACCGCCGGCGCCGCGCGCCCCGGGAACCCCTCAGTATGGACCGCCTTCCGCGCGGAGGTGGGGCTGGCCGGATTTGAACCGGCGACCGCCGGCGCCCAAGGCCGGCAGCCTGACCAGGCTAGCCCACAGCCCCAGTGATGCGTGAGCGGCGCCGACCTTATTTAAATGGCGCGCTGGGTGACGCGCTTATATCGCGCCTGTGGCACACTCGACGCGATGGAGGAGATCTCCGACATCATAGCGGATTACGTGCAGGAAGTCGACTACGACAGGATATCCAGCGAGGTTGTGCACGAGGTGGAGAGGAGGATCGTGGACTCGCTCGCCAACGCGGCCTACTCATCGCGCTCCGCGGCGGCGGGCATCCTGAGGGCCGCGGGGGCCTCGTTTCCCGGGGCGGCGAGGACTGTCGACGGGATGCGGCTCTCGCCCGACTACGCGTCGTTCTACAACACCTTCCTCATCAGGTACCTCGACTTCAACGACACATACCTCTCCAGGGAACCGCTGCACCCGAGCGACATGCTCGGGGGGCTCCTGGCGGTCGGCGCGATGGTCGGGGCCACGGGCAGGAGGCTCGTGGAGGCCGCCGCGGTGGGATACGAGGTGGGGGTCAGGCTGTGCGACTACTCGTCGCTGAGGGCCAGGGGGTTCGACCACGTGCTCTTCCTGGGCGTCGCCGAGGCGGCGGCGCTCTCCAAGATGCTCGGGCTGGACCGCGAGAGAACGAAGAACGCGGTATCGCTGGCGCTCGTGCCGAACGTTGCCCTGAGGGAGACGAGGAGCGGGGCGCTCTCTATGTGGAAGGCGGGCGCCGCGGCCGACGCGTCGCGCAACGCGGCCTTCGCGGCCCTCCTCGCGAGGGAGGGCCTCACGGGCCCCGCGCTCCCGTTCTCGGGGAGG
Organism: Conexivisphaera sp.; assembly: GCA_049976725.1. Taxonomy (GTDB): domain Archaea; phylum Thermoproteota; class Nitrososphaeria; order Conexivisphaerales; family Conexivisphaeraceae; genus Conexivisphaera. The sequence continues at coordinate 2,672 of JBMFHR010000034.1, read as the reverse complement.
ATGGGCCTGGTCAACGTCGTCCTGAGGGAGGTGAACGAGGACGCCTTCAGGGGGCTGGGGGAGCCCAGGGGAATACTCAGGACGCACATAAAGGAGTACCCGGCGGAGTACCACGCCCAGGCGGCGATAGAGGCGGCGCTCTCGATGGAGCTCGAGGGCGAGGTGGAGGAGGTCCTGGTGGAGACGTACGAGGCCGCCAGGACAATACTCGCGGACGATCAGAGCAAGTGGGCGCCGAGGAACAGGGAGACGGCGGACCACAGCCTGCCCTTCATGGTAGCGGTGGCGCTGGTCGAGCGGAGGTTCTGGCTCGACTCGTACGACCTGATAGGGGATCCGAGGGTCAGGGACGTCGTGTCCAAGGTGAAGGTCGTGGAGAGGGAGGATTTCACGAGGATGTACCCGGCCAAGCTCCCCGTGAGAATAACTGTGAGGACGAACAGGGGCACCTATGAGTCTTACCTCGAGCTCCCCAGGGGGCACGCGGACAGACCGATGAGCGATGAGGAGCTAGAGTCCAAGGCGAGGGCGCTGGGACTGCGCGGGGACTCCCTGGAAGCTGCCATGAGGGCCCGGGAGGCGGAGGTGGTGGACCTCGTCGTCTGAGGGGATCCTGGGCTCGGAGTTCACCGTGGCCCCGGGCGTGTGGGATCCGTTCTCAGCCCTCCTGGCGGAGAGGGCGGGCTTCCGCGCGCTCTATCTCTCCGGCGCGGCGCTGACGTCGTCCATGGGGCTGCCCGACCTGGGCCTGATAACGCTCGACGAGGTGGCCGAGGCCGTGAGGAGGATAAGGAGGGTCACCGACCTGCCAATAATAGTCGACGCCGACACGGGCTTCGGGGAGGCGCTGAACGTCTACCGCGCGGTGAGGATCCTGGAGGAGGCCGGGGCCAGCGCGGTGCAGATAGAGGATCAGAGGATGCCCAAGAGGTGCGGGCACCTGGAGGGGAAGGAGGTCGTGAGCAGGGAGGAGATGGTGGAGAAGCTGACGGCCGCCCTCAGGGCCAGGAGGAGGGCACTGATAGTGGCCAGGACCGACGCGAGGGGCGTCATGGGGCTGGAGGAGGCCATAGAGAGGGGGAACCTCTACGGGAGGGCAGGGGCTGACGTGATATTCCCGGAGGCGCTTCTGAGCAGGGAGGAGTTCGAGGAGGCGGCCAGGAGGATTAAGTACCCCCTGCTGGCCAATATGACGGAGTTCGGCAAGAGCCCCTACATCAGCGCGGGGGAGTTCCGCGAGATGGGCTACAGGATAGTGATATTCCCTGTGACCGCGTTCAGGGCCGCAGCGAGGGCGGCCATGGAGGCGTACGCGCACCTGGCTGAGAGGGGGACCCAGGGGGACATCCTGGGAAGGCTGATGAGCAGGGAGGAACAATACGAAGTCATACGGTACCACAGCTACGAGGAGCTGGACCGGGAAATCGCCAGGGAGGCGGCGCGCAGATCGGCGCTATGAGCGCTGGGGGAGCGGGACGAACTTCCTCTCCCCGGGGCCCGTGTAGACCGCGCGGGGCCTTATCAGGCGGTGCTGCTCCTCCACGTACTCGATGAAGTGCGCCAGCCATCCCGTGATCCTGGAGAGGGCGAACAGCGCCGTGTAGATGTTGTTCCTGAGCGGGAACCCCATCGACGCGTAGACTATCCCGGACCAGAAGTCGGTGTTCGGGTAGATGCCCTTCCGCCCGAAGTGCGCTATCCCCAGCTCCTCGAGCCTCAGGGCGATGCGGTAGTACCTCAGGGCCTCGGGGTTCCTGGGCGCGAGGCGCTCGGCCAGCCCCTTGAATATCCTGGCCCTGGGATCGTAAGTCCTGTAGACCCGGTGACCGAAGCCCATGAGCCTCCTCCTCCCGCTCGCTATGTTCTCCCGGAACCACTCCTCGACCGCGTCCTCGGAGCCTATCTCGGCGAACTGGGCGATGGCGGCCTCCGCGGCTCCCCCGTGGAGGGGCCCCCTCAGCGCCGCCAGGGCGCCGATCACGCCCGAGTACATGTCGGAGAGGGTCGAGACGACGACGAGCCCCGCCGTCGTTGAAGCGGGCACCTCGTGGTCCATGTAGAGTATCAGCGCGGCGTTCATCGCGCGCGCCTCGTCCTCGGTGGGCTCCCTGCCCATGGCGGCCCTGAGGAAGGACCTCGCGTAGCCGCCGCGCGGATCCGGTTCGACGAACGGCAGTCCCAGGATGTGGCGGTAGGCGTTCGCCGTTATCGTGAGCATGTTGCCCACAAGGGAGGCCGCCACGTCCCTGTCGGTCGACTTGTCCCAACTGAAGCGCTCCGATGCGGCGAGCGATGCGAACGCTGCCATCTGGAGCGCGACCGCATCGGACGACCTGGGCAGGCTCGATATCGCGGAGAGGGCGTGAGGGGGCACGCGGTAGCCGCGCTCCACCCTCGACGCGAATTCGCGGAGCTGCTGCTCCCGCGGCAGCTCACCGTGAAGGAACAGGTACTGCACCTCCTCCGCGGAGGCGCCGCCGTTTATGAGGTCGTCCACGCTGTAGCCGGCGTACCTGAGGATCCCGCGCTCCCCGTCAATAGAGGTCAGCCTCGTCCACTTTATGTTGACGTCCTCCAGACCCCTGCTTATTGCCTCCATTGAGATTAGTCCGTCGAACCGAGTTAATAAGGAGTTTGTATCCGCGCCCGGCATTGGTCAGAAGGACCTCGGG
>JBMFHR010000033.1:0-9391 GCA_049976725.1 Conexivisphaera sp. | reverse complement strand
CACCCTCCTGGTGGCGTCCGGCCTGGGCCTCCTCACGCAGTTCGTCTGCAGCCCACACAATATAACGTTTGATGGGGCACATGCGCGCCGGAGATCGATGTCGCCATTTACTCGCTCGGCTCGACGACCTCCTCTAGCTCGCCCGCGAGCAGCGCCCTCACGGACTCGCCGACGGTGCGCCTCGGCCGGTAGATCCTTATCCCCATCTCCCTCGCGCTGTGGAACATACCGGGCCCGACCGTGTGCGCCACTATCGCGTCCGGCCTCAGGGAGCTGAGGAAGCGGAAGAACCCGGCGCCGCCCCCGCGACCGTGCCCGCGGTGCCCCTCGCCCCGGCCCGAGCGCTCATGTTCGTGCCCGTGTTCGCGCTCGTCCCCCGCGTACGGGTTGGGGATAGCCGTCACCGAAACCACGTTCCCCGAGTCGTCCACGTCCACGACTATCAGGTAGGGGGCCATCCTCGGGTGCGCCGTCACCCTGGAGTCCAGCCCCCTGTCCTCCTTGCTCGGCGCGATCACCCTCACTGGCCGAACCCCCTCGCCCCGCGGCGAAGGATTCGCCTGTCCTCAGCGGCAGCCTCCTCGAGCCCCGCCCTCAGCGCCCTCGCCACCCTGAGCGCGTTCCCCAAGAGCTCGTCCGCGAACCTGAGCGCCGCCGCGTCCAGCAGTCTCCCCTCCCCGTCGAACTTCGAGGCCGCGTTACCCACGACCACCTCAGGGTACGCTATCACTATAGCCCCCAGCGACGCCAGGATCTGCCTCAGGTGCTCCTGCGCCCTTATCCCGCCGAGCATCCCCGTCGACGCCGACATTATCGCGACCGGCTTGAACTCGAACGGGTTGCCGGCGCGTGGCCTGGAGACCCAGTCTATCGCGTTCTTCAGCGCGCTCGGGACGCTGTGGTTGTGCTCCGGCGTCGATATGACGACAAGGTCCGCCTCGGCTATCGCCTCTTTGAGCTCCAGGACCCTCGCGGGCGGCCTGTCCAGCTCGTCCTCGTTCAGCAGCGGCATGCCGCCCACCTCCTCGATCCTCCAGTCCACATCGCCCGGGAGCCTGCGCAGCACGTTTAGGAGCAGCATGCGGTTGTACGAGACGCTCCTCGTGCTCCCCGGGATCCCCAGGACCCTCACCCTCGAGCCAGCCACGGCGGCAATCACGCCGTTATACTATTTAAGGAGTTTCAACCATCTGGATCCCTGAGTACTGACAGTAATTAGCATAATTACTCGGCCGCCGCCCCCAAGAGGATATATCGGCCGCCGCCCCCGGCGACCGCGTGGGCCTGGACCTGAAGTTCGGGCACCTGTCCGACACGCACCTGGGGGCCGCGCCCTACGGCCTCAGGGAGAGGGAGGACGATTTCTACGACGCGCTCTCGGAGGCCCTGGGGGAGATGGCGAGGGAGCGCGTGAGCTTCGTCGTGCACTCGGGCGACGTCTTCGACTCGCCCCGCCCCCCCGGCACTGCGCTCCACAGGCTCGCGAGGGAGCTCAGGGCCCTGAGGGACAGGGGTATCCGCTTCTACTTCGTCATGGGGGAGCACGACATAAGCAGGATGAGGGAGGTGCCCTCGCCCCTCCTCTACGACTACCTGGGCCTCGCGGTAGAGCTGAGGCCGGAGCCCCTGGTGGACGGGGACGTGGAGCTCGTGGGGCTGCACAAGAGGAGGAGGTCTGAGGCCGACAGGCTCAGGGAGGAGCTCGCCCGCGCGGGCGACCTGCCCCGGAGGGGGAGGCTCAGGGTCATCGCCCTCCACCAGGGCCTGGTGGAGGCCCACCGCTACGCCGGCGAGATAAGCGCGCAGGACCTCCCGCGCGGCTTCGACTACTACGCGATGGGCCACCTGCACGACAGGTTCGAGCGCAGGTTCGACTTCCTGGGCGGGCCGCTCTGCTACCCAGGCTCCACGGAGACGGCGCCTGGCGAGAGGATAGAGGAGAGGGAGAAGGGGTTCTACGTGGTCGACGCGTCGGGGGACGAGCCTTCCCCCCAGTGGGTCAGGCTCAGGTCCGCGAGGCCGCACATGAGGCGCGAGGTCAGGTTCGAGGAGCTGAGGGACCTGGCCGCCCGCCTGGCCGAGGAGGTCTCGAGGCTCGGCGGCGCCAAGAAGCCCGTGCTGGAGGTGGTGGTCGTCGGGAGGAACCTGAGGAGCAGGTACTCCGAGATAGCGGCGGCGATCGGGAGGCTGAGGGACAGTGGCCTGTTCCTGGACGTCCGGTGGGACAGGAGGGAGGAGGCCGAGGCCGGGCGCATAGTGAGGGAGAGGCCCGAGGACCTGAGGTCCAAGATGATGGAGCTCGCGGCGCGCGCCCTGGGCAGCGAGGAGCTCGCCCGCTTCGCGCTCGAGGAGCTCCTGCCCCACCTCAGGGAAGGGGACGTCGACGCGGCCGCGGAGGTGCTCTACGACGCGTTCAGGAGGGGCAGGTTCGGATGATACGCGAGGTGGCGCTCAGGAACTTCCTCTCCCACGCGGACACCAGGATCGAGCTGGAGGAGGGCGTCAACGTCTTCGTGGGGCCGAACGGCGCCGGCAAGTCGTCCGTGATAGACGCCATCACGTTCGCGCTCTTCGGCGAGCACTCGAGGGGGAGGAGCGCCAACCTCGTCAGGAAGGGCGCCACGTACTCAGAGGTCAGGGTCACCTTCACCGCCGTCGGCGGGTCCTACCTGGCCGTGAGGAGGCTGGACTCGGCCGGCAGGCTGACCCAGGCGATCCTGGAGAGGCTCGATGGATCCGGGGGAGCGGCCATCCTGGTGGCCGGGGAGAGGGGGAAGGTGGCTGGGGAGTCCGTGTCCGAGCGCGTCAGGGACCTGCTGGGCATGGACTTCAGGGACCTGAACCTGGCCTCTGTAGTCAGGCAGGGGGAGCTGGAATCCATACTCGACCTCGAGCCCAGGAAGCTGAAGGAGCTCGTGAACAGGCTGATAGGCCTCGAGGACCTCGACAGGGCGTTCTCGCTCAGCCGCGAGGTCCTGGACAGGTTCGGGGAGAGGATCAGGGGGGAGGTCGGCTACTCCATCGGCGACGTGGAGAGGCTGGAGTCGGAGGTCGAGGAGCTGCGCAGGAGGGAGGAGGGGGCCCGCGGGGAGGCCGCCAGGCTGGAGGCCGAGCTGAGGGAGCTGGAGGGGGAGAGGGAATCCTTGAGGCGCGAGCTGGAATCCATGAGGGCCCTCAGGGAGAAGGCCATCCGTGCAGACGCGGAGCTGTCCGCGCTCATAAACTACGTGAGGGATCTCAGGGACAGGGCCTCCTCCAGGCTCCGGGAGCTGGAGGGCGTCCTCGGGGAGGCCCCCCGGATGCTCGAGGCGGCGTCGCGCGAGGGGCCAGTGAGGCGCGAGCTGGAGTCCGTGGTCGGGGAGCTGGAGGGCTTGGAGGACGTGCTCAGAAGGCTCGAGGCGGACCTGGCCCTGGCGAAGGAGGCGGCGGACCGCGCGAGGCGGCTCGAGCAGGAGATGAGGCGCAGGGGGGGCCGCGTGGAGGAGCTGCGCAGGTCGCTCGAGGAGCTCCGCCGCAGGAGGGAGGCCCTGGGCTCGCCCAGGGCCCCCGCGGAGCTCGAGGAACTGGCCGAGAGGATCCGCGTGGGGCTGGGCGACATGCGCAGGGAGGAGGGCGGGCTAATCAGGGAGATCGAGAACCTGAGGGAGCTGCTCAGGACCGGCAGGTGCCCCACGTGCGGGAGGAGCACGGAGGGCATGGACATAGGCCCCAGGCTCGAGCGCCGGACGCGGGAGCTGGAGGACCTCAGGTCCAGGATTGCGTCCGCGGAGGAGGAGCTGAGGCGCGCCGAGGAGGAGCTGAGGAGGGCGCGGGAGGCCGAGCGCCTGAGCTCCGACATCTCGCACGGGGAGGAGGAGCTCAGGCGCGAGGAGGAGGAGCTGAGGAGGGCCGGGGAGGAGCTGGCGGACGTCCGGTCCAGGGCCGGGAATCCCGAGGAGCTGCGCAGGTCGCTCGAGGAGCTCCGCCGCAGGAGGGAGGAGCTCCGCCGCAGGAGGGAGGAGCTCGAGGGGGAGCTGAGGCGCATCTCGGGGAGCGCCCAGTGGCTCCGCGCCAAGGGCATAGGGGGGCCCGGGGACCTCGACTCGCTGAGGAGGGAGCGCGAGGAGCTAGTGGGCCTGCTCTCCAGGATCCCGGAGGACCCCGCGTCCGCGATGCCGGAGGAGCTGGCGCTGGACCAGAGGTCCTCCGAGATGGCCGCCAGGGTCCTGCAGCTGAGGCGCGAGTCCTCCGGCTACAGCGAGTCCAGGTTCAGGGAGCTCGAGGAGCGCCTGAGGGCCGCGGACGAGCGCGCGGCCGGCCTCGCGGAGGAGCTGGGCGGGGCGAGGCGCGCCGCCGAGTCCGCGGCCAGGGACAGGGAGGAGAGGGAGAGGGCGCTCTCCGTGCTCAGGAGGGCCGAGGCGTACGCGAGGATCCTCGAGGACATAAGGTCCAGGGTGTTCCACAGGGACGGCCAGCTGGCCGCGGGCCTCAGGGACTGGGCCATGGAGGCCCTGTCGGACGCGGCCTCGGAGCACATGAGGGAGTTCGAGATGGGGATATCGATCCTCCAGCTGAGGGAGGGCGAGGGGCGCGACGTCGAGATAGTCTGCTACGGGCCGTCCGGCGAGATGAGCGCCGAGCAGATGAGCGGCGGCGAGCGCGTGGCCGTGGCGCTCGCCCTCAGGTTCGCCATGGCCAGGCTCATCGGTGGGAGCAGGGCGGACTTCATAATACTGGACGAGCCGACCGCGAACCTCGACGCGGAGCGCAGGAGGAAGCTCGTGGAGCTCATCGGGCGGCTCGGCTCGTACTCCGGCTCCCAGCCCCAGATAATCCTGATCACGCACGACAGGGAGGCGTTCGAGGAGTCGAACGTCGACGTGGCCGCCGTCTACCAGTTCTCGAAGGGGCCCGAGGGGACCTCCGTCTCCAGGGTGACTTAGACGCGCCCCAGGGACAGGAGCTCCTCTCCTGTGAGGGTACCCTCCGCGACCACGTCGTGCCCGTGCACGCTCTCCATGCTCCTGACCCTTATGCGCACCGAGCCGTCCCTCGGGAACGAGGGGTGCGCGGCGGCGAAGGAGAGGGCGGCCAGCCTGAAGGCGTCCTCGGCGAACCTCGGCCTGGAGAGCGCGGCGTCTATGGTCGCGGCCTCGTCCGACCTCCTCATGAGCGGGCGGACCTCCGCGCTGAACGCCGAGAGGGCCGCGGACCTCAGGGACGCGATGCTCGTGTGGGACGCGGGGGTCGCCTCGATCGTCAGGGACGCGCGCTGCATGTGGGTCGGCGGCGGATCCCGCTGGCCGTAGGCCGACCTCATGAGCTCGGAGCCGCACGGGCAGGCGATCGCGCCCACCACGGACACGCCGAGCGACGCCCGCGTGCCGGAGCCCCTGGCCGCCCTGGCCCCCGCCAGCGCCGTGAAGCGGCAGGGGGACCTGAGGCCGCTGGCCGGCGCCTCCACCTCGGCGAACGCGGACGCGCGGACCCTCACCACGGCCACGGACGAGTACTCGTGCAGCTCCAGGAGCCCGGCGGCCGCCGCCGAGGCGAATCCGGCCAGGGAGCCCGCGCCCTCCAGCGCCCCCAGGATCGCGCGGACGCTCCTGGACATGTTCGCGCCCCTCATTGTGGGCGGGAGGTCCACGAGCGCGTCCACCGATCCCTCGGCGAGGCGAACGGGGCCCTCGGGTATTCCGGCCAGGGGGACCATCAGGCCTCTCACGCCGGCGCGGGGGACGCGGGCCACAACGTCCGGCCTCCCGTACTGCACGTCGCGGGAGCGGCGGACCACATCCTCCCAGTCCATTGCCACGCGCCGGGGGCGCGGATCCCCCTATAAGGGCTGAGCGGATAGCCCCGGCGACATTTGTGAGCGGCTGATGCCTTGGCGGCACGCGTCGGCCGCCGGCATCCCCATGGGGATGCTGGGCCATTTATTCTGGATGCTGCTCCTCGCCGCGTCGGCCTCGCCCTTGCTCTCCATCAGGTCCCGGCAGCGCGTGAGGCTGATCGCGCTGCTCGAGCGCAAGTGCGGGCACAGGGCGATAACGATGATCCACCGGCAGGAGAGGCTGGTGATGCTCGGTGTGCCCATCTAGAGGTACATGGGCAATAGAGGACTCCGATGCCGTCATCAGGCATTCAGGTCCACCCCCGCCCAACGCGCCCATAATGCTGACCCTCCGCACCCAAGGCGGGCTGGTCCTCGCGGCCTCCAGTAGCCAGGGCCCTCGGGTCGCACCCGGCGAGGAAGGTAGCCGTGGTCCCTCACTGCGCCATGTCGGGCGGCACCCTGATAGCGCTCGCGGCGGACGAGATAGGGATGGAGCCCAACGCGGTCCCGGGGCTCCTGGATCCGCAGCTCGCGACCTCTGGGGCACATGCCTGTCGGCGCCCTCCCTCCATCCTGAGGGCGATCGATGCGAAGGGCAGGGATGAGGCCCAGGACCAGACCCTGATGCTGGCCGACGTTGCGGAGAAGGCCCTGAACCAGGTTCAGGAAGCTCGTCGAGCTTCCTGGGGGACAGGATGGGCGAGGGGGGCGAGGCGCATGGCCGAGGAGCTCGTCAGCGGCCGCTACACCCAAGGCTACCCGATAACCGTGAGGAAGCTCAGGGGATGGGGATCAGCGTCCCCACGGACGTGCCGCCCGAGGTCACGATCTCATGGCGCTCCACCCGCAGGCCAGTGCGAACAGGCCCGGCATCGAGTACCTGCCCTACCCCTTGGTGCCCAGGACCTCCGGGGAGGACCAGGGGAGGCGGTGACACCGTTGAGCATTCCGCTTGACAAGCACGTTATTTAGCCCGGGCCACCTCCCCCGGCCCGTGTCGGTCGAGAGGCCCCTCGCGGTCTACCTGCGCGTGTCCACCAGGAAGCAGGAGACGGAGAACCAGTCGATCGCGATAGAGGGTTGGCTGGGCTCCCGGGGGCTCTCATGGAATGACGTGGACTACAGGCTGGAGGACGTGGAGAGCGGCGCGGAGGACCAGCGCCCCGGGTTCCAGGAGCTCTGGCGCCTCGTGAGGGGAGGGATGATCAGGGGCGTCCTGGTCTTCGAGATCTCCAGGCTCTCGCGCAGGCAGCGCACCCTGATAGACTTCCTCTACGACTGCGTCGAGTCCGGGGTCACCGTGTACTCCGTGAAGGAGAGCTACCTGGCGGACTGGCTCAGGGAGCCGAGGGCGCGCGCGATAGTCGTCGGGCTCCTCTCGATACTCTACGACCTGGAGAGGCAGATGATATCCGAGAGGACGAAGGCTGGAATAGAGAGGGCGAGGCTCCAGGGGAAGGTCGTGGGGAGGCCGCGCAAGCCCGTGGACAGGAGGGAGGCCGAGAAGCTCCTGAGGCTCGGTGTCCCCAGGAGCAAGGTGGCGAGGATGCTCGGGGTGAGCCCAAGGACGCTGAGGAGGAGGATCCTTGAGTGGGGATCCCAGGGCTGAGCGCCTCGCCCCAGGTCCGCGACAGACCTGTCGGTTGATTCAATATATTAACTTATGTAATTTATGCCAGTAATGAAAAGATTCATATAACGCGGTAATCACTGAGGATGGCGATGTGGTCTCAGCGCGGCATGCTGGCCGCGACCGCCCTGCTCGTCGTCCTGATCTCCCTGGCTTTCCTGTCCCACGGCGGGCCTCCGTCCTCCATGCTCGCCTACGGCCAAGTGAGCCCCACGATAGTCGCGTACAGGGCGAACACTTGAAGATGAAGAGGAATCATGTGTTAAGCCGGGGCTACCAGACAGGAAGTTATCTATCCCCGTGTGATCCACATGCAACGGGGGATACGGCCTGCTCTGGTCATAAGGAAGGGAGGGCAGTGCCCGTGGAACGCTTGCGAGACGCCAGTGTTGGCGGCTAAGGCTGCGCTCTCATCCTCACAGATGAGTTCGCCTCTACGGATGGCATCTTGGAGCGCTTCTCGCGTATTTCATGTGTGAAAGCGAGCACGTCGAACCCTTATAATGACCGACCTACCCCGCGGGGGCGTGGCCACCGGCGGGGGGCTTTCCGCCCTCGCCTACGAGAGGACTGCCAGGAGCTTTGTCATCGGCTACCTGATGGTCGCGCTCCCCCTCTACTTGGTGGGGCTGCTGCACAACGCGCTCCTGGTGGGAATCCTCCTGACGGCATCGGGTGCTGTCACGCTGGGGATAGTGGTCTTGGTGAGCGCCGTGGGCGACGTCGCGGGCCACGCGAGGGGGCTCGCCGCCATGGAGCTGGCTGCAGCTGTGGCGGCCGTCGGGCTCCTCGCCGTCAGGTCCCCCGCCGCGATCCTGGCGCTCGTCGGCCTCGGGGGCTTCAACGCGGCCGGCTTCGGCGCCACCAGGGATTCCATGGTGCCGCTGGTGAACGCGCTCGTGAGGAGGATCGCAGGATCTGATGACGTGGCCAGGACCAAAGCCTTCGGATACCTCAACCTGATATCGACGTTTGGCGGGGTCGCCGGCGCGGCCTCCGCTGCAATGGTCGATCCCACCATCGCGTTCCCCCTGATAGCCGCGATCTCCGCGTCGGGGGCCGTGGCCGTCCTCGCCGCCCTGGGCCGCGGGGACAGCCTAACGCGTGCCAACCCGTTCGCTGGCGTGAGGCTGGGCGGGAGGGCGGTGGCCGGGTACTCGCTCAGCCAGCTGGTAGCCGGCGTTGGTGTTGGGCTCTCGATGCCGCTCCTCTCCCTCTGGTCCCACGTCTACCTGGGCCTCGGCCAAGGGCCGATAGGGTACGCGGTTGCCGCGGGGAACGTGGCATACGCCGTCGCCTCCTACTACGCGTACGCAGTGGTAAGATCCATGGGGCTGGTGAGGAGCAACGCGCTTTCGCGCTTGCTCAGCGGGGTATCGGTCGCGGCGCTCCCACTCGTCAGGGGTCCCCTGGAGCTCGGGGCCCTCCTCGCGGCATACAACGCACTCGTGGGCCTCGGCAGCTCCGCTCGCTCCTCCTTCATATCGGGGTCGGCCAGTCCCGGGGCCATTGCCACGTCGTCGGCGGTTGGCAGCGTCGCCATGAGGTCCAGCATAACGGCCTCGACGTCACTCTCCGGACTGCTCCTGGACGTGGACCCCGCGATCCTGATGCCCCTCGCGGGTGCGGCGCTGGCCGCCTCGGGGATCGTCTACTGGTGGGTCCTGGAGCGGGGTGCCGGTAACGCTTATCGGATGGCCGACGCCCGGGGCGAGAAGTGGAACTGATCGACGTCCACTCACACGTCATCCCCCGCGGCCTACTAGAGCGCTACGGCTCGGCCTCGGACGTCGGGGAGGGACGCTATTCCGTGGAGCTCTGGGGGATTCGCGTCGCCGGGGTCCCCAGGGGGATCTTCGACCTGGGCGCGAGGGTCCGCGACATGGACTCGGAGGACGTGGCCGTGCAGGTCCTGCTCCCGATGGTGGACCCGAGGGCGATGAGCC
>JBMFHR010000032.1:0-9689 GCA_049976725.1 Conexivisphaera sp. | reverse complement strand
AGCTGACGGCGCCTCAAGTATAAATATCTCCGCAGGATCGCACGCACGGCATGAGGGACCTCGCGGACAGAACCTTCTGGATCTCCAAGGAGGACGAGATAAGGGGCGGCGAGGTCACCGATCAGTACTTCGTGAACGTGGAGAGGGCGCTCAGGGAGTCGGGGAGGAACCCGCTGGTCACGGTGGAGGTCTACACGAGGAAGCTCCCCTACCCCGACGAGTGGGGGGTGGTCGCTGGCATCTACGAGGTGGCCAAGCTGCTCGAGGGTCTCCCCGTGGACGTGTGGGCCATGGAGGAGGGCGAGATCTTCCAGACGGCCAGCAGGACCGCGGCGTACGAGCCGGTCCTCAGGATACGCGGGAGGTACGCCGAGTTCGCCCGTTACGAGACCGCGATCCTGGGGTTCCTCTGCTCAGCTTCCGGCATAGCCACGAAGGCTGCCAGGCTCAGGCTACTCGCCGGCAGGGACAAGACGCTCCTCAGCTTCGGCACCCGGAGGGCTCACCCGGCGCTGGCCCCCCTGATAGAGCGCTGCGCGTATATGGCCGGCTTCGACGGCTTCTCCAACACCGTCGCCTCGAAGCTCCTCGGGCTGCCGGCTTCGGGCACGATGCCGCACAGCTTCATACTCTGCTTCGACGATCAGAGGGAGGCCTGGCTGGCGTTCGACAGGGCGCTCCCCCCAGGGGTCCCCAGGATAGCTCTGGTCGACACGCTATTCGACGAGAAGACGGAGTCCATCATGGCGCTGGAGACCCTGGGCGACAGGCTTTACGGCGTCAGGCTGGACACCCCCTCAAGCCGCAGGGGCGAGTGGAGGAAGATAATAGAGGAGGTCAGGTGGGAGCTCAACCTGAGGGGCGGCAAGCGCGTCAAAATATTCGTGTCAGGCGGCATAGATGAGAAGGAGGTCTCCGAGCTCTCGGACGTCGTCGACGGCTTCGGCATAGGGACCAGCGTCTCGGACGCCCCCTCCATCGATTTCAACATGAAGGTCGTGGAGGTCGAGGGCCCCGACGGCAGGCTGAGGCCCAGGTCCAAGCGCGGCGACCTATCCGGCGCGAAGGACGTGTTCAGGAACCGCTCCACCATGCACGATTACATAGCGCCGGCCGGCTGGGTTCCCCCGGCCGGCTACGAACCCCTGCTCAGCCCCCTCATTGAGGGAGGGCGCCTCGTACGCGAGCTTCGCAGCGTGGGGGAGCTGCGCTCGGAGCTGCTCTCGAAGCTCGACCTGCTGAGGGCGCAGAAGCCCAGCGTCACACTGGTCTCCTGAGGCTCTATGCTATCGTAGCCTCGGGGCACCAGCCGGAGGGGGCCGCTGCCCCTCCACGGTCAGCCTGAACGGACCCCCGCGGTCGCCGCCCTCGACGCGCAGGGCTATCTCCGGCGCGATCAGCCTGGCCAGCTCGATCACCGTGCGCGCGTGCGACGTGAGCGAGGATCCCGAGACCTCGCTCCTGCCGTCGGCGAACATGAGGTAGGGCACCAGCATGTCCGAGGCGTGCCGGTCCAGCGCGGCCCCCGTCGCCAGATCCTCCATGAGCAGCCTGGCTGCCTCCCTGCCCACGAGCTCGGCCGGCTTGCCGCGCTCGCCCAGCGCGTCCGAGCCCAGGATGGAGTTCTCCGTCCTGGCCCACAGCGCTATGCCGGATCCGCGCCCCGCTCCTCCGCTCACCTCGATCTCCAGACGCACGGGAACATCCGCGCCCCGCTTCCTCAGTTCCTCCTCGGCGGCCCTGGCCTGCCTCTCCGCGACGTGCCGGGGAAGTTCCGTCGCGTGGCTCCTCCCGCCGATCTCGAGCAGCCCTCCCCTGCCATCGATCCTGAGGGGGCGCAGGGCGCCCATGCTCCGGACGCGCGCCCTCACCTCCCCGCCCCCCCGCGGATAGTGCCCCCTCCTGATCAGCTCCAGCTCCACGTCGTACGACATGCGCCTGAGGTGCTCCAGGAACACGCTCGAGAAGTAGTCGAACGTCGGACTGCGCGGCACGTCCGTGCCTCCGCGCAGCAGGAGCTCCGACCGCGCGTCAGCGAAGGCCAGCACCGGCAGCGCGCTCTGCAGCACCAGCGTTAGCGAGCCGGCGGTGCCGACGTCAACCTCGTACCTGCCGCCGAAGATCCCTGAGGGCCGGAACTCCAGCTCAGTGGAGCCCAGCCGGTCCCCCCTCACTTGCGCGCGCGTGATCTCGGCGAGCACCCTGACCGCTGCCAGGTGCTGCATCTGCAGCCCTGGCCTGTCGCGCTTCGCCCTCACGTTGCGGAGCCTCACGCTGCGCCGGGTTATCGCCGCTATCGCCAGCGAGTAGCGCAGCACCTGACCTCCGCCCTCGCCCATGCTCGCGTCTATCTCTATCATGTGCTCGGGCTGGCACGGCATCCAGGCGATTTATGGGTTAACGTCCGCCTCGGCGTCTAGGAGCAGCCCGGCGCCGATGGAGCTCAGGGTTCCCAGGTAGTACCCGTCCAGCATGTACACCTCGGCCCGATCGCCCCTTCCCATCACGATCCTCGTGAGCGGCCCGCGCGGCTCCAGGTCCTCCACCGACGCGCCTCCGAGAAGCTCGTTGAAGGCGGGCATTATAAGCACCTCCTCGGCGGGTCCGCACCTCACGCACCTGACCCAGACAGGGTAACTGTGGCCCGGACCTCCCCTGACGTAGAAGTGGTTGTGCCCGACCACGATCAGGTCGACGCCAGCCAGAAAGTCCACCCGAGTGTGCCCATGGGCGAGGCCCACCTTCCTGCCGCCGACGGTCATCACGACGCCCCTCTGGCTCGCCAGCCTTATGGGGCCCAGCGCCATGGACTCCAGACCCGCATCGTGGTTTCCGGGCACGATGATCACCTCGCTGAACGCGGATATCAGCTTGGAGAACATCTCGTGGAGCTCGCGCAGCTCGTAGGGGCTTATTCCGGTCACCGAGTGCTTCACGTCGCCCAGCAGCACGAGCCTGCCCGCCCCGGTCCCCCGCGCTATGGACAGGATCCTCTCAGTCAGCCTCCCGGTCTGCGACGGCAGGAACACCCCGTTGCGGCGGAGCTCCTCCTCGAGCCCCACGTGGAGGTCCGAGATCACGAGTGTCCTGACGCGATCCTCGAGTATCAGCGCCGGCTGGCCCACGACGAACCTCCACGTCCTCACGCGCACTCGTGGCGCGCCCCGCCGTTTAAGATTAGCACGATCGCGCGGCGGTGCCCCCGGGGGGTTCCGGGAACTGCGGAACCGTTATTGCTGCCCGCGCCGGGGGATCGATCCATCCGGGAACCGACTTGAGGGAGGCGAACGTCGTACGCAAGAAGGGGAGACCGGGCGCCATCAAGGTGGGCCTGCTGTACCCCTCCACCTACGAGGCTTCGCTGGCCAGCCTCGCCTACCAGTCGATGTACTACTACGTGAACTCGAGGGATGACTTCGTCGCCGAGAGGTTCGTCTACGGGCGCGGGGACCCGCCAGTGGGCCTGGACACCGGCGCCCGCCTGCACTCCATGGACATCCTGATAGCGAGCGTGCACTACGAGCTCGACTACTCGAACCTTCTGGAGATGCTCAGGGCCTCCGGGCTGGACGCGCGCAGGTCAGCGCGCAGCTCCGGGCCCCCCCTGATCGTGGGCGGTCCGGCCCCCACCGCGAACCCAGCGCCGATATCCGAGGTCGCCGACCTCGTGGCGGTGGGGGATCTGGAGCCCCTGCTGCCCCCCCTCCTAGACGCGGCGTCCTCGGACCCGCATTCCGTCGCCGACGCGCTGGCCGGCCACGACGGCTTCTTCTCGAGCGGCGTGGAGCGCGTCAGGATAGCTCGTGCCACCGAGCTGTCGCTCGAGTTCCACCCCATAGCTCAGATACAGCCCCTGGATGCCGAGCCCGTCTGGGGCAGGAGCCTGCTGGTGGAGTCAACCAGGGGGTGCTCCAGGCTCTGCAGGTTCTGCATGGAGGGCAACATATACTTCCCGAGGATCGATCGGCCCCTGGACCAGATACGCACGATAATCGAGCTCGGGCTGCGCGCGAACGGCGTCGACAAGGTCACGTTCTACAGCCTCTCCTTCTTCGATCATCCGGCGGCGGATCGCGTGCTGGAGATCGTCGCTGAGGTGGGCGCCACGGCGTCCCTCCCGTCGATCCGCCTGGACACACTGAACGACGACAGGGTGCGCGCGATGGCTGCCCTGGGACAGCGCACGGTGACCTTGGCGCCGGAGTCCGGCTCCTGCCCCCTCAGGAGGGCGCTCGGCAAGCCCTGGTCGAGAGACGATCTGGCCAGGGTGGCCAGGGTGGCGGCCTCCAGCGGCATGAGCGGCCTCAAGCTGTACTACATGATAGGCCTCCCGGGAGAGGGCGAGGGCGCAGCCGACTCCATAGTGAGCGAGGTCGCCGAGATCAGGAGGACCGCCCCGCTGAGGATCTCGGTCAGCATCACGCCGTTCATGCCGAAGCCGCACACCCCCATGCAGTGGGCCGGCATGGAGGACGAGGCATCGCTCGACTCCAAGGTCCGCGCAATATCGTCCCGCCTGAGGGCGTCCGGCGTCGAGGTGGACAGCTACAGCCCGAGGCTGGCACTCGTGCAGACAGCGATAGCCAGGGGGAATTCGGGCATCCTGTGTCCCATCGAGCTGAGGTCCCGCGGGCTATCCTGGGGGCGCGCGTTCGGCGAGTGTGGCCTCGACCTCAGGGAGGCCGCGTCGCCGCTGGACCCGCGGTCCGAAGTCCCCTGGTCCGTCGTCGACACGGGCCGCCCAGCTCGCGCGCTCGAGGAATCCATGGGGCTCTACTGGCTCGAGCTGGCGAGGGGCTGCGGCCCGTGAGGCAGCGCCCACCCCCTCAGGTCCTTCCCGCGCGCGTACAGCACGAGCCGGCCCACCCCCTCAACATCTAGGGTCAGCTTCACGATCCTCCCGCCGAGGTCCTCCGAGGAGCGGGCCTCGGCCCGGAGCCCCTCCCCCCTGACGTAACGTGCCCTCACGGCCACCGCCAGCGCGGGCACGCCGACGAGCGCCGCCAACATTGCCCCCAGCGCCACGCGCGTGAGACCTGCGGCGAGGGAGCCGAAGGCCGCCGCGGCGTAGATAACGAGCGACAGCTCCGGCAGGTGCGCGGCCGTGCTGGGGACCGGGCCGTAGATCCGGAGGCACCCGTCCCGGCGCTCCACCATGTAGAGGCGGCCGGATTCATCCCCCGCCCAGACCCTGTTCCCCACGCCGCTCACCGCGGAGCCCGGAGTAATTAGCTTTGACCGCCCCGGGCCCTGGAGATCTCGGCGAGCCTCCTCAGCTTGTCTATGGTGTCGGCGTCCTCGGGCCTCTTGTCCAGCCTCACCGACTTTATGCGCGGGAACCTGAACGCGTAACCACCAGAGTGCCTGTCGCTCTCCTGGACCGAGTCGAACGCGACCTCCACGACAATCTCCGGCCTCACGATGACTCTCAAGCCCTCCTCGCGCACCGCGAGCTCCTTCAACCTCTGGGTCATCCACTCTATCTCCTGATCCGTCAGGCCCGAGTAGGCCTTGCCGACCACCTTCAGCTCGTCGCCGTCCCAGACCGCGAATATGAGGTCCGACAGCAGGCCTGCCCTCTTCCCGTGGCCGTACTCGGCGCCCACGACAACGGCATCGATCGTGTCCAGCTCCTCCTTGAGCTTCATCCACTTCCACCCCCTCTTGCCCACCTCATACGCGGAGCCGGGATCCTTCAGCATGAGGCCCTCGTAGCCCTCGGCCCTGCTCCTGCGGAAGAGCTCCGCTATCTCCTCGGCGCTCCTCACGGTCCACCAGGGACTCGCGCGCATGACGCCCCTGGCCTCGGGCAGGAGGTCCCCCAACACCCTCTTCCTCTCCGCGAGCGGCGCGTCCAGCAGCGACCTGCCGTTCAGGTAAAGGACGTCGTAGACGAAGTAGGCGACCGGTATCTCCTCCGAGAGCTCGCGCGGGTCCTTCCTCCTCAGCCTCCTCTGGAGCTCCCTGAAGGGCAACGGCTTTCCCTCCCGGAAGGCCACTATCTCGCCGTCCAGCACGACGTCGAGGCCCCTCGCCCCCTCCTCAACCTCCGGGAAGCTCCGCGTGATGTCCTCGAGCCTCCTGGAGAATATCCTCACCGTACCGCCGGACGAGTGCAGCTGCGCCCTGATTCCGTCGTACTTGTACTCGGCGATAAGCTCCCTCCCCTGGTACCTCTCCACGGCCTCCCTCGGCGATGCCAGGGCCTCGGCCAGCATGAACTCCAGCGGCCTCAGCGGCGTGACGCCCACGTCCTTCAGCCTGCCGCGCCGGGCGAGGACCCCGACCTCTCCCAGGTCCCCGAGCAGCAGCCTCCCCCGCCTCACCTCCTCCTGTTCAACGCCGAAGGCCTCCGCTATGGCCTGCTCCACGACGCCCTCGACGGCCCCGGTCCTCAGCTCGCCCAGCAGCATCTTCACCAGGTACTTGGCCTCCAGCGGGCTGCACGAGGTCAGCAGGCCCCTGAGCCTCGCCAGCTTCCTCTGCTGCGAGCCCTCGCCCGTCGTCCTCGCCAGGCGGACCAGCTCCTCGTAGACGCCCCTGATTGTCAGGGGTTCCAGCTGGGTAAGAGGCGCCTGGGCCCTCCTGCCGGAGCCCAGCAGCTCGTGGGCCGCGTCCCCCAGGTCCCCGTACTTCTTGTACACCGCGATTATCTTGCCCGGGGAAGCTCCCACGACATCGGCCAGGGCGCTCAGGAGCATGCTGTACCCGACGCCCGCGTCCAGCCCGGATCCGCGCGGGTACAAGTCCCCGGTCAGGAACCTTATGGCAGTGCCGAGGTCCTCCTCGTCGAGCCCCCTCAGATACTCGGCGATCGCGGCCACCTTGGCCAGCCTGCTGCTGGTCGACCTGGACTTCTCGAGCACCGAGCACAGCTCGCTGAAGCTCACGTGTCGAGAAGCGTGGAACGCCTTAAAACGGTTTCAAGCAACCCGAAGCAGGGTAATCGCGGTTGAGGATAGGAATAGTTGGCGCCGGCGTCGCTGGATCCTACCTGCTCAGGCTACTCTCCGGCGATCACGAGGTGACGGCGTTCGAGGCGCAAGGCAGCGATGATTACGTCTCGGTGTGCGCCTGGGGCGCCCCGAAGGATCCCATGCGCAGGTTCGCGTCCAGGGTAGGCCTCTCGTTCGACGATTACGTCATGCACGAGGGCAGGTACTTCACGATGGTGTTCGGCGGAAGGCGCATCGAGATCCCGCTGACGGGGCTGTCAACGTTCGACAAGGAGAGATTCCTGGCGGACCTGAGGCGCGGCGGCGACGTTCGGTACGGCGTTCGCGTGCAGAGAGGGCGGCCGCCCGACGGCTACGATCTCCTGGTGGACGCGACGGGATTCCACCGCGTCCTTCTGGGCAGGCCTAGGAGGGAGTTCGCGATACCCACGCTCGAGTTCATGGTCAGGTACAGGGAGATGCCATTCGACGACTTCTACGCGGAGGTCTTCCCGGGGCTGACGGGCTACCTATGGTTCTTCCCGCTGTCCGGCAACGTCGCCCACGTTGGCTCCGGCGACTTCGGGCACAGACACATCGAGTACCTTTCCAGGTTCCTCGAGAGGTACCCGCCGGACGAGGTGATCAGGAGGGTCGGCCGTCCCGTGAGGCTCTCGAGCCCCAGCATGTCGCTCCCCATCCGCTCCGGGAACGCGGTGGCCGTGGGGGAGGCCGCGGGCGTGGTTTTCCCGAGTACCGGTGAGGGCATAGTGCCCAGCCTGCAGAGCGCGGAGATCCTGGCGGAGTCCCTGGCGTCGGAGGACTTGGATAGGTACGAGGAGTCGCTCCTGAGGGCGTTCAGGCTCCACGATGAGGTCGGCGACGTGTTCCTGAACGGGCTGCTCGGCGGCCGCAGGGATCCCTGGATAGCGCTCAGGCTCCTTCTACTGGCGCGCAAGTTCAGGTCCATGCATAGGAGGTTCGGGCTGCGCCCAGGCGTGCTCCAGCTGGTGGGCGCCATGCTCGGGGGCGCGCGCTCACCTTAAATATCGGCGTGCGTCCCTCGGGCGGAATGGCCCTCAGGATACTCATAGTGGGCGGGGGCGCTGCCGGGGCCTCAGCGGCGGCCAGGGCGAGGAAGTGGAGCCAGGACGCCAAGATAGTGATGTTCGAGGCGGGCTCCATGATAACGCACGCGCCCTGCGGCATACCATACTACGTGGGCGGGATCGTCGGCGACCAGTCCATGCTGAAGACGTACACTCCGGCCGAGTTCTCCAAGGGGAGGAATGTGGACGTGCGCATAGGATCCGTCGTCACCGGAATAGACCTCAGGAACCGGAGGCTCAGGGTATCGGAGAGCGGTTCCACCTCGGAGTACGAGTGGGATCGCCTTATACTGGCGACCGGCGCGAAGCCGCTGGTGCCGCGCATAGAGGGCGTGGACCTCAAGGGCGTCTACACGGTTAGGCTCCCCGACGGCGCCAGGGAGGTCAAGGAGGGGCTGAGCGCCGCCAGCACCGTGGCAGTGATAGGCGGCGGCTACATAGGCCTTGAGATGGCGGAGGCCGCGAGGTCTCTCGGCAAGCGCGTGCTGCTCTTCGAGGCGATGGACCATGTGCTGCCAACCACGGTGGACGGCGACGTTGCCGAGCTCATACACGAGGAACTGAGGTCGAACGGCGTGGAACTCCACCTGTCAGAGCCCCTCGTACGCATAGAGGGCAGGGGTTCCGTGGAGCGCGTCGTGACCGAGGGCGGCAGCTACGGCGCGGACGCGGTGGTGCTCGCCGTGGGCGTTCGCCCCGACTCCGAGCTGGCGCAGTCCGCTGGCCTCAGGATGGGGGAGACCGGGGCCGTTTGGGTGAATGAGTACATGGAGACCAGCGAGCCCGACGTGTACGCAGCCGGCGACCTCGTCGAGACGACGCACCTAGTGACCGGCAGGAGGACGTGGATTCCCCTGGCTCCTCCCGCGAACAAGATGGGCCAGGTCGCTGGCGCCAACAGCGTGTCTCCGAGGAGCTTGAAGTTCCCCGGGGTCGTGGGCACGGCCGTGACGAAAGTATTCAATTACTACGTCGGCAGGACAGGGCTGAGCGACGAGCAGGCACGGAGGGAGGGCTTCGACATCGAGTCGAAGCTCGTGAAGACCAGGAGCGCGGCCGAGTACTACGGCAGGTACGAGATCATAAACCTGAAGCTGACGGTGGAGCGGCGGAGCGGCAGGGTCCTCGGCGGGCAGATAGTGAGCAGGGATAAGATAGCCGCGGGCTACTTGGACCTGATGGCCGAGATCGTGGGCAGGGGGCTCACGATAGACGACG
The DNA here is from genome assembly GCA_049976725.1 of Conexivisphaera sp. GTDB lineage: Archaea > Thermoproteota > Nitrososphaeria > Conexivisphaerales > Conexivisphaeraceae > Conexivisphaera. The sequence goes on along the minus strand of JBMFHR010000032.1, from coordinate 427 downwards.
TGTTCTTCTCGGATCTCAGCTACTCGCCGCCGACCTCCCCGGTCTGGCACCCAGTGATAACTGCCGCCAGGGTGCTCAGCCACGGCCGCCTCTGAGCGGCTCCCCTCCCGATCCGCCGTGATCACGATACAAATAGGTAGGAAGGAGGAGGGCCCCGCCCGGCATCATTCTCTGCGCCACGCATTGCATTTCCCCGGCCCATCGTTAGGGCGCGCCCCGGTGTGGAAGTGGGTCCACAGGTACGGGCACTCGCCGGTCCCGGGCGCGCCCACCTGGATCTGAGCCGCATTCGAGTCCAACCTGCGCGCCACGCCGGGCTTCCGCGCCAGCTGGCGCGGTGACCCGGTCGACGCGTGCCCCTTCACGGGGCCTGAGGAGGTACGGGAGGGCCACGATATGCGCGGACGGCGCGGGGCGGCGCGCGGGT
>JBMFHR010000031.1:0-10442 GCA_049976725.1 Conexivisphaera sp. | reverse complement strand
CCCCATATCCGCCCGGTGTACGTGGCGGGCATGGGAAGGGGCGGCGCCGGCTTGTAGGTGAAGACGTTCCCCAGCGCCGTGACGATCGCGAACGATGGGCTCTGCAGCGGCCCCGTGCTTATGTTGATCGCGACGATGGCGCCGGGCCCCACGCTCTCGTTCACCCACGACCAGCCGAACGTGCTCGAGTTGTAGTAGTAGGCCCTCAGGATGTACGACGTGAAGGGCGCGTTGTTCCTCACGTAGATGGTGTACACTCCGTTGCTGTACGAGTAGCCGGTTATCGTCAGGCTCTCCGCCGACCTCACCTGATCCATCTGCACGGACTGCTGGAACTGCGCCGCGTAGTTCTGCTGTGCCATCAGCACGTTCGCGAACCCCACCGCCAGGATGGCGAGCGCCACCAGCACGAAGAGGGCCGCTATTATCGAAGCCTGCGCGCGCCTCCTCATGATGTCACCCCCACCACCGTGGACGCCCTGGCGCCGCTCGATGTGAGCACGGTGATCGAGTATGATTCGCCGGACACAATGAATCCCCCGGGGTTCAGGCTTATCTCGACGACCCCGTCCGACGGTATCTGGACTGAGCTGACGTTCGTCCACGAGGACCCCGTGCGCAGGAGGAAGCTGCCGTAGTACATCTGGGACGTGGCGTTGGAGACCAGGATCCCCGTCACAGTGACCGGGAGCTGGCCCTCGTTCGAGACCGTGAGAGTCAGGTTCGTCGGGCTCGCGGCCGCGTACTCTATCACGGGGTACTGGCGGAGCGTCGCCTGCGCCCTGTAGGTGTTCGTCGCAATGCCGCCGAGCACGGTCGAGCTGTAGGAGCTCGCCCAGGACACGAGTATCGTGCCGACGCTCACCGCTATCACGATCAGGATGAGCGTCGCCATGATCTCGCTTATCGCGCGACGGCGCACGATATATGTGCGCGCGATGAGATATTTAAGCTGGCGGAGGGCCGCAACCGATTTCTGCCGCGACCACCAGGTGGGAGGCGTGGAGACGCTCGAGGAGGTCGCGGACGCCGTCAAGCTGTGCCGCGCGTGCCCCCTGCACGCGTCCCGCAGGAACGCGGTGCCCGGGGAGGGAACCGGGAGGAGCGGCGTAATGTTCGTCGGGGAGGCGCCCGGGAGGAACGAGGACGAGCAGGGCAGGCCGTTCGTGGGAGCCGCCGGGCAGCTGCTGACGGACCTGATGACAAGGATCCTGGGCCTCAGGAGGGAGGAAGTCTTCATAACGAACGTGGTCAAGTGCAGGCCGCCCGGGAACAGGGAGCCCGAGCCGGAGGAGGTGGCCGCCTGCTGGAGGTACCTGGAGGCGCAGGTGAGGATACTGCGCCCCAGGCTCATAGTGGCGCTCGGCAGGCACGCCGCCACCGCGCTCCTGTCGGGGCCCGGCGCAAGGCCCCTGAGCATAAGCGAGGTCAGGGGCAGACCCAGGGTGGTCCGGATAGGGGGTCACGAGGTCACGGTCTTCCCGACCCTCCACCCCGCGGCGGCCCTCTACAACAGGCAGCAGGTGGAATTGCTGGAGGGCGACTTCAGGCGCGTGGCGGGCATGCTGAGGGGCAGCGGGACCCTGGATCAGTTCCTACGAGGGACGCGAAACGCTTAACGATAGCGGCGCCCCCGCGCGGGCGTGCCGGCCGTCGAGGACGCGCCCTACCCCAGGCTGCTCGGGATAAGAGAGGAGCTGAGGGAGAGGGGGAGGGTGATCGTCGCGATGGACGTAGACCCTGGCAGGCACCTGAACGCGATGGGGGTAGTCCACGGGGGGGCCATAGCCAGCCTGGTGGACTCGGCCGCCGGGAGGGCGATCGCGTCCCTCCTGGGGGGCGAGGCCCGCATGGCGACGATAGAGCTCAAGGTGAACTACCTGAGGCCCTCGAGCGGCGGCACCCTGAGGGCGGAGGGCCGCGTCGTGCACATGGGAACGAGGATAGCGGTCGCCGAGGTGGACGTCACCCAAGATAACTCTCTGCTGGCGAAGGCGCTCGCCACATACTACATCCACCCTCGGGGGGAGCGCTGAGCTGGTCGGTCGTAGTACCTGATTATCTCGTACGTCGTAGTCCTCTGCGCGGGCCTCCTCCCGGCGCCCCTTATCAGGCGGACCAGCTCCTCGGGCGCCATGCCCTCCCCGAAGGTCGCCCCGGCGGAGCTGGATATGTGCTCCTCCATCAGCGTGCCACCGACGTCGTTGGCGCCGGCCCCGAGCATTACCTGCGATAGCTTCGGTCCCAGCTTGGGCCAGGACACCTGCACGTTCCTCAGGTCGCCGCCTAGGAAGATCCTGGAGGCGGCGTGCACGACAAGGTCCTCGATCCCGCTGGATCCCGGGCGCGCGATCCCGGCCCTGTAGATCGGGGCGTTGCGGTGCACGAATGGTAGGAGGACGAACTCCGTGAAGCCGCGGGTCCTGCGCTGTATTCCCCTTATTATCGACATGTGTTTGGCCCAGTGCTCCGGCCCCTCCACGTGCCCGTACATCATAGTGGACGTGGTGGGTATACCCATGCGGTGCGCCTCCTCCACGATCTCCACCCACCTGGCGGTGGGGATCTTCCTGGGCGCTATAACCCTCCTCACGCCGTCGTCGAGGATCTCCGCCGCGGTCCCGGGCATGCTGTCGAGGCCCGCGTCCCTGAGCTCCGAGAGGGCCTCCCTGACGCTGACCCCCCTCATGGCCGCGAAGTGGTGGACCTCCTGCGGCGAGAAGGCGTGCACGTGGATCCCGGGGGCCCTCCTCTTGACCTCGCGGAGCACAGACACGTAGTAGTCGGGGCCTATCGACGGGCTTACCCCGCCCTGCAGGCAGACCTCGGTCGCGCCCGCGCGCTGCGCCTCCTCAGCGCGCCTCCCCACCTCGGCCGGGTCCATCACGTACGCCTCCGGGTCCCCCGGGCGCCTGGAGAACGCGCAGAACCCACACGCGAGCGTGCACTCGTTCGTGAAGTTTATGTTCCTGTTCACGACGAAGGTCACGACGTCGCCTACGGTCCTCCTCCTGAGCTCGTCCGCGACGGCCACGAGCACGGGGACCTCCGGGCCGCGCGCGGAGAGGATCCTCGGGAGGAGCCTCTCGGGGACGTCGCGCCCATCCAGGGCGGCGTCCATGGCCTCCGAGAACTCCGAATCCAGCGATCCCAGGAGCCTCTCGGAGAGCAACGCCGCCGCTGCGCGCTCCCCGAATAAAGGGCCTTCGGTCGTCGCGCTGCCCCGCGCACGTAGCCCTCCCGGTCGAGGATGCGCGCGACCCTGGCCTCGAGCTCGCGGGGGAGCCACCCTCCCCTCACGTACCTGGGGTATATCGGGAGCCTCTCCCTGAGGATCATACCTAGCTCGCCCGCCTCGCGGGCCAGCTCCCCGGGGTCCGGCCAGGGATGGCGGGCGTTCACGTAGTCCGGCGTGAGGCTGGAGATTCCACCCCAATCGTCCGCGCCGGCCAGCAGATAGAGCCTCCTCCAGCCGCCGGCTATGTTGGGCGGCGCCTGTACGGGCACGGAGGGCCCCATCACGAGGCGCGCCAGCGCGATAGTCTTCGCGACGTCGAGGGGATCGGGCGGGCTCGACCCCCACATCGGTGTGCCCGGCTCCGGCGAGAACGGCTGCACTATCACCTCCTGCACGTGGCCGTAGGCGGCGTGCAGCTCGGCTATCGCGAGCAGGGAGTCGATCCTCTCCTCCCACGTCTCGCCTATCCCCACGAGTATCCCCGTCGTGAACGGTATCCCGAGGATCCCGGCTTCCCTGATCATCCTGAGCCTGACCGCCGGGGCCTTAGTGGGGGAGCAGCAGTGGGGCATCCCGGGGCCGGAGAGCCTCGGGCTGGAGGACTCCAGCATCAGCCCCATGCTGGCGTTCAGCGGCCTGAGGAGCGCCATCTCCTTCCTGGTGAGCACGCCTATGTTCGTGTGGGGGAGCAGGATCCGGGTTGACCTCAGAATCCTCTCCTCCAGATCGGCGGCGTACTCGGCCGTGGACGAGTAACCGTGGGACCTCAGCCACTCCCTGGCCTCCGCGTGGGCGGCCTCAGGCCTGTCGCCCGAGCTGACGAGGACCTCCGTGGCCCCCGAGGTCTCACCGGCGGCGGCCACGCGCACTGCCTCCTCAGGCTCAATGTAGCCGGCGCCCGGCGCGCCCGGGTCCCTCCTGAAGCCGCAGTAGGCGCACCTGTTGACGCACATCCTCGTCAGGGGGACGAAGACGTTCCTCGACAGGGTCACGGTGCGCCCGGCGGAGAGCCTGAGGGAGAGCGCCGCCCTCAGCAGCGCCCACAGCTCGTCCCCGCCCGCGGAGGCCAGCTCCAGGAGATCAGCCCTGCTCGCGGATCCCTTGAGCGCCCTGTGGAGGGAATCCTCGAACTCGCGCCTCAAAGGCGCTGACCCCCGCCCGGGGGCCTCAGGGCCACCTCGACGAGCCCTTCGGCCAGCCACTCGCCCAGCTCCCTCGAGTACTCGCGGACGAGCCCGGGCAGCTCCGAGGACCTCCAGGGCACCTCGAGCGCGGGACCGGAGCGCGCCGCGGAGCGCGCCAGCTCCTCGATGCGGGCGCGCGGGACCTCAGCGTAGCCGACGGGCTCCACGCCGCACGCCGAGGCCAGCGAGGCCTCTACCGGGCCCGCATGCACTAGGGCGCCGCGGGCGCCGAGGATGGAGAGCACGGAGTCCCAGACATCCAGCACCTCAACGCGGGCGCGGCCCAGGAGCTCGAAGGACACGGCGCGCGCGAGCGGCCAGTTGCCTCCGTGCGCGTTGACTATCAGCACGGACCCGCGGCCGCTCGATAGGATGAGCGACCTCAGGAGCTCGACGTACGTGGCGGCCCCTATGGACACCGCCCTGGGCGAGTGCTCGGGCGAGAAGCCGTATGGAAGGGCGGGCAGGGGCTCCCACCCCGAGCGGTCCGCTATCCTGGAGGCCAGGCACGCGGCTATCGAGGTGTCCGTGTCCGGGGGTAGCGAGCCGTGGTCCTCGTAGGATCCCAGGGGGAGGATCGCCTTGGGCGCCGTCACGCGCGGTCGCCGGACCGGGCGATATATTAGGTGAACTTCCTGGCCGCACTCGCACAGCTGGTGCGACGACAGCTCCAAGCGGACGGGTGGCCCGGAACCCTCGAGGAGGGAGGGCCCGCGGCCGAGGGCCAGCGGCGAGACGGTGACCCTGAGCTCGTCCAGCAGCCCGTGTGAGAGCATGCCCCAGAGCAGCGTGCCGCCGCCCTCCACGAGGGCGCTCCTGATCCCGGCGTCGCCCAGGGCCTCCATGGCCAGCCCTAGGTCGACCGCGGGCCCCGGCCCCACCTCGAGGACCTCGACGCCCCTGCTCCTGAGGGCCTCCACCCTGGAGCGCGGCGCTGCCCTCGAGGTGACCACCAGGGTGGGCGCCTCTGAGACGTCGAAGACCCTGGCGGAGGGCGGCGACCGCAGCGAGCCGTCGACGACTACCCTCAGCGGGTTCCTTCCCTCTACGAGCCTCACCGTGAGCCTAGGGTCGTCCACTATCACCGTGGTGGCGCCCACCACCACGGCGTCCGAGGACGCCCTGAGCGAGTGCAGCCTCCGGAGGTCGTGAGGGCACGAGAGCCTCTCCAAATGAGGGGTGTGGATCCTGCCGTCAACGGAAGCCGTCGAGAACGCCGTGATCCTGGGCCTCAATCCGGCATCCACCCGGTTATCACTGCCCTGATGTGGCCGGGTCCCCCCCTCAGGACCGCGGACGCCAGCGGATCTACCGCCGGCAGCACCGCCGACTCGTCGAGCACGACGATGTTCGCCAGCCAACCCTCCGCTATGAGGCCGACGCGCTCCATCCCGAGCAGCCTCGCGCCGGAGAGGGTCGCTGACCTGAGGACAACCCTGGGGTCCGCCAGGGAGGGCCTCTGCCTCCTCAGGGCGCGCAGGGCAGCCTCCATCTCCCTCCACATGTCTGGAGCGACCCAGCCCGAGTTATCCGTGCCCAGGGCCAGCTCCACGCCCGCCTCGAGCGCGGACGCCAGGGGGGGCTCCGACCCCGAGAAGAAGCCGTTCGCCCTGGGGCACGTCACGAGTCCCACGCGCCTCGAGGCGAGCCAGGCCAGGTCGTCCCAGGAGAGGTGGGTGCCGTGGACGATGAAGCTGAAGCCCCCGGCATCCATGACGACCTCCAGGTCCCCGGCCGCGCGCGCCTCCCTGGTCTCCGCCACGTGCGCGGCCAGAATCTTGCCGGCGGCGGAGGCGGCCGACGCCATCGATCCCAGGCTGTCGAGGTGATCCAGCGGGCTGCTGAGTCCCAGTCCGTCGGCTGCCTCGAGAACCGCCCGGAAGTCGCCGTCCGGCCCGGGCCTCCCCAGCACTATCGGGCGTATGCGCAGCCCGGATGACGCGCGCCTGGCAGCTAGGACACCCTCCAGCCCGCCCTCCCTGAAGTCCGCGGCCACCGTCGACCCCGTTGACTCCATGTAGAGGAGCGCGGCCCGCACGCTCCGCTCGAGCTCCCCGGGACCCATCGCCGACAGCAGCCTGTGCTTCAGGCCGTGGGGCGGCGCGACCAGATCCTCGAGGGGTAGGGGGAGCCCGGCGCCCGCCAGCGCGTAGTCCCCCGTGTGGACGTGCGCGTCCACGAGCCCCGGGAGGGCAACGCCGCCCACGCGGGCGCCGCCCGATCCCCTGCCAACGCTCGATATGAGGCCCCGCTCGTCCACCTCCACGTAGGCGTCCTCGAGCGGCCGATAGTCCTCCCCCACGAAGGCCAGGGAGAACCTGTAGGCCCGGGCGCCGTCCGTCAAGTGCCGGTCACCGTCCCCCGCGCCTAGACGACCTTATGCGCCTCAGATTAGCCGCGGCGAGCGCGACGGCCTCGCGCGGTGCCCTGTGCACGCCCACCCCGGCCTTCACGCCCTCGAGCCCCTCGACGAACTCCATGAACTCGCGCAGCGCGCCGAGGGGAAGGAACGCGATCACGTTATCGCCGCCCAGGTACTGGGCCAGCCCGCCCAGCGAGGAGGCCCTCCTGCTGGCCTCGCACAGCAGCCGGAGGGCGTCCTCGAAGACCCCGTAGGCGGAGTCCCTCCGGGTCCTCGAAGACGCGTCGTCCAGATCCATGTGGACCGCCGCGAGGGGATCGGGCGCGCAGCTCTCGTAGAGGGCAGGGCTCGAGGAGGCCCTGGCCTGGGCCTCGAGAGGGGTGGGCGCACACGCCGCGGAGACCGCAACTGGGGTGGGCGCGACCGGCGCGAGCGCCGAGGCGATCCTCCTCACGCCGTCGGGCTCGGTCCCGGGATCGAGGACCAGCATGTAGTCGTACCTCAGGGGGATCGCGTGCGCGCCGAGCGCCGCCGCCTCCGCGCTCAAGATGCCGTGCAGCCCCGACTGCACGGACTGTATTATCCACTCGCGGTCATCGCCGAGGCCATCCGTCCACGCGCGGTAACCCACCAGGGATATTACCCCCACCCTGTACACGCCCCCTGTGGAGGGAGGCTCGGCTCAAAAGCTTTGGCGAACCGCGCTATATCCAGCCACCAGGCCAGGGCGGGAGATTCCCTCTGTCGAGCCTGAACTCGCTCGGGTCCCCGTAGCGCTCCCGCCACCCGCGGTCCAGTTCCTCTATCCTGGCCCTCAGGCGGGCCGCGCGCTCCCTCGCCGTCTCCAGCGACTCGGCGTCCCTGGCGAGCATGACGACGCGGCTCCGTGGATCCACCTCGGCCTCGAGGTAGCCCGTGCGCGCCCCGAGCTCCCGCGCGAAGGTCCTCAGCTCGTCGAGAGTCGGCATGGCGTCGATCGACAGCCTCCGGGTGCTCTCCCCCACCCACGTGTAACCCTTGAGCTCGACGAACATTGGTGATCCGGACGCGATCGCCCGGGCGTAGCCATCGGGGTCGGCCATGTTGAGCCCCCTGACGAGCGTGAGCCTCAGCACCGTGTTCGAGCCAGCGGACTCGAAATCGCTCATCATCGACACGCTCTCCATGACCCTCTCCCACGCGCCGCGGAAGGCGGGGCGCGCGGCGCGCTCGAGCATGTCCTCTGAGGATCCGTACAGGCTGACGTAGAGGTTGTGGGGCGGCACGGCCCTCAGCTCCCTCAGCCTCCCCGGCAGGCTGCCGTTGGTGACCAGGAAGGCGGTCATGCCCCTGCTCCTAACCGCGGCCACGAGCTCGCGGAGCCAGGGGTAGATCGTGGGCTCGCCGTCGAGGCTTATCGCGAAGTGCCTGGGGAACATGGCCTCCAGGAACCTGCGCATGTCCGCGGACGCGTTGCCCTTATACCCTATCAGGAGCCTGCGCTGGGCGCGCACCGCGCCCTCCACGACTTCGTCCGGTCCGTCCCACTCCGCGGGTTCCCCCCGCGAGCCGTGCGGCCTCCAGCAGAAGGGGCACCGGAAGTTGCAGAGCGAGGCGTTCGGCGTCATCTGCACGCAGCGGTGGCTCGACACGCCGTACCAGCGCTTGTAGCACGCCGCGCCCCCCAGGATCGCGCTCCTGGTCCACCTGCATATCTCGACCGCGGAGCTGCGCCCCACCCTCGCGTAGCCCGGCCTGACGAACTCCAGCGCCGGCCCCTGGTGGGCCAGTCCAGCGTTCACGCGGTCGGTGAGGAATCACGGTCGTTTAATACTTCACTGCCGGTCCGGGGTAGCCTGAACCCCCAGTCGTAACTGCCCCCGGTCGGGGGCCGCCGGAAAGCCCTCCTCGAGCGCCCTGGCTAGGAGGGCCGGGAGATCGGACGGATCATGGGTCGCCAGGACCTTGACCCGGAGCCCGGACAGCGCAGCCGACATCAGCATCTTCAGGGCGGCGTCCTCCACCTCGGGCGCCATCATCAGTATGACGGGGAACTCGGAGGACGCGTCGAACGCCTTGGTCACGTACCTGAGGACCCTCGGGGAATCGCCGCAGAGCACCAGGTCCAGGAGCACCCGTGAGCCGTTGCCGTCCAGGTTGGAGCAGAACACGTGCTCCACGCCGGACTTCCCCCTGAGCCTGAAGGGCTCCCCGAACGCGTACCCCTTCGAGGAGGCCGCGGACGCCAGCTCCTCAATCAGCTCCAGGAGTCCCGAGATCACGGGCTCGAGCTCCTCCGACACCGAGTAGCTGACCTCCTTCACGGGCTCGAGCTCCTCCGGTGATATCTCCTTGCCGGAGGCCGCGCCAACCAGCGAGAGGTTGGGGCGCGGGAAAGTCTGGTGGCAGCTGTTGCACTGGTACCAGAACCCTATGGATCTGAGGGACTGCGCGTCCACGGGCGACCCGCACCTGGGGCACCTCATGGACCCATCCTTCCCCCGGAAGTCGGACAGCCTGCCGACGTAGCCGCAGCCGGTGTGCTCCGCGAGTTCCTCCCTCCTAAGGTCCTGCGAGCCGCAGAAGGGGCAGCTCAGCCTCGCGTAGAACTCCGAGTCGCCGGTCCGGGGCGCTACGGCCCTATAGGCGACGCCGGAGACCCTCAGGACGCTGGACAGCTGAGCCAGCAGGTCCTCCGCGTTCTTCACGCCGGATTTCTCGGAGATCTGGCGCGCGGTGAGCGCCGACCCGCCCAGGAGGGTCCGGAGGATGGACCTGACCGCGGGATCGCAGTAGCGGGATAGTGAGTCGCCGAGCCGCTGCACTCCCCCGCAGTCCAGGCCCAACCGCCTACTCCAATCTTTAAGTTATCCATGTAGAAATCCTTTCTGCTCCGCGGCTCCTCAGTCGACCGTCCCCTTTATGCCGGCCGCGTACCCGCGCCTCCACTCGTCGCGCTCTAAGGCCGACCTCAGTGCGATCCCGAGCGCCCTGAACGCGGACTCCCATGCGTGGTGCGGATCCCTTCCCCTCATCAGGTCCACGTGGATCGTGGCCCTCATCCCCTGGGCCATGCCCTCCAGGAACGCCACGAGGAACTCCTCCTGCAGGTCCTCCACCTGCCCGAAGCGGTCGATGGACCTGTCCACGACGGCGAGGGAGCGCCCCTCGTAGGACACCCTGGCCTGTGAGTACGCCTCGTCCAGCACGGCCTGCGCGAACCCGTGGCACCTGCAGCCCTCGGAGGCTATCCTGGCATCCGCCATGGCGCGGAGCGCCGCCCCCAGGGCTATGCCGAGATCCTCAGCCAGCGTGTGCATCAGCCTCCGGGAAGCCTCGACCGTCGCGTCCACGTTCAGCTCGGAGTAGAAGGCCAGAATCTCGACCATGTGGTCGAGGAACGCGGAGCCAGTGGACACGCGCCAGGGCCTCCTGGGGCCCTCCTCCACCGTGACGCGGATAGCGGTCTCGGATGTGCGCCTCTCGACGGACGCCGAGGTGGAGGAGGAGCTCAGGACGCGGAGCCCGTAGCTCACGCGCGCACTGGGCACCGGCCATATTTCACCTTAACCCTCGGCCCGCCGGCTCCGTCGACTTCGGGCCGCACGCCCACGCGCAATGACCTCCCGGCCCAGGGAGACCACCCAGCCAGGATCCCGCCGGACTCGGACCCCTCCAC
>JBMFHR010000030.1:0-10576 GCA_049976725.1 Conexivisphaera sp. | reverse complement strand
GCCGCCCTGGACGTAGGGATGGAGCTCGCTGGATGGCCCAGCTGGGGTAGGAGCGCCATTCGCTACTCCCACCTTGCCCTTATCTCCATCCTCATGAAGGCGATGAACGCCATTATAGAGAACACGGAGAACGCCGCCATTAGGGCTGATATGTCTGGCAGCGCGAGCGCCAGGCTCCCCGACACGCCGAGAGGCGTCCTCGGCATCCCGCTAGTGTAAACGTAGACCGGGGACAGCGTGATAACGTAGGGATTGAGGAGCGTGGCCGAGACCTCGGAGTACACGTAGACCGGACTCACCCTGGCTATGGATATCGCTGTGTCTATGTACGCGACCTCCTGTTGCAGCGTCGGGGGAGGATAAGCGGGCAGCGGGGATATCGCGGAGGCCAGGGCCGTCGAGAACGCGCCGATGAAGAACGTCATGAAGATCCAGAGCCCGAGCGAGGCCAGGGCCGAGGTGGCGGCCCTCCTGAGGATCGTCGAGAAGAAGAGCGCGATGGAGTACCAGACCGAGGAGTAGATTATCGTGACCACTGTGAAGTAGAAGTACCTGAGCGCGTCCGCCAGCGACGGCCCCCAGCCCATGAGTATCATGCCCAGTCCCAAGTCCACGGCGTTCACGGTGCCGATCACCAGCGATATCAGGGCCACGCCAGCCGCGAGCTTCCCGATCAGCACGCCGTCACGGTGAATGGGGTTCGACAGCAACCTAACCATGCTGCCGGACGACAGCTCGCGGTTCACCGAGTCGAAGCCTATCGCTATGCCGAGCACGGGAGCGAGGATGCTGAGGAAGTATGTGTAGCTGTAGAGCTGGTTCCCCGCGCCCGTGAATATCTCGAGGAACTGGGCGGTCGTCAGGCCCGAGAGGGACTGGGCGGTCGTCAGGACGGCGCCGGCCCCCGAGAGGAAGACCAGCAGGAACATCAGTATGAACCTCCTGCTGGTGAGGTTCTCCGAGAGCTCCTTCTCGATCACTGTGAGGCTTCCCCTCAAGATCCGGCCCCCAGAAGGTTGCGGTAGGCCTCGGCCAGGCTTGCCCTCCTGAGGCGGACCTCGATCGGTATGGCGCCCGCCCTGAGGGCCGCCTCGACGGCCTTCCTCCTCGCGTCGCCCTCGGACTCCACGACCACCCTGCTGCCCTCCACCCTCACCTTCCCCAGCGGGAGCAGCGCCCTGACGGCGGAGTTCACGTCGCCCTCCAGCTCCATCTCAACGTAGTACCTGCGCCCGGCCAGCTGATCGAGCGTCCCCTGTGCGACGATCCTGCCGTGATCCATGACAGCGACGCGGTCGCAGATCCACTCAGCCTGATGGAGGAGATGGCTGCTCATCAGGATCGCGATACCGCCCTCATCCGCGAGGGACCTGATGAGCCTGAGGACCTCCTCGGAACCGTTGGGGTCAAGCCCAGCGGTGGGCTCATCGAGCAGGAGCACGGAGGGCGACTTGAGGAGCGCGTCAGCTATCCCGAGCCTCTGCTTCATCCCCTTCGAGAACTTGCCAACCTCCACGTCCGTCCACCCGGAGAGGCCGACCCTGGATATCGCCTCGTCTATCCTGGACTCATCCTTCACGCCGTTCAGCCTCGCGGTTATGGCCAGGTTCTCCCAGGCCGTCATACCCTCGTAGAAGCCCGGGTTATCGGGCACGAGCCCCACCCTCGCCCTGACTCCGACGGGGTCCTTCCTAACGCTGCGCCCCTCGACCACGACGTCGCCCTCGGTCGGCGGCACAAGCCCCACCATCATCGATATGGTGGTCGTCTTCCCGGCGCCGTTCGGCCCCAGGAGTCCCAGCACCTCGCCCCTGGCCACCTGGAGGTCCACGCGGTCGACCGCGACGAAGTCCCCGTAGACCTTCCTGAGCCCGATCGCCCTCAGCGCGGGCTCAGAGCTCACGGCCTACCGAACCTCCAGAAGACGGCGATGAGTGCCGCGACCGCGGCAACTATCACGACCACGCCGACAACTCCCCAGTACGTCTGCTTGGTCACCGTGACCAGGAATGTGAGGGAGTGGGAGGATGCCTGCCGCGAGTACGCGCTCACCGTGAGCGCGTAGACGCCCGGTATCGCGTCGGGCGGCGGCGTCACCGAGAGGGTGACGGTGGAGTTCTGGCCAGGCTGGAGCACCTGTATCGTGGATGGACTCAGGGACACGCTCCACCCACTCGAGGGCTGCACGGCCACCAGCGTCAGGCTCGTCAGGGGCTCGGTCCCCGTGTTGGACACTATGACTGTGGCTGTGGTGGTGCGCCCCGCCTGAACGTTGAGGCTGAGGAGGGAGCCGGGGGTTGAGAGGGAGTAGCTGTACGTGCCGGTCACCGTGGCCGTGAGCGGTATGGAGACGCGGTAGCCGGAGGCTGTGACGGTGAGCGTCAGGTTGTAGATCCCGGGCTGCGCGTCGGAGGGAATGTAGACGTCGGCGACTAGGCCCGGGTTCACAGAGTATGGACCCATGCTTATGCCGGAGATCACCGTCGTGCTGTACTCGCTCGGCAGGAACGTGACGGCCCAGCCAGGCGGGGTATCCATGCTGAACGTCGCCACGGCGCTGGTGCCCAGATTATTGTCGACCTCGAACATGTAGCTCAGCGTGGATCCCGGGGATCCGGAGAGGCTGGGGTATGAGACGCTCACCGTTATCGGCTGCGAGCTCTTCGGGACCGCCGCCACCTCCACGTAGAAGGTGAGGGTGTTGGACACTGCCTGGCCGCTCCGCGCGGTGACGTTCACCTCATAAGTGCCGGGGGAGGCGGAGGAGGGCACGTAGATTGCCAGCCGGAGGGACCTGGTGCCGCCCGGGGGCGCATAGACCGCCGTCACGTTGTAGCCGTTGTAGGTGAGCACGGCGGACCACCCGGGGGGTGCCGACGTTGAGAGGGAGATGCTGGCCGGCGTCTCCATCTGGTTCGTGACGTTCACCGTCGTGTAGACGTACTGGCCACCCTGAACAGTGACCCCGGTGAAGTAGGTTGAAAGTGATATGGAGCCGCTGGATTGCGCGGCGGCCGGAACCGGGAGCAGGAGCGCCAGGAAGAGCGCGACAGCGAGGGCCACCATCCTCCAGTGCATGGGCCAGCGTTGAAGCTGTGGGCAGACAAAAGTTTTCCGGTCTCACTGCGGCTGGAGCTCCGGCTCGGGGAGCGAGCTCCCGCGCCTGAGGTCGGCCACCGCGGAGGCCTCCTCGATAATCCTCTCCGCGTCCGGGGTTACGGGTATCTGGATCTCCGAGAACGCCTGCTGGGTGGAGGAGAGCACGTCGTCGACCTCCGCCAGGAACTTGTCGACGTCCGGGCTCATACCCCTCACCTGGCGGCTCAGGCTGGAGACCGCCGTCCTCGCGCTCGAGAGCGCCGCAACGGCGTCGCCGAGGCTCACCGCGCCCTCCAGCTTCAGCGATACGGCATCCAGCGTGGCCGAGACGGCCCTCACGGTGTCCCTCAGCTTCCTGAGCTGGGAGAGCTCCTCCGAGTGCTTCTCGGCGCGGAGCGTCTGACCGGATCTGCTGAGCGAGACCACCCTCTCGAAGAGCGCCCTCTCGCGGCGATCCACATCGTCGGATATCCTGTTGAGCCTCTGGAGCTGGGAGTCGACGCGCTCCTTCGCCCACCTTAGCTGATCCCTCAGATCCCTCGGAACGTTATCGGGCATCGTACATGCTGCGGGCCGGCGCTGAGTTAGCGGGGTTGGTGCAAGTGGTTCGATGAGCGCATCAAGATTAGTGGCCCTGGGACGGCCAGCGGTCAGCCGCCCGGCGTCCCATGCCAGACCGCATACTTCCACGTCATCTCCCAGATCTCGTCCTCGGTGAGGGTCTCCCGCCTCAGGATGACGTCGCGCACGGCGACCAGCAGCCTGTGATGGCGCTCCTCGTCCTCCGCTATCGATTCCGCCACGAGCTTCACGCACTCCCTGCTGGCCGAGGAGCTCAGCTCCCTGGCCTCCCTGATCATCTCCTCCTCCACCCTTATGTGGTCGTCTATCTCGCGGGCCAGGCGATCCATCTGCTTCTCGTCCATGAGTGGACCCTCGCCCCTGAGCAGCTCCGCTATTGTCCCGTAGAGCATGGAGTGCTTCACGGAGTCCTGCGCGACAGCCAGCATGACTGCCCTGACGGCTGGGTTCCCGACGCCCTCGGCGGAGCTCCTGAGCCTGTCGGCGTACTCCAGCTCGAGCTTCGAGAGGCGCTCCGCCATCTCCCTCAAGCTCTTCGCGTCCATCGTGGCTCGCTCCCGCGCCATCGCTGAAAAGGTTTGCGATCGGCTGATCGGCTCGTACACGAGGCCGAGCTCCCTCGCGATTTCCCTGGCCTCGCGGATCTCGTCGGCGCTGGGCATCCTCGACACGTCGCTCCATCTGTGCCACCCGGGCCTCCTGGCAACCAGGTACTCTGGCCTGTACTGATCCATGATGTTGACGAGGATCCTGTCCCTGGGTAGGTTCTCCGATATCCACCTGAGGGCGGGCCTCGTGCAGCACTCGAGGTGTCCCGGGAGCACCAGGTGGCGCACTATGACGTCGCCGGAGTCGACGGCCGCCAGCAGGTTGCGCGTCACCACCTCTACGTATTTTGGAGCGCCGCTGAGCCTGAGCGCGCACTCATCATTCCCGTACTTGAAGTCGGGGAGCCAGATGTCGACGACGTCCCTGAGCAGCTCCATGGCCTCAGGGGTCATGTAGAAGTTGCTGTTCCAGAGCTGGGGGACGCTGACGTCCAGGTGCACTAGGCTCTCGAGCACCACTGGCAGGGACGGCGTGGGCTCTCCCCCCACGTGGTTGATGTTCAGAGCTCCGGAGAGCCTGAGCTCCCCCTGTACGGCAGCCAACCCCCGCGGATCCAAGCGCGTGCCGGAGAGCGGCGACGTCTGGCTCACCTCGTAGTTCTGGCAGAAGACGCACCTGAAGTTGCATCCACCGTAGAAAATCGTGCCGCTGGGCACCAGCGGGTCCTCCTCGCCCGGGTGGAGGAACCAGTCGTGCACGATCGCAGCGCCGAGCGGCTGGCGGCACACGCCGAGCCTCCTCACGCGATCCACGCGGCAGCGCCTCTCGCAGAGCTCGCAGGGCGAGGCCAACCTGCGCGCGAGCTCCGCCTTGACCTTGAGGTAGCTGCGGCCGAAGCTCCGAATGCGGCCGAGCCGTCCCTCGCGCGCCTCGCGCCAGAGGGATTGGAACTCCCTCGACAGCTCCGAGTGGAGGCCCCAGAGGGCGGCCGTGTCCAGACGGAGGGGATCCTCGGGCGACTCGACAGACTTGGCTATCAGGAACTTGGCTGGGGCGCTGCCCTCCATGACGGCGCGGTACCAGGAGAGGGCCCTAGACACGCGATCGTCCGACCATACCTGGGGACGCCAGCCCGGCGGGAGTCCGGCCACGCCGCGCGATCGGCCGCCCCTGTTATTGGCGTTCCGGGCGGGCCAGCCGGTCGCGCGCTTTTCGGGAAGGTTATTTAACGACCTGTGCTTATCAAGAAATCAGCATGGCGGGGCTCAGGGTGCTCTTCGTGAGCGACGTTCACTACAGGCCGGACTTGGCCAGGGAGGACCCGATCAGGGCAGCCAGCTTCGCCAGGCTGAAGGAGATAGTGAGCGAGGAGGCCCCGGACCTGCTCCTGGGAGCCGGTGACTGGGACACCGGATTCGATGAGGAGGCCTTCGCACAGCTCACGGAGCTCACGTACGTCCTCACGATCTATGGGAACCACGAGAACAGGGAGGCCCTGATGGAGGCCCGCAACGAGGACGGGAGGCCGGTGCTCCTGCCCGAGGGCGGGAAGGTGGACTTCGATGGCTTGGTGATCGCCGGCATATCCGGCAACGTGGGCAGCGGCAAGAAGTGGCACCACAAGAGGCCTGAGGAGTTCGAGTCGGAGGCCGCCAGCATATCGGAGGGAGACGTCGACGTGCTAATAACGCACGAGCCGCCCGCGGAGGTTCCGTTCGCGCCGGAGAATCCGTACGGCAAGAGGGTCGTGCTGAGGGCAGTGAGGATCGTCAGGCCCAAGCTTCACTTCAGCGGTCACGTGGAGTATCCCACGCAGCTGGTCAAGTACGAGGGGATCAGGTTCCTCCACGTGGACAGCCAGCCTCCGGCATGCGAGTACGCCCTGGGGACCTTTGAGGACGGCGAGCTGCGCGAACTGAGGATAAGGAGGAGGCCGATCGTCCCGCTCGGCCCCGCGGCGGTCGCGCGCGATTCCCCCGTGGAAGGTCGAGCCCAGGAGAGCGCGTCGCGCCCTCAAAATATCCTTTTTAAGGACTGAACCCTCCGCGCCGCACAGGATTGGCCAAGCTCCCTTGGATCGATATGGTGAGCCTGGAGCCCTGCGGCGTCGTGATCGACTGCAGGGGCGGGCTCCGGGACTACGTCGCTTCCAAGCTCGGCGATGCGGAGCTGGCAGCAGAGCTCACCACGAGGGCGTTCGCCGCGGCGCGCTCAATAAGCGCTCCCTACGGCTCCCGCCTGGCGGGAGGCCTGAAGGTGGCCATGGAGCTGAGCGGCTCGGGCGACCTGTACTCCGAGGAGATTGGGAGGGGGCTCGTGGAGTCCATGACCGAGTGGGCAGTTTTCCCCGACTCCAAGGACGGCCTGGCCCTGCTAAGGGAATCCGGGTACCGCGTGGCGATCATCTCGGGAATCGAGGGCTGGATCCTGGAAAGGATCCTGGAATCGCACGGAATATCCGTGGACTCCGTTCGCGGCTCCGACCCCTCGGGGCCCCACAAGCCCAGCCCTAGGGTCATATTCAGCGCCTACAAGGAGGCGGGTGTGCCCATCTGGAGGGGGCTGCACGCCGGATCGGACGTCGAGGAGGACATCCGGCCCGCCATAGTGCTCGGCCTCCGGACCGCCTGGGTCAACAGGTACGGGGATGAGGAGCCTGAGGAGGGAATAGCATCGGAGTACATCGTGGGATCCCTGGGTGAACTCGCGGATCAGCTGGCGGAGGGGGACGAGGGCAGGAACCTGGACGGGTGGCTCGAGGGAGGCGACGAGGATAAGAGGCCGCGCCCTAGTCCTTGAGCGCGGCGTCCAGGTCCTCCAAGAGGTCCTCGACGTCCTCAAGGCCGACCGAGAGCCTGAGGAGCCCCTCGGTTATACCCAACTTCTCCCTTATCTCCGGAGCTATGGGGCCCGAGGCGCTCATGGCGGCGTAGGTGAGCAGGCTCTCGGTGCCGCCCAGGCTGGGCGACGGCTTTATCACCCTGACCCTCTTCAGCGCCCTCAGGACGGCATCCTTTCCTCCCTTGAGCTCGAAGCTCACGACAGCGCCGTACAGCTTCCTCTCGAAGAGCCTATCAGCGACCTCGCGGTAGGGGCTATCCCTCAGCCCCGGATAATAAACCTTCTTCACGGCCGGGTGGTCGCGGAGGAACTCGGCCACCGCCATGGCCGAGGCGCTCTCGCGCTCCAGCCTGATGCCCAAGCTCTTCAGGCCGCGCAGGACTAGGTAGGCGTTGAATGCCGACATCGTGGAGCCTAGCATACGCCTCCACTCCCAGGCCGCCCTGGCCGTCCCCTGGTCGGGGAACGCCGACACGCCGGCCAGGACGTCGTTGTGCCCGGCCAGGTACTTCGTGGCGCTGTGGACCACCGCGTAGGCGCCGTCCCTGAGCGGCCTGTAGAGGTAGGGGGTGACGAAGGTGTTGTCCACTATGAGCTTGGCGCCGGCGTCCCTGGCGGCGCGGGATATCTCGCGCACGTCTAAGACCTTCAGCGTGGGATTCGTCATCGTCTCGAGGAAGACGATGTCGGCGGGCCTCGACAGGGCGTCCAGCATGGACTGCGTGTCAGGCCACACCTGATCCACCCTGATCCCGAACTTTGTCATCTCCTCCATCAGCCTTATGGTGGTCCCGTACTCCTCCATCGGCACGACCACACGCATGCCGGGCCTGAGCATGGAGACGAGAAGGCTGCTTATCGCCCCCATGCCGGAGGAATAGGCCAGCGCGTCCGCGGCGTCCTCTATCTTCGCGATCACCTTCTCGAGGGCCTCGACCGTGACGTTCTCCTCCCTCGCGTACTTGAGCTCGGTGCCCCTCTCGGTGACCCTCGGCTGGCCGGTCTCCCTGTCGGGGTGCTCGCAGATGGTTCCCATGTATATGGGGGGAATGAAGTATCCCTGATCCTCGTCGTAGTAATCGTGACCGTGGATGAGCTTCGTGTGGAAACCTTCCCCCATTATGGGGGGCGTGCTGCACCTCAGATATAACCGTTTCCGGCTAATCGGTGTGAAAATTGGGCGCCCGAGTGATCGGTGCCCCGTCAGCCAGGCGGCGCGGAATCCGCCTCCCTGATGGGGAGGGCTATTATGGCCATGTCGACCGACTCCGGGTCGTCCAGCAGGGCGCTCATGCACCCCAGGAACTGGCTCCTGCTGCTGTCCTGGTCGGACGAGGCCAGCAGGACAAGATTGCCGTCCTCCGCGGATACACCGAACAGGTATTCGTGCACGTCGCCCAGCGCCTGGCCGGCCTCCTCCAGCAGCTTCAGGACAACCATGAAGACCGCGAATCCTCCGTACTCATCGCCCTCGGGCGATGAGACGCTCTTTATCGCCTCTATGGCGGCGTAGTTATCCCTGTTCCTCACCAGGTCTATCATCCTGTCGAGGGACTCCTTCTCCAGCTTGACGCTGTCCCTGACCTCGTATAGCTCGACCGACTCCTCCCCACCCTCGACCGCCACCCTGACGGTCCAGCGCCTTTCGGGATTCAGGAACTCGCGCACGAGTATCGCCTTGCACGGGTATCGGCCGACCCCTTATTTTAACATGCGGCTCCCTGGGTCAGGCGAGGAAGACGCGGCACGTATTCATCCGACGGTGCGGGAGGGTATTGTCAATTTATTAGGAACTTGCGCGGCGGGGATGGACGTGTCGAGGCGGAGGGCTGGAGGCAGGAGGTGGGGCTGGAGGAAGCCGGTCCTCCTGGCCGTGGCGATCCTGGTGCTCGCCGGGTTCGTGACCCCGTACCTGCTGGGAGCCATCTCGCCGGGCCCGAGCTACGAGCTCGCGCCAAGCGGCGTCCCCAGGTTCAGGGTCTGGAGCCCGGCTTTCGCGAACGGCAGCCTGATTCCGGCTAACTTCACTTGCAGCGGCGCCGACGTGTCCCCGCCGCTCGAATGGTCCGGCCAGCCGGAGGGCACCGCGTACTACGCAATCGTGATGGTCGACCTGAACTCCTCGCCCCCCGGGTTCGTCCACTGGCTGCTGTACAACGTGCCCGGGAACGCCACCGGCCTCCCAGCCGGGATACCAAGATACGGAACCGTGTTCCTGAGCTCCTCCGAGTGGGCTGAACAGGGCATCAACGGGTACGGCGGAGTCGGGTACGCGGGGCCGTGCCCGCCGGCCGGACGGGCGCACGAGTACGAGCTGGTGGTCTACGCGCTGGGAGGGCCGCTCAACGTCCCGCCTAGCGCCAACGAGCGGGAGGTCCTAGGGGCAATGGGCGGATTGATCAGGGGAGTAGCCGTGCTCACGTTCTACTACGGTTGATTCCATGATTCAGTTTAAATCCGTCGAGCATAATTTAAGCAGTTAAAATGAGAAGCAGGAAGCTCGTGAAGCTCGGCTCCAGCCTGTTCGTCTCCATTCCGGCCGAGTGGACGAGAGCGCTCGGCCTCAGGGAGGGATCGGTGGTCGCGGTTGACATGGATGAGGAGCGCGTCGTGATCAGGCCGCTGAGCGCCGCCCCAAGGAGGGCATCGGTGAGTCCTCCGGCCGCCCACAGGAAGCTGCTCGCGGCGTACCTCAACGGGTGCGGCGAGATAGAGGTGTCCCTGTCTGGCATGAGTAGGGAGGACCTTGCCAGACTGGAGGAAGTGACGTCGTCGCTGGTGGGCCTCGAGAAGGTGTACGAGGACTCCGGCAGGGTGATCTACGGGTGTTTCGTGGACGACGACCAGGATCCCTCGGCTATCTCGGGGAGGATTGTGGAGACCCTATCAACGATGCTCGTGGACGCCGCGAGGGCGCTCGACTCGGCCGACCGCGAGGCGCTCGGTCGCGTGGCAGACCGCGACTCCGTGATAGATAAGCTGTACTTCCTGCTGGTGCGCGTGCTCAGGTCCACCACCGAGCTGCCCCGCGCCAAGCTCATGGACTTCCGCGCCATGTCCAAGGTGCTCGAGAGGATGGGTGATGAGGTGTCCGGGCTGGCGGCGATAGCGCCGGGAGCGTGGGAGCCGACCTCCCTGGAGGGGAGGGCCCGCGAGCTGGCGGACCTGCTGGTCGAGGCCCACGCGGCATTCCTGGCCGGAGGCGCGGAGCGCGCTGAGGCACTGGGAGAGGCCGCCTGGTCCCTTTCGTGCGAGCTCCACGGTGAGTCGGAGGCCGCTGCGGGCTTCAGCTCGAGGGCGATCCACACGTACTCCGTGGCCGCCGGGCTCGTCAAGGACGTGACGGACCTTGTGGTGTAGCGCGCTCAGACGGCGTCCTTGCCCCTCTCCCCTGTCCTTATCCTGATCGCCTCCTCCACGGGGATGACGAAGATTTTGCCGTCGCCGACCTCGCCGGTGCGCGCGGCCTCCATTATCACGCCGATCGCCCTCTCCACGTCCGCGT
>JBMFHR010000029.1:0-11322 GCA_049976725.1 Conexivisphaera sp. | reverse complement strand
CTCCTGGCCCTCGCGCAGCGCCTTGACCTCCTGCCAGAGCCTCTCGTTGCTCTCCCAGAGCTTCTCCTGGCCCTCGCGCAGCGCCTTGACCTCCTGCCAGAGCCTCTCGTTGCTCTCCCAGAGCTTCTCCTGGCCCTCGCGCAGCGCCTTGACCTCCTGCCAGAGCCTCTCGTTGCTCTCCCAGAGCTTCTCCTGGCCCTCGCGCAGCGCCTTGACCTCCTGCCAGAGCCTCTCGTTGCTCTCCGCCAACCTCTCGTTGGTCCGCCACAGCTTCTCCTGGTTCTCCCTGAGGGACTTTACCTCCTGCCAGAGCCTCTCGTTGCTCTCCCAGAGCTTCCTTATCGCCTCCTCGTTCCTGTCCAACCTCTCCAGTATCTCCGATAGTCCCAGCTTCCCGGCCACTGCATAGCGGAACTCCCTGTCCTTGTCCAGCAGGTCCAGGAGCTGGCCCCTGAGCGAGGAGGTGGCCCTCGGCACGGTTAACATGCGGACAGGCCATGATATAAACGATGTTCGTTGTCCTGTGTCCGCAGGACGGTCCAGCGGACACACATTGTCAGCGGCGCGCCCTAATGCGCGGCAGCCCCGCCTGGGACCCGGGACAGTGCCACACGGGCCAGGCGGCCATCAGGCGCAGCTCCTCGCGGAACGCAGCAGCGTTACCCGTGGCCGTCACCGCCGAGCCCGAGCTCGACAATCGCCTGCAGGAATCCGGCGTGCGAGAACACGTGCGGGTAGTTCCCCCTGGCCTCGCAGGTGTCCGCGTCCACGTGTTCCCCCAGGAGACCCAGGTCATTCGCGCAGGACGCCAGCCTCCTGAGGTAGAGCTCGGCGCCGCGGCGGTCGCCCAGCCTGATCTTGACGCGCGCCATCCAGGCGCCCGCGAGCCCGAACGGGTGCCTGGCGGACCCCAGGAAGTCGCGCCTGTACCTGTAGACCAGCCCGTCGACGACCAGCTCCTCCTCGATCCTCCTTAGGGTGGAGGAGAACTTGGGGTCCCTGGCGTCTATGAAGCCGTACAGCGGCATTATCAGGAGCGACGCGTCCACCTCGTGCGATCCGGGGTAGCTGACGAAGGAGCCGTCCTCCTCGCTCCAGGAGTTCCTCATTATCCAGTCCCTGAGGCGATCGGCGGCCGACGCCCACCTCTCGGCCTCATCGAGCTCCCCGAGGTCCCTCGCAATCTCGGAGGCGGAGCTCAGCGCGTACCACATCATCACCTTGCTGTGGGTGTGGTGGCGCGGAGGACCCCTCTCCTCCCAGATGCCCGCGTCGGGCCTCGTGTAGTTCCTCATCACGTACTTCGCTATGGACTCGACGGCCCACCAGTAGCCCCTGAGGTACTCCACGTCGCCCGTGGCGCGGTAGTAGGCGTTCAGCGCGGCCATGAACTCCCCCTCTATGTCCAGCTGCAGCTGGACGGCGGCGGCGTTCCCGACCCTCACGGGCCTGGAGCACGCGAAGCCGGAGAGCCAGCCCAGCTCCCTCTCCGGGGGAGGAGGGGATCCGTCCACCGAGAAGAGGACGTAGTTGAACGGCTTGCTGGAAGGGTCGAGGACGCTGAGCAGGAAGTCCAGCACCTCCCTCGCGTCCAGTATGAGCCCGGCGGCGGTGAGCGCCTCGGCCGCGATGCTGGAGTCCCTCACCCAGGCGAAGCGGTAGTCCCAGTTCCTGCCCTCCCCCACGGCCTCCGGGAGTGACGTGGTGGGCGACGAAACGAGCGCGCCGGAGGGGGAGTACTTGAGGCCCACCAGGACGGCGAGCGATGAGGTGTACACCCTGCGGGCCCACGCCGGTGGATCGACGCGGTTCATGCCGAGCTCCGACCTCCAGTACCTGAGCGTGGAGCCGAGCGCCTCCCCCGGGGTGGCGTAGACCGCCGCCTTCGGGCTGAAGATCCCGTAGCCCCTCTCCGCGGAGTAGAAGATCGTCACGTGGCCGGAGCCCGGGGGGAGCCTCCACCTTCCCCTGCCGAGGGAGGAGGGCGCCCGGGACCACCTTATGCGGATCTCCAGGGCCTGGCCGGAGGTCGGGTCGGAGAACAGCGCCCCGCTGTCCCTCTGCTCGTAGGCCGGGTTTATGAGGCCATAGCCGAACGCGGGGTTCGCGACCACCTCGAGGGGGACCTCGCTCTCGATGAGCCTCATGAGGGCCGGCTCCGACCTGGGCATGACGTCCCTCACACTGACGCGGCCGCCGTCCGCCTCCAGGGTGGTCTCGAGTATCAGGGAGCCGCGCACGTAGCGCCTGCCCGCGGGCCGGAGACCCTCGGCGCGTATCCTGAGGGCGCAGTCCAGCCTGTCGTCCAGCAGGGAGCAGAAGACCGGCGGGGAATCGAACCTGGGGAGGGATAGCCACTCGACGGACCCATCCCTGGAGATGAGCGCCGCGCCGTACCCGTTCGAGAGGAACCCGTGATCGACGCGGGAGGGCGCGCAGGTCAAGCCCCGGCACCGGAGATCGGGTACTTGGAGTAGGCCTCCTCCATTATCTCGAGGAGCTTCGGGACGTTGGACCTGAGGCTGCACCTCTGCTCCATCGTGGATCTCCCGGCCTCACCGACATCGCGCCCCGCGGAGAGCGCCCTGTTGAGGGCCGAGGCCAGCGATGCCGGGTCCCCGGGCTGGAAGAGGAACCCGTTCACGCCGTCTATGACCAGCTCCGACGCGCCGGCGCCGCGGCTCACAGCGACGGGCTTCCCGAGGCTCCATGCCTCGCACACGGTGAGGCCGAAGCCCTCGAGCCTCGACGTGAGCGCGACCGCGTCGCTCCTGGCGTAGAGCGAGAGGAGCTCCTCGTCCCCCAGGTAGCCGGCGAACTTCACCTTGGACTCCACGCCCAGCTCCCTCGCCAGCGATAGGAGGCGGGAGGCCCACTCCCCGGCCTTCCCATGCCCCAGCGCGGAGCTCGTGAAGCTGCCGTCACCGACGAGCACGAGCTTCGCGTCCACCCCCGCCATGGCCCTTATCGCGTCGTCCTGGCTCTTGATCGGGTCCATCCTCGCCACCAGGAGGACGACGCGGTCGTCGCGGCCCACGCCGAGGCGCTCCAGAACGCGCTCCGCGAGCGATTCCGGCCCGGGGCGCAGGGAGTCGGGGTCGACGAACGGGTAGACCTGCCTCACGGGGGCGCTGGCGCCCAGGGCGACCAGCCCCTCGAGGTCCCTCCTGGTGCTCAGGACGACCGCGTCGAACCCCTCCATGGCGCGCTTCAGGAGGGCCGCGGTCCTGGGGCCGTGGTTGCGCGGCACCAGCGGTATGTGGTACCAGAGGACGGCGGGGGCCGAGGGCCCTATCATGCCGCCCACCAGGAGTTGCTGGAAGTCGTTGACCAGGTAGACGTCGGTGCCCCCGAGCTCCTCCAGCAGGAGCCTGGTGGACTCCCAGTTGTACACCGTGTACGATATGAACTCGCGCGGGTCGAAGTCGTAGCTGGAGAGGCCGTGGGACTCCGCGTAGATGCCCTCCTTGAAGGCGGTGAACCCCGCGAGGTCGCGGGGCCCGAGGTCAACGTACTTGACGGTCACCTCGCCGAGCCTGGCGGACGGCGGGTAGCCCGGCCCGAGGGACACCCAGACCGGCGAGAGCCCGAGGAACCTCACGAGCTGCAGCATCATCCGGGACACGCCGCCCACGGTCGTCTGGTAATCCCAAGGGTCGAGCCTGGAGACGTCCACCGGCAGCTCCAGCTCCCCGTACTTCTCCATGAGCTGCTGGTAGGTCAGGTTGAACCTGACCGGAGGCGTCTGGGAGTTGAGGGTCACGCGCAGCACGCCGCACGGAGGAGCGCGGCCGCATAAAAGCAGTATTCAGGGGATGCCCGGGCGGAGGCCGGCCGCCGCGGCGAGCACCTCGGACACGTCCACGACGGACCCGTCCATGTTGAGGTTGGCGTGGCATATGGGGCACGCCGTGACCACGAGCCGCGCCCCGGTCCCCCGCAGCTCGCGGAGCCTGCGCCCCGAGACCGCCCTCGCTACGTCGCCGCGCAGCAGCTCCGCCGGTCCCCCGCAGCAGAGATTCCTCCTGCCGGAGCGCGGGGCGTACCTGAGGTCGGCGACCGCGCGGCCCAGCAGCTCGGCGGGCGCCGCTAGGGGATCGTCCCTCACGACGAAGCGGCAGGGCTCGTGGTAGACCGCGGATATTGGAAGCCTCCGGAGCTCCAGCCCGCCCAGGAGCTCCGTGTAGTGCAGCACCTCGACGTCGAACCCGTCCACGTACCTGGGGTAGACGCTCCTCAGGAGGTCCCACGTGTGGGGGTCGACCACTATCACGCGCGAGGCGCCCCTGGACCTGAGGTACTCGACGAACGAGCGCGCGTAGCCGGAGAACTCCTCGTCGTGGCCGAGCTCGTACAGGAGGGTCCCGGGATAGGGTTCCCCGGGATCGTAGGAGAACTCGGCGCCGGCGGCGCGGAGGAGGGAGGCTATGTTCCTGAGGTAGCCGTCGTACGCGACCGCCGCCCGGCGGTCAGCGAACGCGCCCGAGGCCGAGAGGAGCCGGGGGAAGGGGATCGCGGCGCGCGCGAACGCGCGGAGGGGACCCGCGCCCAGGGACTCCCTGAGCCTAGATAGTCCTACGACGCGGGGCATCAGCTGGTACATGTGGCCAGTGAGCAGGAGGGGGCGGCCGGGGGCATCCCCCGGCAGGGGGATCCCGAGCCCCCTGGACCACCGCGAGACCTCGCGCTCCCCGAGGCCGAGTGGGTCGCGGAGGCTCACAGTGGCGGACGAGATCAGGGACGCCAGCGGGTCCTCGGTCCCGGCGGAGGCGGCCACGCGCCTGGCCTCCCTGCTCACCTCCCAGGCGTCGATGCCGGCGGGGCACGCATAGTAGCAGGCCCTGCATCCGAGGCAGGTGTAGAATGGATCCAGGGAGGGGGACTGGAGTTCCCCCCTGGCCAGGGCGCCGGCTATCAGGACCCTCCCCCTGGGGCCGTGGGATTCCCTGTGCCCGGAGGCCTCTATCGTCGGGCAGACGGCCTGGCAGAAGCCGCAAAGGGCGCACCTGGAGGCCACGGACTCGAGCCGCGGGGCGCTCAGAGCACTTTCCCCCTGTTCATGATTCCCCTCGGGTCCAGGAGCGCCTTCACGCCCCTCATCACGCTGAGCCAGGGGCCGGCCTCCTCCCCCAAGAGATCCACCTTCTCGAGCCCTATGCCGTGTTCGGCGGACACGCTGCCGCCGTGCCTCAGCGCTATCCTTCCGACCTCCCGGATCAGGTCCCTGGCGCGGTCCATGGAGCCGGGGGACACGTAGATCGAGGGGTGGAAGTTCCCGTCCCCCACGTGGCCAGGCACCACCACCTCGAACCCGGCGGCCGCCGCGGCTGCCCT
Source organism: Conexivisphaera sp. (assembly GCA_049976725.1). Taxonomy (GTDB): domain Archaea; phylum Thermoproteota; class Nitrososphaeria; order Conexivisphaerales; family Conexivisphaeraceae; genus Conexivisphaera. Next base: position 5,988 of record JBMFHR010000029.1, on the reverse strand, counting down.
CACCTCCCCAATCGCGGGCGCCAGCTCCGAGGGGGGAACCACTATGTCCATGCTGACGACGAGCTGGCCGGGGGACCTCCTGGCGAGGAGCGCGGGGTAGAGGGACCTCCTGGCCCGGGTGAGCTCGTCCATGCGGGCCGAGTCCACGGTGGACTCGACGGCCACGGGGGACAGCGACGACAGGACGGACTCCACCTCCGCCAGGTGCCTGCGCACGGACTCGCGCGTGGACGAGACGTCGACCATGAGCATGTACTCGGCCCCCTCGGGGATGCGGACCCCCGGGAAGCCCTCGAGGGCCCTCAGCGAGGGTCCGTCCATGAACTCGGCCGTGAGGAGGGGCGCCCCCCTCCTCTTGAGCTCCGCCACCGCGGAGACGGCCCCCTCCAGGTCACGGTAGTAGGCGACGGCCCTCCCGATCGCCTCGGGCCTCGGCGCGATCCTGAGGATCGCGTCGGTCACGATGCCGAGGGTCCCCTCGCTCCCTATGAAGAGCGAGGCCACGTCGTAGCCGGCCGACCTCTTGAGGGCCCTCCCGCCGGCCCAGAGGAGCCTGCCGCCCGGGAGGGCGACCCTGAGGCCCAGGACCCAGCACCTGGTGCTCCCGTAAGAGACCCCCCTGAGGCCGCCGGCGTTCGTCGCTATGGATCCCCCCACGGTGGCGGCCGAGGAGCTCGAGGGATCCGGGGGATACATGAAGCCGGCGCGCGACAGTACCTCGTCCAGGTCGCCCAGCCTCACTCCGGCGCCGACCGCGGCGTACCCGTCCTCCGGCCTCACGTTGTGGATGCGCGACAGCGCCAGGGTGCTCACGACTATCCCTCCTTCCACGGGCAGCGATGACCCGGTGACCGACGTGCCTCCCCCGCGCGGGACGACCGGCACCCCCGCGTCGTCCGCCACCCTCAGCACCTCGGCGACCTCCTCCGCGCTCCCCGGTATCGCGACAGCGAGCGGGAGGGGACCCTCCATGTAGGAGGCGTCCCTCGAGTAGGGTATCAGGTCCTCCCTCCTGGTCAGGACGCGCGACTCGCCGAGGATCCTCCTGAGCTCCCCCACCACGTCCACGCGGCTTGGAGCGATCCTCCCGGAATTAAGCGATTGCCCGGCTCCCGGCAAGGTTAATTCGCCCGCCGCCCGGGGCCGGGCCGTGGCTAAGCCGCCGGCGAGCTACCTCAGGAGGTACGTGTTCCCCCGGTCCGGCGCGAGGAGGGACGACGTCGTCTCCGGGCCCGGCGTCGGCATGGACGTGGGAATAGCGAGGGTCGGGGGAGGGAGGGTCATAGTGTCCCACTCCGACCCCGTGCACGGCGCGGTCAGGCACGTCGCGTGGCTGGCGGTGCACGTGGCCTCCAACGACGTCGCCACGGCCGGGGTTCCCCCGGCGTGGATACTGCCCACGGTGCTGCTTCCCCCCTCCTGGGACGACGCGATGCTGGACGAGCTGACATCCCAGGTGGACTCGGCCGCCAGGGAGCTGGGGGCGGCCGTGATAGGGGGCCACACGGGGGTCGTGGAGGGGCTGAGCCGCCCCCTGGTGGTGGCGACCGCCATAGGGCTCGGGGAGGAGGGGAGGGTGGTGACCGCCGCCGGGACGAGGCCCGGGGACGTCCTGTACCTCACGAAGTGGGCCGCCCTGGAGGGGACGGCGATACTCTCCGAGGACTTCGAGGACGTCCTGCTCTCCAGGGGGGTCCGGCGCGGGAGCATCGAGGAGGCGAGGGGGCTCATGTCGATGGTGAGCGTTGTCCGCGAGGCTGTTGCCCTGGCCTCCGAGGGGGCCGTGAGCGCGATGCACGACCCGACGAGGGGAGGGGTCGCGGAGGGGCTGGCGGAGATGGCGGCGGCCGCCTCCGTGCGCGTGGAGGTCTGGGAGGACATGATACCCGTCCTGGGGGTCACCCGCGAGTTCGCCGCCGCCCTGGGCTTCGACCCGCTCTGGATGATAAGCAGCGGGGCCCTCCTGTTCGCCTCGCCGCCGGAGCGCGCGGCCCTGGCCGAGGACGTGCTGGGGAAGCTCGGCGTGCCCTTCGCGCGGATAGGGAGGGCCGTGGGGCGCTGGGACTCGGGTCCCCGCGTGGTGATACACAGGGTCGACGGGAGGGACGAGCTCGTGGACGACGCCCACCCTGAGAGGGACGAGCTGGCCGAGGTCTGGAGAAGGAATCCAAGGAAATGAGAATTTCCGCTGCGACAGGCACCCCGAAATAAGGTGAGGGGGCGCTAGCCGCCGAACGTGGCCTGGGACGTGGCGTACTGCGAGGGCCACACGACCTCGGTGTAGACCTTCTTGGTGGTCGGGTTGTAGTGGACCTGCATGAACACTATGGTCTGGTTCGTCGAGTGCCAGAACACGCCCGAGGAGACCGGGCCGAAGATCGTGCCGCCGGGCTGGAACGGCGTGTAAACGTTGGCGAGGGGCCACGGGATCTGCGGGATCTTGAGCGACTCCAGCGCGCTCGCGAGCGCGCTGGAGTTCGTGCTCCCGGCGAGCTGGAGGCCCGCAGCGACTATGTAGGCGTTATCTATGCCGAACGAGCCGACGGCGCTCAGCGGCTTCCCGGTGTAGGCGAGGTACTCGTTCCTGTAGTGCTGCCACCTCTCGTTGATGGACTGGACGGAGACGTTGCTCATCGACGGGAAGTTGGAGAACACGAACAGGTTGAGGTAGTTCGCCGATGGCCCGAGCGTCGCGTACCAGGCGGGGTCGTCCTCGGGGGTCCACAGTATCGTGGTCACGCCCTTCAGCTGCGGGAAGTCCACAGCCTGTTGGACCAGGGCGGTCGCCGATGGCGGCGTGAGGCCCGTGATGATCACGTTCACGTTCTCCTGCGCGAACTTCGTGAGGGTTGGCTGGAGCTGCGTGGACGCCGGGCTCGGGACGGACTCCACGTCCACTATCTGGATCTCGCCCTGCGCGCCGTAGTACTTTATCGCGGCATCGATGCCGCCCATCTCCTCCTGCATGAAGACCGGGTTGTTGGAGTAGGTGACCGCCCCCACCCTGAGCGGGCCACTCGGGCTTATCTGATCCTTGTAGTTGAGCAGGAACTCGACCGTGAGCCAGCCGAAGTAGTACGCGGTGTCCTCGTCGTGGAAGATCGTCGAGTGACCCAGCAGCGGCGTGAAGTTCTGCGACACCGTGAGCGTGATCGTCTGCGCCGCCTGCGACAGGTAGACTATGTTGTTCTGCTGGATCACTGGGAGCTCGGCGTCCACCACTATCGTAGCTATCGAGCCGATCACGGCCACCGGGTGGTAGGTCGTGTAGAGCTGGAGCAGCGCCTCCGGCCCCACGCTGGGGTTCGTCTGGTCATCGGCCCACACGACGTTTACCGTGTAGTTGCCCGGCCCGTTGGGGCCGTTCGCGAGGTATATCCCGCCCTGCGCGTTTATGTGGCTGGCGGCGAGCTGGGCGCCCCAGAGCACCTGCTCCCCCAGGGCCCCGTACGCCCCGCTGAGGTCGGTGGCCACGCCCAAGTTGACCTGCCCCACTATCGCGCGGGTCGGTGTGGGGGTCGGGGTGGGCTTGGGGGGCGGAGGCCTGGTGGCGTAGTACGCGGCCACGCCGCCCACGACAACAACGATGATTACGACGGCGACTATCGCCCACAGAGCGGTTCTCGAGATGGCGCTCCTCCTCATCTCAGCACGAGCGTTGCGGAAATTGGTGAATAAAAAGGTTTCAAGGGCGCGGGCCACCGGCGCGCCCTCCCGGATCATCGCGGCCCCCTTCCCCGGCCCCAGGCCCTCCAGGCCTCGTACAGGGCCCTCCAGTACGACTCCGGGGTCCCGATGTCGAGCCACCTGGACCTCCCCAGGAGCACGTACCTGACATCGGAGCCGGAGTCCAGCGCCGACTGGATCGCGTCGGTCAGCTGGACCTCTCCCCCAACTCCGGGGCCGATCCTCGCCAGATGATCCATTATCCCCGGGGAGAACGCGTAGAAGGGCATTATCGCGAGGCTCGAGATCCTCTCCCTGGGCTTCTCGACGACCCTGAGGACCCTGCCGCCCCTCACCACGGCCACACCGTACTGCGAGGGATCCGGAACCCTCCTGAGCAGGAGGACGGCGTCGGCCGACTCGCCCGCCGAGGCCAGCTCCCTGAGGTGTGAGTTCCCGTCCTCCCCGGATATTATGTAGGTGTCCCCGGCGGCCACCATGAAGCGGTCGGAGCCCACGAAGGCCCTGGCCTTCAGCACCGCGTCCCCGAAGCCCCTGGGCTCCGGCTGGTTGACCCACGTTATCACGGAGTCGGAGAGCATCGAGTAGAACCTCTCGAGGGACTCGGCCTCGCGGTCCTTCCCCCTCTCCCTCAGCTCCCTCAGGAACCTGGGATCCTGCGTGAAGTGGTCCTCTATGGCCCTCTTCCCCCTCCCTATCACGAAGCAGAACTCCCTTATCCCGATCGAGTGCAGCTGCTCGAAGATGAGCTGGAGGAGGGGCTTGACGACCATCCTCCCGCCCTCCCTGTGGAAGACCGGGAGCATCTCCTTCGGGAGCTCCTTCGTGGCGGGGGAGAGCCTCGTGCCGAGGCCGGCCGCCGTCACAACCGCCTTCCTTATCACGCCCCGGAATGGGCTCGGGAGGCTTATCAACGAAGCGCGGCGGCCCGCGAGCGCGTCACGCCTCGGGAACCTCTGCCGGGCAGAGCGCGGACGCGAGCCTCGCGATCTCCCCCGGCGGTGGCCTCTCCCTGAACTGGGAGGTCGCGACGACGCTCAGCCCGGCGCCGCGGAGCTCCTCCTCCATCTGCTCCAGGGCCCTCGAGCCCCATCCGTAGGATGCCATGAGGGCGACGCGCTTGCCCGTGTTCCTGAACTTGGAAGCGAGGAGGTCCAGGAGGACCTTCATCGTCGGGTGCACGCCGGTGTCGTACGTGGGGGTCGCGAGCGCCAGGGCGCCCGCCTCGTTGGCCTCCGTGAGGAACTCCTCGACCCCCGGGCCGCCCGCGTCCGTGATCGCGTGGACGCTGACGCCGATTCCCCTGGACCTGAGCTCCTCGGCGAGCTCGCCGGCCGCTGCCTCCACCGAGCCGTACATCGAGGCGTAGGCCACGAGGACCCTGCGGGGGTCCCCCTCACCCCTCGCCCACGCCCTGTAGAGCTCCCTTATCGTCCGGACATCCCTCCTCCAGATCAGCCCGTGGGCCGGGGCCAGCGCCGCCAGGGGGCGATCGAAGCGATCCAGCGCGTCCAGGGCCCTCAGCACGTGCTCCCTGTGGAAGCCCATGACTGTCACCAGGTACTTCTCCGCGTACCTCAGGTATCCCTCCTCGGGCGGCTCCCAGTCGTCGACGCGGCTCGGGATCGAGTAGGAGCCGAAGACGTCCCCCGTGAACAGGATCCCGGTGCGCGCGTGGTAGGTCATCATCGTTTCCGGCCAGTGGACCCATGGGGTGCGGAGGAAATGGAACTCCTCCCCGGCGAGCTCCATCGTCCCCTCCGCGGGCTCGACCCTTCCCCCGACCCCGTACATCGCGTCCAGCATCCCGGTGCCCGGCCTCTGGATCAGGATCCTGGCGCCGGGGCTGGCGGCGGCGATCGCCGCGAGGGATCCGGAGTGATCCGGCTCCGCGTGGTTCACCACGACGTACCTCACCTCGCGCGGGTCCGCGACCTCCCGGACGGCCTCCAGGAATTCGCCCGAGTACGCGCCCTTCCACGTGTCCACGAGCACCCAGCCGTCGCGCCCCCTAATCATGTACGCGTTGTAGGTGATACCCTCGGGGATGTGCCACGCGGCCTCGAAGTACCTCACGCGGTCGTCGTCCAGCCTGAGCAGGTGGACGCCCTCGGCGATCTCCGCGACCGTGCGGCCGGCCACGAGGCCGGCCCGCGTCATCCGCCGTATAAGGTTATCTGGAGCGGCATCGTGGATTGCCCGGCGCCGACGTCCCGCCCATGATTGAGTCGCGGAGCGCCCTGGGTCCGTCGCCGCGCGGTGGGATCCTGGCGCCCGCCCTCGCGTACATCCTCGCGCGCA
>JBMFHR010000028.1:0-12500 GCA_049976725.1 Conexivisphaera sp. | reverse complement strand
CAGGGCGCCCAGCAGTCTAGTACGACGTAGTTCCTGCTCCGGACGAGCTGGGCCAGCTCGTCTGGGTTCACGCACGCGACATGATTCGATGCCGACATTGGCGGCTCGATCGAGCGCTGACCGCGTATAACATTTTTCAGGATTCAGCGCGCTCGCGGGCCGGGGCGACGTTGCTTTACATAAGTATGTAAAATTTCCCTTCATACAACGATAATATTTATAAATAATTGGGGCCGGCTTTTGACCGCGAAATGTCATCTGCGACGAGCAGCAGTAATTCGAACTCATCCGGCTCAAGTTCCGGCTCGCGCATACCGTGGGCGATCGTCGTGGCGCTCTCGTTGGGGATGCTCGTCTACGGGGTCGCCGAGAGCTACGGTCCGGTCGCCGCGCTCATCCATTCACTGCCGACCAACCTCGCCTTCCTGGGCTACAGCCTGCCCTTCGTGGCCGGGGGATTCGGCGCGCTGTTCTCGGGGTGGCTGGCGGACTCCATCGGCAGGAAGATGTCGTTCGTTGTCACCGCCGCGCTCATAGTAATCGGCGTCATCCTGTACTTGATCTATTCCAGTTGGGCGAGCGCCACCACCTTCTGGCTACTCGTGGCGTCGTTCGTGCTGGTGGGGATGGCCGCAATAGGCCTGGAGAGCCCCATCCTGGCGATGTTGGCCGAGGCCGTGCCCGCAAAGTGGCGCGGCAACCTGCTGGTGGTCGTTCAGAACTTCGGGAACCTTGGCGTCGCCATAACCTTCATACCGGTCCTCATAGGGCTCTCGGGCCTAGCGGGCAACGTCGCCATAGCCATGCTGTTCATAGCGCCCCTGGCGGCCCTGATAATAGCCCTGATGGTGGCCGGCGAGTCGCTCCCATGGAGCGCTGCCGCAGGCAGGTCCAGCATGGACGTGAAGTCAGCGTGGCGCAGCGTCGACGGGGAGGCCGAGCCGGTGAAGCCCGGGGGGAGCAGCCTCTGGTTCAGGCTGCTCGTGCTCATAGTGCTGGGCATAGCCCAGGACGTCGGCTTCGTCTACATAACCTACGGTGTGTCGTACTCGTACTTCACTGAGGCGCTGGCGGAGAGCGTGCCCATAGTCGGCGGCCTCACGATGACGATCGTCGGCATAATCTTCGGGATCTTCTTCGTGGAGAGGATAAGGCGGAAGGCCCTTGCGGTGCTCTCATTCGGGATGCAGATGGTGTTCTGGGCAATACTTTGGGCCTACGTGGCCGCGACGCACAGCACGGCCGGGATGGCCCTCATGGCCCTGATGACCATCCAGTTCCTTCCAGTGGAGCTCACGTGGGCCTCCAGGGCGGTCCTGGAGCCCGAGCTCTTCGCCACACGCGTGAGGGGGAGGCTGATATCGGTGGTCAGGGCGGTGGTCTGGATAGTTGCCGGCATAATAACCGGCGCGCTCACCTCGATGACGCTGCCGTTCAACATCGCCGCGGCCTTCGTGTTCGCGATGTTCGTGCTGTCGGTCGCCGTAGCGGCCGCCTGGTGGGCATGGGGCTTCGAGACGGCCGGCAGGAGCCTCTCCGGCCACGACGTTCTCTGAGGCGCGGCCGTCGATCCCCCGCAGTTCCCGCTTTTTCATTTTTATCCGCAGCGAGGCGACGTCAGCGTTGCAAAGCTTTTCTAGTGAGGCGCCTTCCCGCGCGCGTTGCCCCATCAGGCTCCCGGAGGTTCCCCGCCATCAGGCTCCCGGAGGTTCCCCGGCGGGGCCGCGATGCGCATAACGATCAGCTGGTTCCTGTGGGGCGTCGGCTACTACGCGTACTTCGCCTACCTCTCGCCCTACATGGCATCCTTCGTCGAGCCCTCCCGCATATCCTACATCTACCTGATAGCGGGGCTGGTCGCCGTGGCTTACCCCACGATCGGGTCCGCCACCCACGGCCTCCTGGGCGCCAGGGGCGCGATATCGGTCTGGATGATCGTCGCGGGGCTCGGCATATCCCTGATGGGAATCGCCGGGGGGTTCGGCGGCTTCGCGGCGCTGCTGTCGCTGAACCAGGCCTTCTACGCTGCCCTGCCCTCCTACTACGCGGCGCTCGCCGAGGAGGAGGCGTCCTACATACCGCTCGTCTGGGCCCTATCGGTCTCTCCTTCCTTCTTCATGCCGGCCCTCGGGGGCATCGTGGCCTCGCGCCTCGGATTTCCGGCGCTCTTCGTGCTCTCAGGGGGCCTCATAGCCTCCTCGGCCCTGCCGGTGGCCCTGGGCGGCGAGCTGCGGGCCGTCTCCGGGCAGGCCTCGACCAGGGGGTGGGCGCTCGCGGTGCCCGCCATGGTGCCGGTCGCGCTGGAGTCGCCGTACATCTTCCTGGCGATCGAGCGCGTCTACCACCTGTCCAGCGTGCAGCTGGGAATCGTGGCGTCCGCCGGCGAGGCCGTCGGCATGGCGTCCGCCCTGGCGTTCAGGCGCTCCCGCTGGGGACTGAGCGCCGCGCTAGCGGGGTTCGCAGCGACGGCACTCGTCACAGTGTCCTGGGCCTTCGGCGTCGCGTTCGGCTTCTGGGAGGCCGTGATACCGCTCGCGATCGCGTACGTGTCCTCGGACGCCGAGCGGCCCGGGGTCAGTTTCTACGCGCGCCTGACCACGCTGCAGGCCCTCACCTTCGTGGTGGGCTACCTGGCGTCCGCGGGCGTCGCTTCGGTGGATTACCTGGCGGTGCCCGCCATCGGCGGCGCGCTGTCCGCGGGGCTGGCGCTCGCGTACCTCGCGCTAACGCTGAGAGGATCCTCCGGGCAACGGCGGCCATGATGCGCCTCATCCTGGGCGAGGTGGCCTCGGCGGCCGCGTAGATCGCGCCCGTGACGGAGAACGCGATCGCCAGCTCCAGGACGCCCCAGGCCGCTGAGGTGGTGGGCCGCATGACCGCCATGAGGGGGCCCCTCAGCGCCAGCAGCGCGACGGCCGCCGCGGCGGTCGGCAGGGCGTAGTCCCTCGGAAGGAACCTCACGCCGAGGATCCTGCCGGCGCCCCTCAGCCCCGCCAGCCTGTAGGCGGTGGCCGCGGTGCTGGCCAGGATCCCGGCCATTATCACCCCGTAGATGACGTAGAGCTTCAGCGACGCCATCCTGGCCACCACAACCATGGGGTATATCAGGGCCAGGTAGGCCACGGTCATCACCAGCTCCGCGTTGTGGGCGCGCAGCACCATGGACCCTAGATACGTCCTGGCGCGTATCTCGCCCGTCATGTCCACCCTGTCCATGCCCTGCATGACCGCCGACACGTACTGCGAGAAGGAGCCCAGCACGTTCCCCGCTGCCCAGAGGAGCACCGGCAGGGCCAGCTCCGGCACCAGGTACGGGTCCCTGGGCCTCAGGAACTCCACCACGTACGGCTCGAACGCGACCACCGCGAGCGAGATGGCGGTGGTCGTGGAGAGGACCATCAGCAGGTCGTAGTAGACGCGGGAGGTCCCGCCGCTGGACAGCAGCTCGCCGTAGCTGACGTTGATCAGGTTGCCCACGAACCCGTAGAGCTTGCCCACCATGTATATGACCTGCCACAGGGCGTTGTCGACCAGGCCGCCCAGGGCCGCTATGAACATCGTGTCGAGGGACCTCAGGTTGTTGGACGCGTACCCCAGCAGCGGCACCCACGCCCCCGAGAGGAACTCCCTGAGCGGCGCGCGGAACCCCCTGGACCTCGAGGCGTAGGGCGCGGCCGCCGCCATGGAGTAGGCGAGCCCCGCGAGGTATATCGCGAACGAGGACACGAGCACGGACTGGAGGCTCCACCCCGACCTGAGTATGTAGTATATTGACGCCAGCTTCACGACCGACGTCACCAGCGTCGTGTAGAGCATCCTGGGCCGATCGAGCGCGGTCAGGAAGCCGGTGGAGGCCGCCGACAGCGACGATGTGAGCGAGCTGAGCGTCGCCAGCACCAGTATCAGGTCAAAGTACCGGCCGGCCAGCCTCTGGCTCAGGCCCAGCAGATAGGCCGCGCTCACCGCCGCCCCGGCCAGGCTCACTGTAGCGCTGGCCGCCAGGACGCCCGCCTCCGCCGCGCGGTACTTGGCGGCCAGCCTTGGGGATGCGAACGACACGATGGACGCCGGTATCGTGCCGAGAGACACCGCGGCTGTGAAAACGTTGAGGACCCCGACGTCCAGGAGCGGGAGCTTCCTCGTGACCGCGACCGAGAACAGGACGCTCGCGGCCAGCGAGATCAGCGACGTCGCGAGGGCGAGGGCCCTCACCCTCAGGCCAGCGCCCGGCACGCCCTTCGGAGGGGGTCGCCCCTATTAAAGGGACTGCGCCGCTATTCCCAGGCCCTGATGCCGTACTCCTCGATGAGTATCAGCGGGGCCGCGTAGGGGGATATCACCCCCTTCTCCGTTATTATCGCGTCTATGTACTCAGCCGGCGTCACGTCGAACGCGGGGTTCAGCACCTCCACCTGCGGGTGCGTCCTAGCCCACTCCTCGCCGACGACCTCCGCCGGGTCCCTGAACTCTATGGGCACCAGCTCCCCGACCATCGTCTTGGGGCTGAACTTGTAGGTCTCGGCCGCCACGTAGAAGTTCACCCTGGCCTCCTTCGCGGCCAGCGCCACGACCGACGTGCCCACCTTGTTCACGACCGCGCCGTTGGCCGCCACCGCGTCCGCGCCCACTATGACCCTGTCCACGTCCTTCATGAAGTACCTGACCGCCGAGTCCGGTATCAGGACCACGTCCAGCCCGGCCCTGGACAGGACCCTGGCGGCTATGAGCCCCTGGAGCCTCGGCCTGGTCTCCTTCACGTAGACCCTGTCCACCTTGCCCGCGCGGTGGGCTGCAGCGAGCACTGCCGCGGCGGCGCTGCTGTGGCAGTGCGTCATGACGACGTCGCCGTTCCTGAACCTCCTGGCGCCCAGCTCCCCTATCGCGTGCACGGCCCTGCTGGAGTACTCGATGAACTCCCTGGCGGCATCGATCACGGCGCGCCTGCCCTCCTCGACGGACCGCGGCGCGCCCTCCCTGAGCCTCCTCATGACGAAGGATATCGCGTTGGGCAGCGAGACGGCGGTCGGCCTCGTGCCCCTCAGGTACTCGGCCGCCCTCCCCATGTACCCCAGGAACTCCTCGAGGTCGTTGCCGCGGAACGACTCGGCCGCCCTCGCCAGCGCCTCGGCCGCCGCCCTCGCGATCCTCCCCGCCCCCCTCACCCTCATCGAGCGTATGGCCTCCCCGATCTCCACGACCTCGCGCGGCAGGCCGTCCGCCTCAGGCGACGAGCCTCCCCACCTCCTCCAGGAGCTCCTGCACCCCGGGCACGCGGGGCGGCCACCCGTACACGTCCCTCACGAGCAGCGGGATTGCCTGCGGCGCCGTCACCCCCTTCTCCGTTATTATCGCGTCTATGTACTCAGCCGGCGTCACGTCGAATATGGGCGCCCTGACGATCGCCCTCCCCACGAGCCCGGCCATGCGCCGCACGGGCGCTATGAGCGAGGCCTCGGAGAGCACAACCTGCGGCACCAGCTCCCCCGTTATCGTCTCGAAGCTGAACTTGTAGGTCTCGGCCGCCACGTAGAAGTTCACCCTGGCCTCCTTCGCGGCCAGCGCCACGACCGACGTGCCCACCTTGTTCACGACCGCGCCGTTGGCCGCCACCGCGTCCGCGCCCACTATGACCCTGTCCACGTCCTTCATGAAGTACCTGACCGCCGAGTCGACCAGGACCCTCACGCGGATACCTCCGCCCAGGCGGCTCAGCTCCTCAGCCGCCGCCAGGCCCTCCCCGATGGGCCTCGACTCCGTCACGTAAACCGTCAGGCGCAGCCCGAGATCCTCGGCGGCCCTCCTGATTATCCCCATCACGGTCCTGCTGTACGAGTGGATCATGATCGATTCCCCATCGCGGAGCCTCCTGGCACCGACGCTGGCTATGGCGGCCTTGGCCGCCCTCCTCTCGGCGGCTATCGACTCCACGATCCTCGGCACCGCCTCCGCCGGGGGGTTCCCGCGGCGGGCCTCCTCTAGGTACTGCGCGAGGAACTCGCGCAGCGCGTTGAGCAGGGCTATGCTCGTGGGCCTCGCCGCAAGGTACTTCGGAACGTAGTCCGCCAGGAAGTGCGCGAACCCGCGCGCGTCGCGCGATGAGGCCTCATCGCGCAGGTCCTCCAGAACCGCCAGGGCGACCTCCGTGGATCCGTAGATGCGCCCCGAGGCTATGCGCGCTATGGTCTCGTCGGGCGGCACATCCCCGGCGCGGCCGGGCCGCCTTATGATCGTATCGACGTCGCGGCCGCGCCCGGGAAACGAATAAAAGCGCGGGCCGCCTTGAGCGGCGCGGATGAGGAGAGGTGGTTAGCCGAGGCGACGATGAGGAGTCTTTCCGACTCTGACACCCTCCACTGGCCCCGCCTCACACGCCGTCCAGGACACCGGACACGTACTCCTCCAGCTTCCGCGAGTACTCGCGGAGCACGTCAACTATGGGCGCGTCGAGCTCCGACGGATGGAGCACGCGCTTGACCCTGAGGATCAGCAGGTCCCCGTCGCCGCCCTCCTCCATGCGCACCTCCAGCCCGTTGCTGCCAGCCCCCTCCGCCAGTATCGTGGCGAGGTCCCTCATGGCTTCCTCCAGGCTCCTGCTCGAGGCCCTCGGGAACCTGTACACGAGCGTGAAGGACCCCCTCTCTATTATCACGTCGGAGGGCGGCACCATCCCCATGGCGTCCCTCAGCTCCCTCCCGGAGGCCACGTTCCCCACTATCGCGATGCCCTCCGGGATTTCCGAGAACCTCGCCCTCAGTATCGCGTCCTCCGGGCGCGTTCCCTGGTCCACGACCCAGCATGCGCGCGCGTTCAATATCTGCGATTTAAGCTAAATCGTTAGACACATTGTCTAACTCGATTGCGAGCCGGCGCTCCGTTGGACAAAAGGATATATCGAGTGGGCTCCTCCACGGAGCGTGCGCTTACTGGCGGCGCTGGCGCTCGTCCTCCTCATGGTGCCGGCGTTCCCCGCGGGCGCGGCACCGACCCAGCAGCAGGGTTCCCTCTCGCTGATATCGCCCCTCCCCGAGCTGCCAGTGGGGGGAGGCACCTTCTACGTCTACGCCGCGCTTCTCACCCCGCGCGGCTACGCGCCCCTGCCTCAGACTTACCTCGTCGTGAGCTCCTCGAACTCGTCCGTGCTCTCCGTTCCCGAGGGGGCCCTGCGGGGCGGCGGCTACGTGGCGATACCCGTGATCCCGGTGTCGCCCGGAGCCGCGCGCCTGACGGTCTACGCGCCCGCGCTCGGCCTCTCCGCCAACCTCACGGTCCGCGTGGGGTACGCCGTCGGCTATCCCGAGCGCGTCCTCGTCGAGCCGCTTCCGCCCGGCATGCTCTACGGGGAGAACGGCTCCGTAGTCGTGGAGCTGCTCGACGCGTTCGGGAACCCCGCCCCATCCGAGTCCGGGAAGCTCGTCCACCTATACGAGTACCCGCTGGCGCTCGCGTCGCACGAGCCGGCGGTCTACGTGAGCCCCGGCTCCTACATGGCATATTCGCCGCTGTCGGCGGGCAGCTCGCCCGGGACCACCTACCTGATCGGCGTGGCCCAGGGGCTGGCCCCATCGCCGCCGGCCAGCCTCAGCGTCGGGAGGACGGAGCCAGAGCTGAGGGTCACAGTGATGCCGAACTCCACGTGCTATCCGAATGCGGGCTACGTGATCGTGCTCGTCCAGGCGGTAGACCCGTCCGGCCGCCCGCTGATAGTCGGCTCCCCCGTCACGGTCTTCCTGAGCTCCTCCAACGCGGACGTGGTGGAGCCTCTGTCCAACTACCTCACGATACCGGCGGGGAGTGACCATGCGTGGGTGAAGGCGGAGGTCACGGGCACCGGGCGCGCCAACCTGACCGCGCAGGCCCAGTGGTTCCTTCCGGGCAGCGCCGCGTTCGAGTCCGAGAAGGGCATCGCGGCGCCGACCGCGGTCGCGATCTACGGGCCGGGCTCCATGGCAGTGGGGCAGACTTACCCCCTCGTGATCGCCGCGGTCAACGCCAACGGGTCGGCGGTCTCAGGGCCGTACCCCGCGGTCATCACCAGCGGGAATCCCGGGCTGATCTCTCCCTGGCCCGTCAACGCCTCTACGTACTCCAACGTAAACCTCTCAACGGTAAACGCCACGGCGCTGGCCGCAGGCACGGCGCTCCTGACGGCTTCCTCCCCCGGCCTCGCCGCGGGCAAGATGCTGGCCCGCGCGTACGAACCGGGCACCTACATGGGCGGCCTCCCGTCGCAGCTCGCGATATACGGCCCGGGCGAGCTGTTGAGCGGGACCAGGGCGGAGTTCTACGTCCAGCTGCTGACGTCGTACGGGTACCCGGCGCCCGCGCGCGCCCCGGTAGACGTCCTGGTCCAGTTCTACCCGGCTCCGGGCTACGCGGGGCCTCTCCCCTCCCCCATCGAGGTCACGGTGCCGGCCGGGGCCTCGTGCGCGCCCTTCAACGTCACGGTCCCGGGCTCCGGTTCGCTCACGATCGTCGCGTCCGCCGAGGGCGTCCAGCCTGCCTCCGCGGCCGTGAGCTCCCTCCCCGGCCCCTCCCCCGTCCAGTCCAACTTGGAGGCCGTCGTCGTGCCTCCTCAGCCGACGATGGGCTCCAGCCCGTTGCTCTACCTCTTCCTGGAGGACGCCTCCGGGAACCTCGTGTCGCCGTGGATCCCCGTGAACGTGACCGTCTCCGGCCCCGGGTTCTCGGCAAACGCGACGATACCTGCCGGCGGCTTCTACGCGGAGATCCAGCTGCCGTCCTACCCGTCCAGCGCCTCCTGGTACATCGTGGCTAGCGCCGCCCAGCTCGGGACGCGCGCGGCGTTCAACTACTCTTACTTCCCCATCAACCTGACGGTCCAGGCGATCAGCGGCATGGGAACCCCCGTGGCCGGCATAACCGCGCGCGTGCTGAGAGGGGGATCCGAGGTGGCAACCGTGACCACGGGACCCGACGGGTCCGGCGTCGTCTCCCTCCCGCCCGGCCAGTACGTGGTCGAGTTACCTTCGGAGGCCTCGCCCTCGCAGGGCGAGGTGGCGCGCTTCGAGTTCACGCCCAACGCCACGTCGCCCTCGGTTCCCGTGAACCTGACCTCCCCCGCGGACGTCGTCGCGTACTACCAGCTGTACTACCAGGTGACGGTCCTGACGCCCCACGGGACGGCCAACGGATCGGGGCTCTTCCCCCAGGGAGCCATCGACATCGTCAGCGTGAGGCCCACCCGGATCCTGGGATTCCCACAGGGGTACTCGTTCGTCGGGTGGACCGGGACCTACCGGTCGAGCTCGCCCTCGATCGCCCTCAGGGTCGATTCCCCGCAGCTCCTGATAGCCACGTGGAGGGCCGACTGGACGCTCCTATACGTGGTCGTGGCCGTCGTGGTGGCCGGCGCGGCCGCCCTGGCGCTGCTGGCGCTCAACCGGCGCCGCGCCTCGGAGCTGCGCGCCGAGCGAGCGCCCCGATAATCGTTTAACCTCGTGGCGCCGGGAGCAGCACGATGGACGCGAGCCTTCACGATCTGGTGGACATCGCAGTGGAGCGCGCGCTCGAGCTCGGCGCGGACTACGCGGACGCGCGCGTGCGCTCGGACTGGGGGCGGGGGGTCACGCTGAGGAACGGCACGCCGGATCCGCCCGTCTCCTTCGGCGCAGTGGGCATAGGGATCCGCGTGCTCGTGGGGCGCTCCATGGCGTTCGGATCAACGAACCGCCTGGACCGCGGCTCGGTGCTGGGGCTCGTCGAGTCCCTGGCCAGGATCGCGCGCTCGGCGGAACCCATGGGGTCCGTCGAGGGGCTCTCGAGGGAGGATCCCTCCATAGCCACGTGGAGGGTCCCCGAGTCGAGGCGGCCCGAGGACGTGGATCCCAGCGAGATGCTCGAGGAGGCCAGGTCCATGGACTCGGCCGCCGCCTCCGCGGGACCCGAGGTCGTGGGCAGATGGATATCCGTGCGCGTGTCCTCCGAGGAGAAGTACCTGAGGACTAGCGACGGATCCAGGATAACGTCCCGCGTGTCCAGGGCGTTCGCGTTCTCGCTCCTCACGGCGAAGGACGGCTCCAGGGTCATCCAGAGGACCGTGGAGATAGGCGGCTCGGGCGGCTGGGAGCTTTCCGGCAGGCTGGACTTCCGCGGCAGGATCGCTGGGGAGGCGGCGGACCTCGTCGAGGTCCTCAGGAAGGCCGAGCCCGCGGACCTATCGGGCCTGGACGCCGTCATAGTGGGGCCCGAGATAAGCGGGATAATGGCTCACGAGAGCGTCGGCCACCCCTTCGAGGCCGACAGGATCCTCGGGAGGGAGGCCGCCCAGGCCGGCGAGTCCTACGTGGGCAGGGGGGACCTGGGCGCCAGGATAGGGAGCCCCGAGGCATTCGTGTCGGACGATCCCACAATACCCGGCTCCTACGGCTACTACGAGTACGACGAGGAGGGAGTCCCGGCGCGCAGGAAGAGGCTGATGGTCGCGGGGGTGGTCAGCGAGCTCCTCCACGACAGGGAGACGGCCCACGCTTTCGGCACGCGGAGCAACGGCTCCGCGCGCTCCTCCGGGTACTCCCGGGAGCCCATCCCCCGCATGTCCAACACGTTCGTGGAGCCCGGGGACCGCACGCTGGAGGAGCTTATGGAGGAGGCGGGCCGCGCCCTCCTGATGGAGTCCTACATGGAGTGGAACATAGACGACAGGAGGGAGAACCAGCGGTACGTCGGGCTCAAGGCCCGCCTGGTGGAGGGAGGCCGCCCGGGCCGCCTCGTCCTCAACCCCGTCCTCGAGGTGACCAGCAGGAAGCTCTGGTCAGGCGTCGTGGCGCGCGGCAGGACCGTCGAGTTCTTCCCGGGGACCTGCGGGAAGGGCGAGCCAATGCAGGGCGTGCCCGTGTGGTTCGGGGGGCCACACATGCTGATCAGGGGCGTGGTCCTCGGCAGGAGGTGAGCGCGTTGGACGCGATGGACAGGCTCGTCAGGTCCGTCATCAGCGCGACGTCGCCGGAGGGGTACGTCGTGCTGCTCTTCTCGGGGGAGGAGCTGCGCGTCAAGTTCTACAACAACAGGGTGGCGATCTCCGAGATCGAGTCGGCGGACGTGGCCAAGCTGTACGCGGTGAAGTCCGGGAGGCACGCGCTGGTCTCCGTGGAGGACCTGAGCGATCGCGGCATCGAGGACGCGGCCAGGGCCCTCCGGTCCGCGCTGGAGGCATCCCCGCAGGTCGGCCGTCCCCCCCTCCCACCTCCCTCCGTGTACGAGCACAACGGGGACTTCGACCCCCGGACCCTCGAGTACGACGCCCCCTCGCTGGTGGAATCGGCGGTCTCGTCGGCGCTCTCCTCGGGCGCCAGGAGGGTGGCCGGCGTCCTCGAGCTCGGCAGGCTCCGCGCGTCCATAAGGACCTCCTCCGGCGTCGACCAGTCGGACGACAGGAGCTACGCGCTGCTGAACGTCCGCGCGTTCGCGGACGAGGGGGGCCAGGCGAGCGGGCAGGGGATATCTGTCTCCACCACGCCCAGGCGCCTGGATCCGGCGGGCGCGGGCCGCTCGGCCGCCGAGCTGGCGAGGCTGGCCGCGAGCCCCTGCTCCCTGGAGCCGGGGACCTACGACGTGATATTCGCGCCAACGTCCGCAGCCGACCTCGTGCAGCACGTGGGCGCGGCCGCCTCGGCCTACTCGGTCTTATCGGGCTTCTCGTTCCTCGAGGGGAGGATCGGGGAGCGCGTCGCCCCCGAGTGGTTCTCCCTCGTGGACCACGGCCAGATCGTCGACGGCGTGGGGAGCAGGTCGTTCGACGACGAGGGCACGCCGACCCGCACGAACGCGATAATAGAGCGCGGCACCCTGAGGACCTACCTGCACAACACCGTCACCGGCGCGGAGTTCGGGGTCGGCACCACGGGGAACGCGGGGCTCATAGAGCCGGAGCCGCGGAACCTCGAGGTGTCGCCGGGCGACTCCAGCCTGGATGAGATGGTGCGCGAGGTCCGCCGCGGGCTCCTGGTGACCAGCAACTGGTACACGCGGTTCCAGAACTACAGGACGGGCGACTACTCCACCCTCCCCAGGGACGCGACGCCGGTCATAGAGAACGGCGAGTTCAGGTGCTCGGCCCGCGGGATAAGGGTGAGCAGCAACCTGCTGAGGGATCTCGGCAACCTGTCGATGGCCTCCCGCGAGAGGCGGTGGGTGAAGTGGTGGGAGGTGGAGGTGCCCGTCCTCACGCCCCACCTGCTGGTGCGCGGCGTCAGGATCACGGCCGCCCTCTGAGCGCCTGCCTGCGACTTCTGAGAAAAATTTATATTAAAGTTTCCTGTAGGGACCCCCGCCTTTTGGGGGTGATGCGTGAATGCCGCAGGTAGCAATACCCGCCATGACTTCCACCGGTCAGCCCGTCCTGATCCTCAAGGAGGGATCGAGCGAGACCAAGGGAAGGGAGGCCCTCAGGAACAACATAGAGGTCGCCAGGATAATAGCGGACCTCGTCCGCACGAGCCTCGGCCCCAGGGGCATGGACAAGATGCTCGTGGACAGCCTCG
>JBMFHR010000027.1:0-12707 GCA_049976725.1 Conexivisphaera sp. | reverse complement strand
CGCCCTTCACGGTGTCGTAGGCGTGCAGGTCGAAGCTGTCGCCCTTCTCCGGGTAGAGGACCGCCGCGGAGCCCCCCTCTGCCGCCACGGAGTGCGACCTCATGACCTGGACCTTGGACACGACGGCAAGCCGGAGCTTCCCCCTGCTGACCCTCGCCACCTCGAGGGCAGCGCGGAGGCCGGCTATGCCGGATCCCAACACTATGACGTCGTAGTTGAGGGTCTCCGTCGCTGATCACCGTTTTCGGGCCGCCTCACACTCCCTTTTAATTATTTCCCGCCGGGCCCCCCGGCCCACGAGGACCCGATGATGGACTCCAGCTTCCTGGCTATGCCCTCCAGGTAGAGCCACTTGTGCCTGCCCTCCTCGACTACTATGTTGCCGTCCACGATCACGTAGTCGAAGTCGCCCCTGGTCGCCGAGGACACGACGAGCGACAGCAGGTCGCCGGACGGGAACCTCAGGTGCGGCCGCCTGAGGTCCAGCGCCACGATGTCCGCCCTGAAGCCGGGCTCTATGCGGCCCACGCGCTCCCCCAGCACGGCGCCGGCGCTCGACGTCATCGACTCGAGTAGGAACTGGGGGTTCGGATCGAACCCGAGCATGGCGTCCATGTGCATGGCTATCCTGGCCTCCTCCAGCAGGTTCGGCAGCGCGCGCAGCGACCTGGCGCCCGTCCCCAGCGCGGCGCTCACGCCTACCGACCTCATCTTCAGCACGCCGCCCGACCACCTGCCCCTGAGCGCCTGCGACGGCGTCACCACCACACCGATCCCGGCGTCCCAGAGCCTCCTGAGGTCGCCCAGGGGCGCGAACGCCCCGACCACCGCCGAGATGCCGGCGGACTGCAGGGCCTGCCCGCTGGGGAGCGGGTCGAGCTCCGAGGCGTCCAGGAACACCCTGGCGCCGGGCGGCGGGGCCGCGCCCGGATCCACCGCGCGTACGGTGAGCTCCGGCCAGCCCGCTGGCGTGGCTCCGCGGCGGTCGACGAGCATCGAGGGTATCGCCCTGATGCCGCTGCGCCGCGCCGCTTCGGCCAGCACAGCCGGGTCGTGCGCGGAGTCGCGCACCGCGGTGACGCCGGAGAGGAGCATGGTCGTGTATGCGAAGAGCGCGCTCCAGTAGAGAAGGTCGGCGCCGGGGCGGAAGTCCTCGGGCGAGGCCGAGGGAGGCACAGCCAGCATGTAGGTGTACGCGTGTGAGTCGACGAGGCCGGGCATCACCGCGTGGTGCGCAAGGTTCAGCTCGCGCTCAGAGGGCGGACAGGACCTCCCGACAGCGATTATGGAGCCGCCGGCCACGGCGACGCACCCGTCCTCCACGATGCCCGCGCCGGACATCGTCAGTATACGAGGGGCCCTGATCACCAGGTCCGCACGGTCGGGGCTCGGCACGGTGCCGCCCGCTCGTGCGCACTACTTATCCGTTTCACGGAACGGGCCAAAGGCGTATCAGGGGCACCGCGCGTGGTCCTGCGTGGGCAGGAGGAAGGGCGCGCTCGAGGAGGTGCTGAGCAGGGCGCTCCACGCCGACGACCCGGCGCGCTACACCGTGGTCTTCAGGGACATGGACGGGCTGAGGGAGCTGGGGCTGAGGGAGTTCCTGGAGGAATCGGACGCGTTCTCCAGGGTGCCGGCCTCCAGGATAGTCGAGGTGAGGAGGAACGGGGAGGTCGTCTTCAGGCGGCGGGGCGCTAGATCCTGTCGAGGGGCTCGATGCCCATGAGCTCCAGCAGCTTCCGCATCACGCGCCGGAACGACCCGACCAGGGCCAGCCTCGCCTCCCTGAGGCGCTCGTCAGGCTCCTGGAGGACCCTATGCCTCTCGTAGAACGAGTTGAAGGAGTCCGCCAGCTCGTAGGAGTAGATGGCCAGCCTCCTGGGGCTGAGCTCCCTCGCCGCTTCCTCGAGCTCCAGGTCGTACCTGGACATCGCCTTCACGAGCCTGACCTCCTCCTCGGAGCTCAGCAGGGACGCCAGCTCCCTGGTTACGCTGACCTCGGTCGACGCCTTCTCCATTATGCGCGAGGCCCTCGCGTACGTGTACTGGAGGTAGGGCCCCGTCTCGCCCTCTATCTGGAGGGACTCGTCGAGGTCGAAGACTATCACCTTGTTCGGATCCTGCCGCAGCATCTGGTAGCGCAGCGCCCCCACGGCCACGGCCTCGGCGGTCCTCCTGGCCCACTCCTCGGGCGCCCCTGGGTTCCTCTTCAGCACCTCGTCCAGCGCCCTCCGCGCCATCGCGTCCAGCACGTCGTCGACGTCCACGTAGGTGCCCTTCCTGCCCGACATGTGGACGAACTGCTTGCCGCCGGGGACCTCGATGCCAAGGGCCTCGGCGGTCCTCCTGCTGAGCGCCACGACGTCGTAACCCAGGTGCACGTACCTCTTGCCCGAGCCCCCGCCCAGCAGCTTCACCGCGTACGACACGAACCTCTGGACCCTGGACTGCCTCACGTCTATCACCGTTATCGCGACGTCGGAGGAGCCGAAGCCGGGATGGTCGGCCTCGCCGTCCTCCAGCTCGGTGGTCCAGAGCTCGCTTCCGTCCGGCTGGACCGTGAACTTCCTGTACCTGAAGGGATCGCCGAGCAGCCCCAGCTTCCACGCGGCGTAGGGTATGTCCTTGGCCGCGTACACGGTCGTGCCGTCGCTCCTGACCAGGACCTTCTCCTCGGCCTCCTCCTCGCCGGGCATCTGGAGGACCCAGCAGCCCGCCAGCTTCCCCTCCTCCTCGCGCCTGACGGCCCCTGTCTCCTTCAGCCTCTCGAACGCCCTATCCCAGAGGCCCGCCCGCAGTATGTGGCTCTCCCAGTTGAGCAGGTCGTACCTGGCACCGAGCCTCCAGCAGGTCTCCAGCTGCGCCCGGAGGATCCTGGGTATCACGCGCGACGCGAGCTCCGCGGCCGGCCCGGACCCCTTCTCCAGCTGCGCCAGGACCTCCCTGCGCTTCTCCAGGAGGCCGGGATCTGACTCGTAGAGCTCGTTGACGCTCACGTAGACGCGGTCGCCGCAGTACTTGTCGTACTTCATGCCGTCCGGCGGGTCCTCTGGCATCCCCAGGTGGAGCATCCCGACTATGACGTCGGCCACCTGAACCCCCGTGTCGTCGACGTAGTTCAGCACCTCAACGCGGTATCCGACCTCCGAGAGGAGCCTGGCCAGGCTGTCCCCGAGGACGAGGTTCCTCGCGTGCCCGATGTGGAGGGCCTTGTTGGGGTTGACGCTGGTGTGCTCTACTGAGACCTTCGTCCCCCCGCCCACGTCCACCTTCCAGCCCGCCGGATCTAGGGCGGCGCTCATTGTGAGGTAGGCGAGCTCCGCCGCGTCGACGAAGAAGTTCACGTAGCCGGATGGGTGGGCGACGATGGACCTGACTATGGGCGGGCGCGACGCCGACATCGCGGAGGCCATGCGCTCAGCCACGGCGCCCGGGGGCTCGCGGAGGGCCTTCGACGCGCGGAAGGGCGCGTTGACGGCCAGGTCGCCGAGGGAGGGATCCGGGGGAACCTCCAGGCGGTAGTCCAGCCCGCGGAGCCCCATGGACTCCAGCGCCGCGTCGACGGACCTTCTGACGGACTCGCGGAAAGCCCGGAAGGTCAACCGGGATCCTCTCAGAGCCAGTCGTAGTAACCTTCCAGGGCCCTCTCCCTGACTATGCGGTCCTCGCTCAGCCTGTAGAGCTCGGCCATCTCCTCTATGCGCGGGAACATTTCGGAGGCCCTCGGGAACCTGAGGGGCGCGTACTCGCGGAGCTCGGCGCTGCCGTCCTTCCCTACCTCTATCACGTGGCCGGTGACCACGGCAGGCGCGTCGAGCAGGCTCCTCGCCTCGGACTCCACCTCGGCCCTCATGTAGAACGAGTATATCCTCCTGGTGCCGTCCTCCAGCTCCAGCCACACCGTGGAGAGCGCGTTGCCCGAGCTCCTGTAGAGGGAGGCCAACAGATCCCTGTACCTCTCGCCGACGCGGGGCGCCGGGATGCGCGCGATGCGCGATAGTCCCCCTGACCTGAGGTCCCTCGACAGCTCCTGGAGAAGCTCCCCCACGTCCGCGCTGACCCTTGTTGGCCTTATCAACGTGAGGCCCTGCACCCGGCGATATTAAAGCTGCGCGCTGACGCTCCCCTTCCCCAGCGCTTGGATGGCGGGCCCGCCGGGACTCGAACCCGGGGCTTCAGGCTCCGCAGGCCTGCGCCCTGTCCATGCTAGGCCACGGGCCCTCGCGACCGAGGTACCCGGCCCGGTAATAAGTTATTCAGTTCCGCGGGTTCGGGAAGCCCGGGACGATAACGTTTTCCGTCGGAGTTTGGCGGGCCGAGGCATGAGGATAGCGTTCCTGTCGATCGAGTATCCACCGGTGGTCTTCGGCGGACTGGGCACGTACGCCGGCGAGGTGGCCAGGCGCGTCGCGGCGGCGGGCCACGAGGTGCACGTGTTCTCTTGGGGGAAGGGGGAGCGCGTCGACGGGAACGTGAAGGTCCACGGAGTGGAGCCCATGGACTTCACCAGGGCGCTGGCCATCGTGGCGAACGATGAGCTCAGGCGCTGGGGACCTGGCTTCAGGTACCTGAACGACGTGCTCGTCTACAACGCAGCGGCGGCGCTGGGTGCCCGTAACTGGGACTTCGACCTGATCCACGCCCACGACTGGCTCTCCGCGCCCGCCGGCATGGCCCTGGCCGATTCCCTCGGGCTGCCGCTGATACTGCACCTGCACTCGACCGAGAGGGGCAGGAACCTCGGCGGCGGGTCCGGCACGGTGGCGGCGCTCGAGCTCGAGGCCGCCCGCAGGGCGGACGCCGTGGTAACCGTCTCGAACGCGATGAGGGACTGCGACCTGGCGCCCCAGGGGTTCCCGCTGGAGAAGGTGAGGGTCATCTGGAACGGCGTTGATCCCGACGTGTACGATCCATCGAGGGTCGATAGGCGCGAGGTCGAGCGGCTCCGGGAGGTCCACGGCGCGCGCGGCGGGATCCTCATACTGTTCCTGGGGAGGCTGGTGCGCGAGAAGGGGGTAGAGGAGCTCGTGGAGGCCATGCCGCGCGTGCGGCGCGAGCACCCCGGGGCCAGGCTCGTCATGGTGGGACAGGGGAACCTCAGGGATAGCCTGCTGAGGCGGGTGCGCGAGCTCGGCCTCGAGGGCTCGGTTTTCCTCGTCGACAGGTTCCTGGAGCTCGGCGAGAAGCTCGCGTACTACGCGGCGGCGGACCTCGCGGTCTTCCCCAGCATATACGAGCCCTTCGGGATAGTGGCCCTCGAGGCCATGTCCATGGGCAAGCCCGTCGTGGTGGGGGCCAGCGGCTGCAGCGGCCTGCGCGAGATCGTGGTGCCGTCGGGACCCGATAAGTGTGGGATCCACGTGGACGGGCGGGACCCGGGCGACATAGCCTGGGGCATATTGGCGGCGCTGGCCGACGCGGACGAGATGAGGCGCATGGGTGAGAACGGCAGGAGGAGGGTCCTAGAGAACTTCACGTGGGACGTGACCGTCAGGAGAACGCTGGATTTGTACTCGGAGGTCGCCGGCAGGTCCTAGCGCGCCAGCCGGAGCGCTCGTACTCGTCCAGGACCCTCCTGTAGACGTCCAGCGTGCGGCCCGAGAGGACGTCCCAGGAGTAGCGCTCGCGCGCGATCCTCGCGCCCTCAGCGCCCATCCTGGAGGCCTCGTCGGGATGGTCAAGCATCCAGGATATGGCCCAGGCCAGGGCGTGGGGATCGCAGCACGGGAACTTCAGCCCGTTGACCCCGTTCTCCACGACCTCGGCGAGCCCCCCTACGTCCGAGACCACGACGGGCTTGCCCATGGACATGGCCTCGAGGGCCACTATCCCGAAGGGCTCGTATATGCTGGGGAAGACCGCGAGGTCCGCCGCCGCGTACAGCTCGGCCAGCTCCTCATCGCTCACGAACCCGAGGAAGTAGAACTTCTCGGCCAGGCCGGAGGACTCGACGCGCCGCATCAGGTCGAGCCGGAGCGGCCCGTCCCCGGCCAGCACGAACTTCACGTCGCGCCTGCGGCCCAGGAGCTCCAGCGCCGCGTCCACCAGGACCGATACGCCCTTCTCATGGACCATGCGGCCCACGAAGAACACCATCCTCTCGCTGTCCGACGCGTACCTGCGCTTTATGGCCGCCGGGTCCGCGTCCGGAGGGGCCAGCGGCGTGAAGCCGTTGGGGATCACGTCGACCTTGTCCGCGGGCACCCCCAGGCAGCCGTTCAGCTCCCCCACCATGTAGCGACTGCAGGCTATGATCCTCCAGCTCTCGTACGCCAGCCACCACTCCACCTCGCTTATGTGCCTCTGAAGATCGTCGCGTATCCCCGACCTCCTGCCGCACTCCGTGGAGTGTATCGTGGAGATCAGGGGCCTGCGGAGCATGTGCTTCAGCGCTATGCCGGCGGGCGCGGAGAGCCAGTCGTGGGCGTGGATCAGGTCGAAGTCGCCCTCCCTCAGCGCGGCCTCGACCATGCGGAGGTTGAACTGGTGGACCCAGGCGGGGAAGTCCGGGGAGGGATAACCGGAGCTCTGGACCCTCACCACCTTCAGGTTCCCCTTAACCTCGACTTCGGAGAGCCCCGGGTACTCGAGCGTGATCACCACGACCTCAACCCCCCGGCCCGCTAGCGCCCTAGAGAGCCCGTACACGTGCCTGGAGAGGCCGCCCACGATCCTGGGCGGGTACTCCCAGCTGAGGTGGAGCACCCTCATGGCCCCAGCTGCCTCTCCAGGAGGGACGCCATCTCGGCCGGCGTCTCGGCCAGCGCGGTCCTGTCCGCGGGGACCTGGTGCATGTACCTTACCCTGAGCAGGGCGGAGCGGGTGCGAGCGACCACGAGGTCGGATCCGTGGGCGGAGCGCATCTCGAGGTTCCTTATCGCGGCGGACTGGAGGTCGGATCCCGACGGTGCGGAGTCCCCGAGCGAGGAGATCAGCGGCGCTCCGAGCCACTCCTTGATGACGGAGCCCAGGGTGGCTCCGGCCCACCCGTAGCCGACCACCGCGGAGACGTCGCACGGATCGACCTCGGAGTCGAGCAGGCGCGAGATCGCGCGCGCGAAGTCTCCCATGGACGCTATGACCGCGGAGACGAGGCTGGTGTTAGTCTTGATCGTTATCGCCACCGGGTAACGGCGGCCCTCCAGCGGGCCGTCGGAGCCCCACGCGTACAGGTGCAGCGCGGCGGCCGAGCGCAGGGAGGCCGCGTCGGCGGCCGGGTCGCCGTCCGGCCCCCCTCCGGGGACCCAGGAGATCATGAGCACCGTGCGCAACGCCACTACCCTGCTAGCTCGATATCGATATCACGGAGATCTCGCCCCTGAACGTCAGGTAGAACCGATCGTCTATCCTCGAGAGGTAGCCCATCCTCTCGCCCAGCTCCATGAGCCTTGAGACCTCGGAGAACGGCAGGTCCGGCATGAGCGGGCACAGGGCGTGGGGGGCGACCGCACTGTCCTCCCTCACCGCGCCGAGCAGGTGCATAGCACGGAGCAGGTCCCTCAGCCTGGACTCGGACATCATCCGCGCCTCCACCCAAACCGCTCCAAATAAGGATCGCACCAATGGCTCCAGTACTGGGCCGGGTTCTTCACGGGGACCGGGTTCCCGGACTCGCCCGAGGGACTGGGGTTGCCCCCCAGGGGGGCGCTGAAGAGCTCCGACGCGTAGCCGATGGCCCCCTCGGCCAACATGTGGTCCAGGTTGTTGACGAGCACGCCCGACGTGTCCATGGAGAGGGCCTCCATGAGCTCCAGCAGGTAGGGAGTGTCCCTCGGCCAAAGGACGTAGCCGTGGTACTCGGCGTCCCCCAGGTAGGGCCTCCTCTCGACGTCCCTCGCGACGATGCCGAAGGGCGCCGCGCCGTCGCCGAGCACGATCATGCGCCTGCTCCAGATCATTCCCTCGACCTGGGACCACGCGCCGGACAGATCCTCGGGCGAGTAGATCAGCCCCCTCAGGACGGCCATTGCCTCGACCGCCGGCGACCCCCGGGTTCCATCGGAGCGGCCGGTGGACGGATCGTGCGTGAGGGGGGGCAGCCTGCCCGGGGCGTAGAAGTGCCTCCTATAGCCGTCGGTCAGCTCCTCCAGGAGCCCGGCGACGCGCGCGGGTACCCGCTCCCCGGACGCCCTGAGGGCCTGGGCGAGCCGCGAGTAGGACTCTATGTAGAGGGCGTTGACCTCCACCAGCGCGTAGAGCCCGGCGGGATCCGAGGAGCCCACCCACTCGATGGGCAGGCGGTCGGGCCACGCAGAATCGCCGAGGGGACGGACCACGTCGATCCACGAGGAGTTGGCAGGGCACAGCACCATCCCGTCCCTCAGCCTGCAGCCGGAGAACCCCTCCCCCAGGAGGGAGGCCGAGGCGGCCTCCGCGACCTTGGCGGCCGACCTGAGCATCTCCGCTGAGCCCAGAAGCGACGCGGCCGAGACCGCCACGTTGAGCAGCTGCGGGAAGGCGTCGCTCGCGTACTCGCGGGATCCCGGCAGGACCCTCGTGCCGCCGTCCTCGAGCGCGGACCTGAGGAGCGACGCCACGATGCTCGAGAGCCACTCCCCGCAGCCGAGCACCTCGACGTAGGTGACCAGGTTCCACCTCAGCCCCTCCACGAGGTCCCTGGCCCAGGGACGCCTGAACCACATGGCGCCCGCCTCGGGATACTGCAGGGAGTCCTCGCGGACGCCGAAGGAGGCCAGGCGGTTGACCCTCAGGGCTATCGCCTCGCGGACGCCGGGGGGCGCGCTTAGTGAGTCTGCCAGCTTTGCGATCGACTCGTTGAGCCCGGAGCCGCAGCGGGGGTTCCTGGCCCGGGCCGGCAGCGGGATCTCCACGTCGAAGCGGCCGTCCTGCGACTCCGCGGCGAGTGGCGCGTAGACGCTCCGCGAGTGCCCGGCGAAGCGGACCACGTCGCCGTCCACGTACCTGAAGCCGTCGCCCAGCTTGTACCACCAGTTTATCCGGAGGCCCAGCTCGCTCGAGCCGCCGTTCCACCTGAGGCGGACGGCCAGGGGGACCTGGTCGGACCTCACCGTGGCCTCCCCGCGGCCGACCTCCACCGACTGCTCGGGTGTGGACCCGGACTCTGCGTCCCTGAGGTCCAGGATGGGGACGAAGAGTGTTGGGCGGGACGCGCGCACCGCCAGCCTGCCCGTTCCGCCCTCGATCCTCAGGCTGACGTCCACCTTGTACGTCCTGTCGTCGGGATCGGAGTAGAGGTACTGGACGGACGTCCTCCAGGACCTCACCGAGAGCGGGCTCAGCGGCTCGCCGCTGAGCGGGGCGTAGTAGATCCCGTCAATTACCTTGTAGATGCGGTTGCCCACTGGACCTGCCAGTAGGCCCTGCCACGAGAAGTCCCTGTTCGCGCCGTGCAGCTGGCCGCGGGGGCCCGGGATGGGCGCGTCGAAGACAGAGGTCGAGTACTCGAGCAGGTCGTCCTTCAGGATCACCTGGAGGTTCCTGGCGAACCCCCAGTCGGGGTTCTCCGCGGCCGTGGACTCAACGTACACGTCGCCGCCCCTGGTCAGGTGCACCCTGGGCGGGGCAGCAGTGGGCGCGGCCACGCTGCGATGTGGGACTGACCTTTTATTTAACGGTGCCGGGCCGCGAGAGCGGACTCCATCCGGTGGACCGGATCGGGGGACTGGGCGGCGGCGTCCAGCTCGTCGGCCAGGCGATCCCAGAGGAACACGTGCCTGACCCACGACTGCACGTCCCCCCTCGAGAGGTGCTCCCCGATCGCCGAGGGACACTCCGACGCGCAGCGGCGCAGATCCTCCAGCGTCCTCAGCTCCACGTCGCCCTCCGGCGCCCTCACGATGAACGAGAGCCTGCGGGGCGTCCTGAGGCGCCAGGCGCTCGCGTGCACGCTCCGGGAGTAGGCGTGCAGCACGTCCGCGTAAAGCGAGAGGAGCGAGTACAGGTAGCTCGTGTACGCGCTCAGGGGGTCCTTGTAGGGGCTGAAGTAGTTGTGCACGTCGCCGGATGGACCGCGCTTGTCCGACATGTAGTAGAAGTTGTCGCTCACCCCGAGGTACCTCCAGTGAAGCAGGGCCTCGCCGCCGACGGCGCGCGCGTAGGAGCCGACCTCCTCGTAGAGGGCCAGCGCGTGGGCCTGCTCGTCCGACCCCGCCCAGGCGCTCGCATCCTTCTCCACGTCGGCCCAGCTGACCGTGCTGCCGCGGGGCACGTCGACGTAGTCCGCTGGCGAGAGCCTGCGGGCCACCTCAGAGAGCCCGGCGACCTCGACGCCCGCGGCCTCCAGCTCGCGGGGCAGAGCGGCCAGGAACTCGAGTATGCCCGTCTCCGCCCAGTGGTGCTCGCCGAATGTCTCGAAATCCATTGCTATGAAGACCACGTCGCCGGGGCTCGCGGCTATCCAGGAGGCGTACTTGTCCGCAGTCAGGGGATACTGGTCCCACGAGGAGTTCGAGAACCTGAACGCCACGTCGTCGCTCAGCCGGTAGTTCCTCATGAGGACCAGCGGCCCCGCGCGGGACCTGTAGAGGTAGTTGGGGCTCCTCCAGCCCAGGACCCTCTCGGCCCCCTCGGTCAGCACCAGCCCGAAGCCCGCGCGGGACATCGCGGCGGCTATCCCGTCGTCGTACAGCATCTCGGTCGCCTCAGCGGCCATCGGCTTCCTCCCGAAGGTGGCCTCCACGCGCTCCGCCTGCTGGCGCACCTGCTCCTCCATCTCGTCCAGGTCCTCGAGCAGCGGCGACACGCCGTGGTAGTACGGCTGGGCGACCGGCTCCGCCCCCGCGTCGACCGCCGCCCTGAGCTCCGAGATGACCTCGGGCGCCAGCGACTCCGCCTGCTCCATCCATACGCCGCTCGGGCTGAACGAGAACCTGAAGCCGCGCCCGGCCGCATCAGCGAGTATCTTTGAGGCGGGCAGGTAGCACCTGGCCGCCACGCGGCGGAAGACCTGGGTGTCCAGCAGCGAGTCGTAGGACGCGCTGGCGTCGCGGGAGCGCTCCATCAGCGCGCGGGGGCTCAGCGGCCTGATCCTCCTCGGCTGATGCATCTCGAACATGAAGGCGGCGAGACGCGCCACGTTCGATGTACGCATGCCACGCTTAAATAGATGACTACCCTCGCTACTCGGCATGTCGCGGCGCGTGGCGGTCAGCGTAACGCCGGACCTCGCGCTGGACCAAGGGAACACGTACGCCGGCGGGCTCGGGGTCCTGGAGGGGGACAAGTTCTACGCGGCGGCCAGGATGGGCCTGGACTACAGGGTGCTGACGCTCTACTACAGGAACGGCTACGTGGAGTACGACTTCGACGCTGAGGGGAGGCCCGTGCCGAGGCCACAGCCCCAGCCGAAGGAGTTCACGGAGCGGCTGAGGGCGGCCGACGAGTTCAGGATCACGCTCAGGGGCCAGGAGGTCTCCGTGCGGGCGCTGGAGCTGGCGGAGGGCAGCGCGAGGGCGGTGTTCCTGAGCCCCGCCTCGCCCGACTGGGCCGCCGGGCTGGCGGACAGGCTCTACGTGGACTCGGGCCCGGAGGAGATGTTCCTGAAGTACGCTCTGCTGGCCAGGGCCAGCGAGGCGTACCTCAGGAGGAATGTGGGGCTCGACAACATAGAGTTCATCGACCTCCAGGAGGCGTACGCGGCGCTCCTCCCGCTGTCCCTCAGGCTGCCCGGCAAGTACAGGATGATCGTGCACACGGCCGGCCCCTGGGGCCATCCCTCGTTCCCCAGGGAGTACTTCGCCGCCGAGTACGGCTACGCGTTCGCCAGCGAGAAGGTCACCCTCACGGAGCTTGGACTCTCGATGGCCAGGCACGCGTTCGCGGTCTCGGCGAAGCACATGGATGTCCTCGCGAGGGTCTTCCCGCACCACGTCGAGAAGCTGAGCTACGTGACGAACGGCGTCAACCTGGAGAGGTGGATGCGCCCGGAGGTCAGGTCGATGTACATGAACCACGACCTGGACATGGACGGGTTCCTGGAGGCCAGGAGGAGGCTCAGGGGGGAGCTGGAGGCCCTGCTCAGGGAGCACAAGGACGTGGACCTGGACGGCAGGATGGTGGTCGTCTGGGCCAGGCGGCTCGTCCCCTACAAGAGGCCGGAGTTCGCGGCGCGGCTGGCCTCCGACCTGAGGGACCTCCCCATAACGTTCGTCCTGGGCGGCAAGGCGCACCCGGCGGACGGGATGGGCCTGGAGTGGATGAGGACGTTCATGAAGCTCCACAGGGAGCTGGACAACGTCGTCTACCTGCCCAACTTCGGGGTGAGGGAGGCGAAGGTCGTCCTCAGCGGCGGGGACGTGCTGCTGTTCACCCCATTCTCTGGGTGGGAGGCCTGCGGGACCAGCTACATGAAGGCCGGGATCAACGGCGTGCCCACGATATCCTCGAGGGACGGGGGCGTGCTAGAGCTGGTGGTCGACGGGGTAAACGGGTGGCTCTTCGGCGAGGACCTGAGGAACATGTTGGACTATGGGAGCGAGGAGGGGCGCAGGATCAGCGAGGCCGAGTACGCGCAGCTCAGGGACCTGCTGGTGAAGGTGCACCGCATGTACTCCGAGGACCCGGAGTCCTTCCACAGGGTGGGGCTCAGCGCGCTCAGGGGCTTCACCGCCAGGGTGAGCATGGACCGCCTGATGAGGGAGTACTATCCCGAGCTGCTCGGGATAAGCGCCTGATCCGCTCAGGAGGCGGCGCTCGCGAGGAGCTCCCTGAGCTGCTCCGCGACGCGC